>NZ_JBLZFZ010000001.1:0-306737 GCF_050753385.1 Pantanalinema rosaneae CENA516
AGATGTGTATAAGAGACAGCCCCACCTCCCACCACCCGTTCAAACGCCGCCAGTAAAGTGGCGACCTCTTGCTCCCGTCCATACAGCTTCTCCGGAATCAGGAGGCGATCGCTAACATCCCGTTGCCCCAATTTAAACTCAGTAATTGTCCCGGTTTCCTGCCATTGGCTCAGACAGAGTTCTAAATCATGCTTGAGTCCTAGCGCACTTTGATAGCGATCTTCCGCGTTTTTTGCCATCAATTTGCTGACAATAGCGCTCACCCTGTTGGGTATTTCCGGCTTGAAAGCAGCCATAGAGGGAATGGGCTGAGCAATGTGACAGTGAATTAATTCCATCGGATCAGTAGATTGAAATGGTAACTGGCCGGTGAATAATTCAAACAGAGTGATTCCCAAAGAATAGAAATCGCTGCGGTAATCAATACCCCGATTCATCCGTCCGGTTTGTTCAGGCGAGAGATAGGCGAGTGTTCCCTCTAAACCTTCGGGTGGTTGTAATTCCTGCGTTTCCTGAAGTAACTGCGAAGCTACCCCAAAATCAGTTAACTTCACTTGCCCCGTTCTGGGGTGAATTAAGATGTTGCTGGGTTGAATATCCTTATGGATCACCCGTTGGCAATACAGCCCTTCAAGAATATCCGCAAGCTGAATCGCAATTGTCAGAATCGTTGGTAAAATTTGGGTTGAGTTACACTCAATTAAATTGGCATAATAATTGGATAGGGAGATTAATTCTTCATCTGGCATCACCAGGGCAAGTCCATTCCGATCGCGCTCCAGCGCCAAGGGACGCACAATCCCAGGCAAGTCGAGATAGGTGGCGATCGTATAATGATTGCGGAGACGGATTAAGTCTGACAGACTGGGATAGTCAGGCTTCAGCACTTTGAGAATGACTGGAATGTGGTCGGACTGCCGCTCTCCACGATAGATTAAACTTCTGGAACTCTCGTGGAGTTGTGCCCTGATCTGATAGCCTGGAAGTATGAACATAATGAGCGACGATGCAATCAATCCGGATAAACGTGACCGATCTGGACATTCCCCTTGATCCTAACTAGCCCTACAGGCTGGTACTGAGTAGACCAGCAGAACCAAGAAGATCGGTTAAGGGTCAGCCATTATTCTCTAACCCTAAAAAATAGGGCTTCTCTCAAGATAACGTAATGTGGTCAAACAGATTGATCCGCTGTTTACTATCGCCGCCGATCTATAGGGTGTGATCAAGCTCGCTGTTTGCCTCCCCTAATTCCAGTGTCACCGCTTCTACAATCTTCTCAATGTCAGGATGCCGCCGATTATGCCTGGAGCCAATCTGATGTTTGTCGTGGTGTTGCTCTAATTCAGCTTGCATCTGCTCAAACACGATCGCAACGGTTTTTTGATTCGCTGACAGCCCATTGGATCGCAACAGGGTTTGCAGAACGGGAAATGAAATGTACCACATATCATCAAAGGCTCTGCCCTCCTGGTCATTAAACCGCATAATTGCCTGGATTGCTGTGCGGATATGCTGCAAGGCTTCCTCTTCGGGCATCCGCTTGCGGCTAGGTTTAGGTTTAGCTGGGTCTGGTTGGGGTATTGCCAGTGGCATCGGGGACAACGTGACAATGGGCTGAGGGCTGAGTTGACTTTCTGGAATGACTGCGTCCTTCTCCTCTGGCATACCTGTTTCCATCAAGAGTTGTTTGAAGGTCTGTAACTTAGCCGTAGCCTGATCACGTTCGCGTTTAAGCTGTTGATTCTCCTGCCGCAGTTGCTCCAACTCACTAGAATCTACCTGTGAGTTCACCTGGGCGAGTGCTCGATCGCGCTCCTGGGTGAGAGTCTTGACCTGTTGCTCCAGGATTTCTAATTGTCCGGTAAACCATGCCAGAGTTTTTGCCTGGTCTTTCAAAGCAGCGATCGTGCCTGCATCTTCAGGTGGCATAGTGATCGGTTGAGCCGTCGGTACAGGCTGACCTTGAGCCAGTTGCCCCAAAATCTGGGTGAGTGCTGCCTCATAACTCAGACCCCCTGCCCCGCCTTTGCCCCGGATCGTGATGCCAAAAGTAGCCGCAACGGTTCTCAGGAGATCAGCATCAACCGACAGCGTTTTGCGGCGATGCCGTGACTTGGCTTGGGGGTTTGGCTGGGGAGCGATCGCATCTGCAAACTCCTCTGACATATCGGCATCCTCCACAACTGCGTTCAACAACTCCAACCGATCAATCTGACGTTGCCCTAACTTGATCCCGCGATCGGGATTCACTGTGGCGAATCCGGCTGGCTCTACGGCGGCGATGGTTTGCAAAAACACTGTTTCCTCCACGTCAGGGGGACAGAACCAGTGCAGCGCGATCGCGGCATACACCTCCCGCAATGCTTGGAGCGATCGCACTGGAGCCAAATCCTGAAAGGTTAGATCACAGATTTCCCGTACAGCAGTTTCAAGTTGGGATAGAGGCAATGGTGACAATTGCGCCAACCGCTTCCAGCCAGCAACGACCTGAGAAGCGGTGGTCAACGTCGGTACTTCCCGCCCATCAAGCAGAATGGAGAATGATGATTTTTCCTTAGGATCTGTCTTCAGCAGTGCTTTGACGGGTTGACCTGTCACCAATACCAGCCCAGTGATCACCTCTGCCCATTGCTTGGAAAACAGCAGGCGATCGACAGCTCGATATAGCAGTGCATTAATGGTTCCGGGCTCTAACGACTGGTGAGCAATGGTTGCATCAGCTTCAACGTCAGCCCCTACCTTTCTTTGAAACACTGCCAAAATCTCCACTCCTGGTGTCCCTAGTTTTATCCCTGGTTGTCCTGGCGAACGATCGCAAATCAGGTAATCATCATAGTTTTGCCGTGCCGAGTAATTCGGAATTTTTTGACCATCGTCGGTCAGCTTAAAGTGTCCCTGAATCTCCGCCTTAAAGCGATGATCGGGCACCCAATCCGGTTTGTAATAGTAGGTGGCAATTTCGGCATAAACCGCCCGAAACAGGTGAGTATAGAGCCGATTGCCGGTATCGGTCTCTGCCTCACGCCCCGGCACCAAGTCAAAGAAATGCTGCCGACAGGCATCGGGTACTCCAGAGTACCTGGCATTAATGCGCCGTTTCAGATGGTTATCTGCCAAATTCAGTGCCTTAAGATCCTGAATATTCCAGATCTGTTTGAGATCTTCGATCGCGACTAATACGCGATCAGCAGGAGCTAAGGTGGGAATTTCAAACTCCAGTCCTACCGATCCGCGCCGCTTCACAGCTTCTGAGAACAACAAACTATATGCCGTTTTAGGTCGAAACCGCGAGATCAAAATTTCGCCAATCCGCCGACCTACCAATACTGCCAATCCTGCCGCCATGTCATTGGGAACAGAACTGTCTAACAGGGCGATCGCCCGCCGCACTAATTCATTTGCCTGTTGACTGGAAAAGAACTTATTTTCCCGCGCATTCAGCCGATTTGCCTGTTGATTATTGAGCGCGGTATAGACCTCAGACGACAGCAAGATATAAGGAATTACCGGATGCTGTGGGTCAATGGTTCTGAGGGCATTGGCGATATCTGTCCGTCGATTTTTCTGCTGAGTCGGGGTAATGAGTTTCTTCTCCTCAAACAGGCGATCAATCTGGGCTGCCCACGCTGAGGCCGTTTCCTGCCATTGGGGCATAGCTGTCTGCAAATCCCAAATCTCCGGCAACAAAGTGATCAGTGCCTCTGCCAACCAACCCGTTTTTGCCTGAGCGGCGGCGTGATGAAGGAGAACCGCATCCATAAGCAACTGTAGAAACCATAGATTATTATATTATTGAAGCAATAAACGAACAATAAGAATAAGTTTAGGGTGATAGCGATCGGCGAACTGATCCCGATTTTACTGGTGGATACTGCCGATCAAATTCCTGTGAAGGTGAATGGTGGTTCGCCCCTACCCGATCTGTCGCAATGTACATTTACAGCGATTTTCATTTGGTTAAGCCCCACGATTCCCCACTCCCTACTCCCCACTCCCTACTCCCCATCTTCACTGTGGTCTACGCATTCAAAGGCTGCTGTAATTCAGTATAGGATTAGAACTTCACCCTGTTAGCCAGGGAACTTCTGTCTAGAGCGTGATTTAGCCACTTAGTTAAATGCAGTACAACATAGGATGTTAAATCTTACTGAGACTGTATTTTATGAAGCTAACTTATTGTATTGAACAACTCTCAGTTGTTGGACGTTGGTTGACGAAGGCGCTGCTGGGTTTGGTGGCGATCGCGCTGGTCTGGCAAAGCTCCTTTGGCGTGAATTCGGCAGCAATGGCAGCTCCTGCCCCCTTACTGGCAGCTAACGCCGCGAATCAAGCGCAAGATGCAGCCGACGAGGTGCGTAACCGTTCCAAGGATTTCATCCGCGATACCAAGCATCAGGTTGAAAAAACGGCAAACAGAAATGCCTCCAAGGTTGATCAAGCCGACGATGGCAGCTTCGTTGAGCGTAAAGCCCGCCGCGATCAGGCTCGCATTGAGCGACGGGCAGAGGAAGATGCCTCTCGGACTGAAAAGGCTGTGGATGACTCCATGAATGCAGTTCAGGGGTTCGTTGAAAACATTAAGGATGCTTTTGGCGGCTAAACCGAATTGAATTGGGTTTTCTAGTCAGTTCTTTGCTCCAGGATAGATCTGTTGGTCTGTCCTGGATTTCTATTAGCCGTAGTGACTGGTTTAACAGGACAGGATGCGACGATCGCCCGTATTTTGCGGATCTCTTGGCTCCTATAGGACGGTATCATTTTGGAAAGGTGGCTTAACTCCAGCTTCCTGGTAGATGGTAGGTGAGTCACTTTTGACAGTAGATGTTGTAGAGACGTTACCGAAACATTGAGTTACTTATCCCATACTGAATCCGCCGATCGCGCTATTCGCTTAAAGCAGCATAAACAGCTATTCTCCTTACTCTCGATCGCCGCAGGATTAATTTTTCTTCAGGGATACATGATTGCACCCCTGATCCCCCGTCTGGCAGAAGTATTTAATGTTCCCGTACAGGAAATTGGCTTTATTGTGCCAGCCTATATGCTGTCCTATGCTCTGATGGCATTATTCTACGGTGTCCTATCCGATCGATTTGGTCGCTGGTCAATTATTCGGATTTCGCTAGTGGTGTTTGTGATTTGTACCGCTTTAACAGCTACGGCACAAACGGCGGCACAGATGGCAATGTGGCGGCTGCTAACTGGATTGGGAGCGAGTGGAGTCATTCCCTTAACCTTTGCCTTAATTGGTGATTTATTTCCGTTCGATCAGCGAGGTGGCAAGTTGGGGCTAGTCTTTGCCGCTATGGAAGGAGGCATGGCAGCAGGATCGGCTGGTGGAGCTATGCTAGAGCCATTTGTGGGTTGGCGATCGCTATTTATTGGTACGGCTGGGCTGGCGGCGATCGTGCTTTGGCGGCTGCATCGGTATGGAGCCTTATTTGATACACCTAAAGTGAATAAATTACCCGGTCTGCGCCAGATCTTTAGGGGATACAGCCAAATTTTGGCGACGGTGCGGGGGCTGCGAACCTATGCCTATGTGTTGTGGAATGGCATTTACCATTCTGGAGTCTATACCTGGCTAGGGTTATATTTATCCCAACGCTATAACATGGATGCATTCAGCATTGGGTTGAATATTTTGGGATATGGTATTCCCGGACTGTTGCTCAGTTCCCTGATTGGTAAAGCAGTGGATCGGTGGGGACGGCGTTGGCTCATCCCCGCAGGCTTAGTCATGGCTGCACTAGCTGGAATCGGCATGATTTTCGAGATTCCGGCAATCGGTACGACGATCGCAGTGCTGATTTTGTCGTTGGGGTATGACCTGACTCAACCATTGTTTGTCGGCATTGTTACTGATCTGGGCGATGACAACAGCTTAGGGCAAACGATGGGTCTGAAGGTATTTACTCTGTTTACCGGGTTTGGGGTTGGTAGCCTGGTATTTGGCGAAATTCTCCACTTTGGGTTTGTACCAGCTTTAGCGATTTTTGGCGGCATTCAGCTCATCACAGGGTTACTTGCCGTTCCCCTATTCTGGCAGGAAGTGCCCGCCCAATTGCGTCGGGAGTAACGATTATTCTCTGAATCAGTCAATCAGGCAACGCCATCATCGATCGCTCCGTAGCCAAAGCCCAGTGTGCCTTCATGGTGATATTCCATACACCACCCTGCCTCAGGTTCTAAAATCCAGGTATCCCAATCATAGGTAAATAGGGCGAGGGCGTTCTGCTGCACCACGGATAGTGGCATCTGCAAAATGGGATTGCGGGCATTAAACCAAACCAGCGTAATCACTGGATCACCTAATTCAAACTGCTGACAAAGCTGCTCGAATAACATGACTAACTGAAGATTCTTAGGACACTGCACACAAATACTACCGGGAACGGCTGCCCAGTCAATTTGTGACCATTGCCAGGGAAAAGCGTGTTTTAACCACTCTACGCAGTCGATCGCCTGTGAATCGTCCGGCAGCAGCCAGGTACAGCGTTCGATCGCAATCCCTAATTGGGCGATCGTTTGTTTAGCCAGTTGGTGATCTTGCTGTTGTTTGAGCTGCCGAAGTTTTTGCCGCAGTTGTGCTTGTCGGGTTGTTCTATCCATTCATTGTTTGACCTGGAATGCACTCGCCTCCTCCTGATTACGGTAGCATTTCTTCTGTGCAGATACTATTCCCCATCGAACTACCCCCAATCCCTACTTCTGGTAATCCATTGGTGCAGGGGGACAGGGTTATCTCTCTGTCTTTCTTTATACAAAAAAACAGTAATTCAAAATTTTCTACAAAAAATAATGAGTTATCCCTTGACTCTCCAGCCGTCTGGAGCCTTCAAGATGACATTAAGCCATTGAGATAATTCAGGAGTTGAACAATGCTTCTCCGTACCACCTTGAAACTCAGAGGCATGAGTTGTGCATCCTGTGCTAATAATATCGAAGCCACAATTCGCTCTATTCCTGGTGTTTCAACCTGTAGCGTCAACTTTGGCACTGAACAGGCATCTGTCAGCTATGATCCTGGTAGAACAGACATTACCACGATTCAAGCTGCGGTTGATGCTGCTGGATATGCGGCTTATCCGCTGCCAGATGATGTCCTGGCTACCGAAGATGATGCCGAACGACGAGAACGTCAGGCGGAACATCAACGGTTAACCCAGCGAGTCTGGGTGAGTGGCATTCTGAGTGCTATTTTGGTGATCGGTTCGTTACCTGCCATGACGGGATTAGCGATTCCGGGTTTTCCCCTGTGGTTGCATGATCCCTGGCTGCAATTGGTGCTAACGGCTCCCATTCTCTTCTGGGCAGGTAGGGAATTCTTTATCAATGCCTGGAAAGCTTTGAAGCGGCACACCGCCACCATGGATACGCTAGTTGCAGTGGGCACAGGCACAGCCTATCTGTACTCTCTCTTTCCTACCCTATTGCCCCAATGGTTTGTAGCGCAGGGACTCCGACCCGATGTGTATTTTGAAGCGGCAGCCGTGATTATTGCCTTGCTGTTGTTAGGCAGACTGTTGGAACACCGAGCCAAAGGGCAGACCTCAGAAGCGATCCGGAAACTAATAGGTTTGCAAGCCAAGACAGCCCGAGTCATTCGTGATGGTCAAGCAGTAGATATTCCGATCGCAAACGTGGTTTTAGGCGATATCATTCTGGTTCGTCCGGGTGAGAAAATTCCCGTAGATGGCGAAATTGTTGAAGGTGGCTCAACGATCGACGAAGCGATGGTAACGGGGGAAAGTCTGCCCGTCAAAAAGCAACCGGGGGATGAGGTGATTGGTGCCACCATGAATAAAACAGGTAGCTTTCAATTTCGGGCGACCCGCGTTGGTCAGGATACGTTCCTCGCCCAAATCGTCAAACTGGTGCAGCAAGCCCAAGGTTCCAAAGCGCCGATTCAACGGCTTGCCGATCAGGTCACGGGATGGTTTGTGCCTGCTGTAATTGCGATCGCGATTCTCACCTTCATTCTGTGGTTTAACCTCATGGGTAACGTGACAATAGCATTGATTACGACTGTAGGAGTGCTGATTATTGCCTGTCCGTGTGCGCTCGGGTTAGCCACGCCAACCTCGATCATGGTCGGTACAGGGAAAGGAGCAGAGCATGGCATTTTAATCAAAGGCGCTGAAAGTCTGGAATTAGCTCACAAGTTGCACACGATCGTATTGGATAAAACGGGCACGATTACCCAAGGCAAACCGACTGTAACGGATTACCTCACGGTAAATGGCACAGCCCATCAAAATGAACTGAAACTATTGCGATTAGTCGCGTCCGTCGAACAGAATTCAGAACATCCGTTAGCCGAAGCCGTCGTGCAGTATGCTCAGTCTCAAGAGGTGGAGTTCACCAGCCCGCAGGAGTTTGCCGCGATCGCTGGCAGTGGGGTGCAAGGCTATGTCTCCGATCGCCTGGTGCAAATAGGTACCCATCGCTGGATACATGAGTTAAATATTGATACCAGCCGTTTGCAACCCCAATGGGATCACCTGGAATCCCTCGGTAAAACCGTGATTTGGATCGCTGTGGATGGCAAAGTTGAAGGCATTATGGGAATTGCCGATGCCGTCAAACCCTCGTCTGTACAGGTGATTCGCACTTTGCAAAAGTTGGGGTTAGAAGTGGTGATGTTGACCGGGGATAACCAGCGCACTGCCAATGTGATTGCCCAGGAAGTGGGGATTCAGCGCGTCTTAGCGGAAGTTCGTCCGGAGCAAAAGGCAACCACCATTGCGGCGATTCAGGCTGAAGGGAAGGTGGTTGCGATGGTCGGAGATGGCATTAACGATGCCCCTGCCCTGGCTCAAGCGGATGTCGGGATCGCGATCGGAACGGGCACCGATGTTGCGATCGCAGCCAGTGATATCACATTGATCTCTGGAGATCTTCAGGGCATTGTCACCGCCATTCAACTCAGTCGCGCCACCATTCGCAACATCAAACAAAATCTCTTTTTCGCCTTCATTTACAACATTGCCGGAATTCCGATCGCCGCTGGGATTCTCTACCCAGTGTTTGGTTGGTTACTCAACCCAATTATTGCTGGGGCAGCAATGGCATTTAGTTCAGTGTCAGTTGTGACGAATGCCCTAAGATTACAAAATTTCAAACCCGTTGGTAGTTAGTCATCGGTATGAGGTCATCACCATATCCAAACTAGTTGTAGATCTTGTGATTTCGGCTAGTATTGCCAAAACTATTGAGGAGAAATGCCAATGATCAAGTCATCAGCCGTATGCGGTAGCATTGCTACAGTGAGTGTATTGTTAGGAATCACCTCTAGCGGAGCGATCGCCCAAATGTCCCATGAAATGCCGTCCACTGAGCCAACCGGAGAATTTCACCGGATCGACCAGCCCCTGTGGGTCAAGGGAGCCGTGACGGTAGGTGGCTTAGGACTGATTGGGCTGGAGTTATGGTGGTTCGTCTTTAATCACCCTAGATCTGAATGAGGCGGCATGCTCCGCTTGAGTCAAACTGAAGTTGCAGGTCAGCAATATGTCTAAGCCAACCATGCTGAATATATTGTCATTGGGAACTCTGATGGCGTTCATCAGCACGATGCCTATGATGGCAAATTCCGTCTCCGATCGCCCCCCTCCTGCCCTGGTGCGGGCCCAAACATTGAACCAACAGGGAGTGCATGAATGGGAACGGGGACAGGCTGAGGCCGCACTGGCAACCTGGCAACAATCAGAAGCCGCCTATGTAGCTGCCAGAGATGAGACGGGTCAATTAGGCAGTCAACTGAATCAAGCTCAGGCATGGCAAACCCTGGGACAATACCGCCGTGCCAGAACCCTATTAGAGCAAATCAATACGCGATGGCAAACTCTACCCGATTCCGCTCTAAAAGCCCAGAGTCTCGAAAGTTTGGGAGTCACCCTATTGCGGATTGGTGATTTGTCTGCCAGCTACAAAACGCTACAGTCCAGTTTAGCGATCTCCCAGGCATTGAACTTAGATGTAAGTCGGACATTACTGGCATTAGGTAATGTTGCGAGAGGCAAAAAAGACCATCAAATTGCTGATCCAGCAACCACTGAATCGGCGATCGTATTTTATCAACAAGCCGCCGCCGCTGCATCGAATCCGTTAATTCGGTTACAAGCACGATTGAATCTATTTAGCCTTTTCGTTGACGGTGGTCAATTTCTGCAAGCCACTCCTTTATTGCCCGAAATTCAATCGTTGCTCACAGAGTTACCACCGAGCCGAGCCACGGTCTACGCCCAGGTCAATCTGGCGGATAGCTTGATCAAGATGGGTTGGCGTGAACCAACATTATCAACTATGTCAACTCCGGCAGCGATCGCTCCACTATTGGCGAATGCAGTGCAACAAGCGAGAAGTTTGCATGACTCTAGAGCCGAAGCTTACGCCCTGGGGCAACTCGGACATCTTTATGAACTGTCCCAGCAATGGTTAGAGGCTGAGCGTGTCACCAAGCAGGCACTCCAGATTGCCGACGCGATGCAGGCACAGGATATTGCAGTCTCCTGGCAATGGCAATTAGGGCGAATTCTCAAACAGCAAGGACGCACTCCGGCGGCGATCGCCGCTTATCAACAGGCTGTTGCTACTCTGGCAAAATTACGCGGGGATTTAATTGCCATTAATCCAGAAGCACAATTTTCCTTTCGGGAACAGGTAGAACCGATCTATCGCCAATTAGTGCAACTTTTATTAGAGGACAGCCCAACTCAGGCGGATCTGCAACAGGCACGATCGGTGATTGAAGCCTTGCAACTGGCGGAACTGAATAACTTTTTCCGTGAAGCCTGTTTAGATGCGAAACCGCAACAAATTGATCAGGTAGATACCAATGCCGCCATCATCTATTCGATTATTTTGCCCGATCGTTTAGCAGTCATTCTCTCACTCCCGCAGCAACCGCTACGCTATCACTTTACTGATCTGGCTACACTATCCCAGCATCACTCTAGCACCACCAGTGTTGTGAATCAGGTCTTTGACGATCTGTTTGCAACTTTAAATCCATTTGTCACGCCTCAAGAGCCGCTACGTGCCAACCAACAATTGTATGATTGGCTGATTCGCCCGATCGCCGCCGATTTAACCAACAGTCAAGTGAAGACATTGGTGTTTGTGTTAGATGGTGTCCTCCAGGGTGTCCCACTGGCTGCCCTGCATGACGGACAGCAGTATGTCATTGAAAATTACAGTATTGCTCTAACTCCAGGCTTACAATTGTTGCCACCGCGATCGCTGCCCCCAGACCAACTAGGAGCGTTGGCAGGAGGGTTATCGGAAGCTCGTCAAGGCTTTTCGGCATTGCCCGGTGTAGCCGCAGAGATGCAACAGATTGCTAAAATTGTACCAACGAATATTTTATTAAATCAGTCCTTTACACAGACTGAATTGGCAAACCAGTTGAATTCTGTCACCTCACCGATCGTGCATCTGGCAACACATGGTCAGTTTTCTTCCCAGGCTGAAAATACCTTCTTGCTCACCTGGGATGGACGCATTCAAGTGAAGGATTTGGATCAATTATTGGAAAACCGCGATCGCCAACAACGCCAACCGATTGAACTATTGATTTTAAGTGCTTGCCAAACGGCTGTAGGAGATCGACGCGCTGCCTTGGGATTAGCTGGAGTTGCGGTGCGTTCGGGTGCCCGCAGTACGATCGCCACCCTCTGGTCAGTGCAAGATCACTCCACCGCAGACTTGATCACTCAATTTTATACGGCGCTGAAACAACCTGGGATCAGCCGCGCCGAAGCCCTGCGACAAGCCCAACTCTCATTACTGCGATCGCCTGAATATCACCATCCCTATTACTGGTCACCCTTCGTCTTAGTTGGAAATTGGCAATAGAAAATTGTCAAGTGTTAGTGGAGGGGCATTGTGGCAATCTCCCCTAATCCCACTTCCGACTGGGCTAAGAACTCTGCCCAAATTTGGGTTAAGGTCGAATCATGGGGCTGCGCTCGGTATGCTTCTGCTAACGTGGTCAGGGCATCATACCAAATGCCTTGCTCACCGTATAACGCTGCCCGATCTAACGGCGCTTCTGGAGGCTCGATCGAGGGTGATGGCAACACTCGACGCATCCAAGCCGTCACCACCGGATCATTTGGACTGGGACGATCGCCACACACCAGCACCACTGCCCATTGATACGATTTACCAACCTCTAAAGCAGGGGCAGTCGCCGCCACCTGAATTCCCATTACCCCAGCCTCCCCAGTAATGGGTAGAAAGCTTTGCGAATGTGGCAGATTACCCGCCTCTCTAATACTCAAAACAAGCTGCCGTGCGGATGTTTTTGGCAAATACACCCACAGAGTAGGACGTTCTGCCCAGGTTAACCCAAATTGCTGACTGGGAACAAGCGCTGTCAACGCTAGCGGCTGAGTGATGGTGTCCTGAGCACAGGTGCGATCGTTGCGCGATCCCGCCCCCCGAGTCGTTGGTGGTTGCCCACTCCCGGCTGGTTTGAATAACACCTGAGGACTTAGCTTTTGGCTCTGCTCAAGATCATGAGTTGAAACCTGAACAATCCTTTCTGTAGCTTGTGAAAATGTGGTTCCAGCCAGCGCTAGGAGAATAGACACCAACACAAACAATAGTTGAAGAGGCATAATCAACATTCCTTGGCAACCCTTCACAGCATCATACAGTGGTACCAGTAGATGTTGATTATGCTTAGCAGGAGAATTTTGAAATGATTGCCAGTTAAACAATTTCAGAACAATACAGTTTAGGAATCAAAAGATTGTTCAAAATTCAACTTGCAATTAACTCTTGGGGATTTGGATGCCCTAATAGTAGAACCCAGTAATGAGAGTCATTTGTGTGAGGCGACTGCAAAACATACCCTATACCAGCCTCTTTGTATTTTTCATTGAGCATGTTTTCTCGGTGTCCAGAGCTATTTAGCCATTGCTCAAATACTGCCTCTATATGCTCATTGCCAGATGCAATATTCTCACCAACAAATGAAGACGGATAACCGGCTTTTTCTGCACGATTAATAGCTGAAGACCCATTCAGACATGTATGACTAAAATAATTATTACGAGCCATGTCCTCAGCATGCGTCTGAGCAGCTACACACAAAGATGTAGACAATTCAAGCAGATGTAGATTTGCCTGCTGTCTAAATCCATTAATAAGATTTAGCAAGCTTAAGCGATAATCATCAGAAGCCTCGGAAGAGACGTGAAGGACATCTGTCATGATGTATTCTCCTAACTAATGCAATGTGCTTTAACTTTGTCTAGTCAACCATAAACAAACTGAATCAAGAAGGATTTGTTAATTAGCTACTATAAAACTTGCCATAGAATTTAAGCAAGCCAATTAAAGCTGCCACTATCAAAAATCCCCCAGTTGTAGATTCTAAATTCACCTTTAAGCCCATAAACTCAATTCCACTCTTCTCAGAACGGCTTCCCATTCTTAGGAGCTTATAACCAAATAAGCCAAAAACAAGTGGAATGATAACTGCACCCAAAGTTGTTATTAGCCCAGCAGCTTTATCAGCCGGAGTATCGTATTGTTGTGCCAAAAGCACACTGATTAGTTGCATATAGCCTCTCTAGTTTTAGTAGTTTGTAGGTTGGGCTAATGTAGTAAAACAGTGTTAACACCTTTTTAGATTTCCTGCATTTTACCCAACCTACAAAGTTTGGCTACCTAATAGGTTAGATTACCATCGCTATTATTGATTCCTAGCAATGTGACAGAGGATTGTTGGTTTTCGCCATTACCTGTACGGCAAGAAGCAGATAGTTGATCCCCACTAATACTGATACCTGTACATGTGCGGTTGAATGTGCTTGCTTCCCTAATTGTGCTTTGCACAAGTTGCCCGTTGCGATTATGAATGCCTCTAATAGTAATAGATGTGCGCTGATTACTCCCATTCTTTTTAATACAAGTTGCTGATAATTGAGCACCACTGATTGAAATATCTGTACAACTTGTAGCAAAGGTACTTGGTCTCTGTGCATTTGTTGGCTGATGGAAGACGCTTACCGAAAGTGCCAACATAGCAGTTGAGGCAGAAAATTTAATCCAGTTCATTACCTTATTCATGGAATGTCACTCCTTAAAATTGTGGTTTTGGTTGTACTTACCTAAATGAGGTTATGGTTTTCCAGAAACAGCTATAGTGGAGGGGTAGAATGTAGCAACAGCCTGCGGTAGTGCTATGGAATAGGTGGCTCTACGATACATTAATTCATGTTTCGCTAAAGTAGCCTTTTCTAAGCCGTCTTGAACCTGAATCGAGGATTGGTTATCAGAAAGATGTGGCATTAACAAATACTGACTACCACGATAGGTAAGTACGACAATAGAGAAACTTCTCGATTTAGATTGAGAACCTTGAATCAGAGAGTGAGTAGGGTTATAGCGAACGCCACGATAGCAAAGCTGCATACAAGTGCCTCCTTAGATGAATAACTGGACATCATCGATCGCCGTGATTTCTGTTACGCAACACTCATCGCTTTGATGCTGCCTATCTTGTCAGTTCATTTCAGTTCTGCAAATCCATAAACCTCATGGAAACCCCATTGAAAATCCCATACAGAACCTCATAGGGACTGAGCAATGAAGCTTGTTTTTAAATTTACGTGAATATTTCACCCTTTGGTAGGATGCGGATTTAGAAAAAGTTCACTATTTTGCCCTCAGTCTACTGGGGTTTGGGAAGCCGATACTAAGGGATTAAAAGTATGGTTCAGCCGTGGAGTGCCGGGGTTAGGTATTGGGTAGGTATGACAGTGTTCACTGGCATCAATCTATATCCTATGTTGCCAGGTCATGCTCAGATGATCAGAGATAACAGCCTGGGAGCAGAAAATTCGGAGGTTATCCTAAATGCCAATCTGGGTGGGCAACCAGTTGATTTGATTAACGGAGGGTCACGTCGCGGTGCTAACCTATTTCATAGTTTTCAAGAGTTTAATGTTGGCAATTTACAGCGAGTTTACTTTGCCAATCCTGTTGGTGTGGAGAACATCCTGACACGGGTAACGGGTAATAATCCCTCAAATATTCTGGGGACACTGGGTGTCTTAGGTGCAGCTAATCTGTTTTTGATTAATCCTAGAGGAATTTTATTTGGTGCGAATGCTACTCTAGACCTGCGTGGTTCTTTTGTAGCTAGTACAGCGAGTAGTATTAAGTTGGCGGATGGTACAGAATTTAGCGCTACTGAACCTGCTGGAGTACCGTTGCTAACAATCAGTGTGCCGATCGGGCTGCAATTTAACGGAGGCGAAGGAGATATCGTCGTGCAGGCAGGTCAACCTCCTACTCCTAATCACCCGTTTATTGAAGTTGATGATGCAGGGCAACTTCCAGGGACTGCTCAAGTTGTTAACAGTTCAACTTCTGAAGTACCTTTTGATGCGATCGCTGGCACTCTCAACACGGTTAGCGATGTGGACTTGTATCAACTGTTTTTGCCTGAAGGGCAACCTTTTACAGCCAGTACAGTGGGTCGCACTCATATCAATACACAGTTATTTTTGTTCGATCGCAATGGCTTAGGTTTATTGGCTAACAATGACAGCGTTGGATTTCAATCCACTCTTCCGTTATACCAACCCTTTATTCCTGCTACTTCAGGAACTTATTATCTTGGTATTTCTAGCTATGCGATTAATCCGTACAGTTCACAAGGTGCAATTTTTAATTCTGCGGATAACTTAGTCAATCCAGGCGCAACGCTACCGTTAAGCCAGTGGAATGGGATTGCTGGGCCAACTATCCGTCCGAATAGCGGAGCTTACACCATTACACTCAACTCCCGACAGGAGGGGCTACAGGTTCCGTCTGGTAGAACCTTGGCACTCGTAGGCGGTCATATCAGTCTCGAAGGTGGAAGATTACAAGCTCCGGGTGGTCGGGTAGAATTAGCGGGGGTGACTGGAGCAGGTGTTGTGGGATTAACCCAGCTTGGGCAAGTGTTGCAACTGCATGTTCCAGATCAACTGGCAAGAGCTAATGTGACGTTAACGGATAATGCTCAGGCAAATGTTAGCGCAGGGAACGGTGGTAGTATAGCTATTCATGCCAGCACTCTGGATATGACGACAAGTAGTTTGCTAGCAGGAATTGCTCCTAGATTGGTTGCAAATGGTTCAAGGGCAGGGAGTATTGACATCAACGCGACAACGGCGATTCATCTTGAGTCCAGTAGTATTACTACTGATGTATTCCCTCAAGCGATCGGTGACGCAGGAAATATCAATATCACTACAGGGTCACTGTCCGTAGTTAATGGCTCTGGTTTGTATGCCAGAACTTTTGGAGCAGGGAATGCCGGTGATATTGGGATTCAGGCTCGTGATGCTGTGACTTTTGACTACGCACTTGCTGTGAACGTAGTAATGCCAATGGCTCAGGGGCAAGGTGGAAATATCCGCATTACCGCTACCGATCTGTCACTGAAAAATATTGCTCAACTAGCTGCTCTGACCCAGGGTAAAGGGGATGCAGGCAATATCGAAATTAATACCTCTAACACCATTCACTTTGATGGTAGTGACGGTTTGTTTAGCAGCGCTGTCTTTAGTTCGGTTGGAGATAGCTCACCCGTGGGAAGTATGGCTCAAGGGCAGGGCGGAGATCTGCACATTATATCTAGATCTGTGGCAGTCACTAATGGAGCTAGATTGGTTGCTAACACGTATGGTCAAGGAGATGCGGGTAATATAGTAATTCAGGCTCATGATTTTGTCCGCTTCGATAGAAATAGTGGTGCATTTAGCGGTGTAGCGCCAACTGGAATTGGTGATGGCGGTAACATTAGTATTTATAGTGGATCGCTGTTGTTAGCAAATCAGGCACAACTGGGAGTTAGTAGCGCAGGTTTCGGCAATGCAGGCTCATTAACGATTGTAGCCGATACAATTAAGCTAGATTACCAAGGGAAAATTAGTGCTGACACCATAAGGGGTGGTGGAAATATTACCCTACGATCGTCTCTACTTACCCTGCGTCGCCACAGCAATATCACAACGAATGCCACAGGTGCAGCAACAGGTGGAAACATTAACATTAATGCTAATTTTATTGTTTCAGCCCCCAATGAAAACAACGACATTATTGCCAATGCGTTTCTGGGGTCTGGGGGAAAGATTACGATTTCAGCGCAGGGACTTTTCTGGTTTAATTTACGGACTCGTCAGGAATTACAACGCTTACTGAACACCAGCAATCCGGCTGAACTCGATCCGCGTCGCTGGCTAACCAATGATATTACGGCGTTCTCTCAGGCAAACCCCACGATCGATACAGGTAGCGTGACTATCCGCACTCCAGATCTTGACCCAACTCAGGCAATTAATGCTTTGCCAACGGAGTTTTCTGATCCGAGCCAATTGATCGCAGCGACCTGTCCGGCAGATCAGGGTAGTTCCTTTGCCATTACGGGACGGGGTGGTTTACCGGAAGACCCTCGGCAACCGTTGATAGGGCAGATAGTCTGGCAGGACGATCGACCAGGGGAGGGAGATCGGGAGGTGGGGAGATGGGGGGATCGGGAGGAGGAGCCATCCAATGGGGGGAGAGCATCGATCGTGGAGGCGCAAGATTGGATGGTAGATCGTACAGGCACAGTGATTTTGGTGGCTCGGCAGCCTCACACTCAACGGCTAATGGGGTTTGAGCCTCTATCCTGTGCCATGTCTAAACCTTAATCACCAGCTTTTCATCTCTGTAGGGCATATTGGCAATAACGAGTGAACTAATTTTGTCGTTACTGTTGTCTACTCAGTTGGCGATCGATCACGACCTGATGTTCTTTCGTTTCCGATTGCTTTAAATACTCGATCGCGATCCGTCCGGTCGTGGGATAGTCTCGCTGGGCATCTAACAGCAATGCCAACGTGCGTTGAAACCGCAGGCGATCCCGTTGCTTGTCGGTAGCGATGATGATGGCGATCGTGGTGAGCCACAGCCCTAGCAGGGTTGGTACTATAGGAATCCACCACCCGGCTAAAAATAGTCCATAACTGCCGCCGATCAGTCCACCACTAATCAATAAAATGCCGATGCCTAACTGCCACGGCGATCGCAATGCCCAGCCTATGACTGCGCCAACACCAGACCATAGCAACACCCAGAGCCACTCGATTGGATCAGACCAGACTTGAAGCAGTGGTCGTCCCTCCAGTGCCGCACTGATCAGTTGACTGACAATATTGGCATGGAGGGTTACGCCATTAATTAGGGGTACCGAATTGAACCAGCCGCCGTTATAGGGAGTCCGGAAGCGATCGTCGATGCTTTCGGCAGTGTAGCCAATCAGCACAATGCGATCGTGGAATAATTCAGCCGGAATCTGGCGATTCAGAACTTGCCGCAATGAAACCGTGAGAAAATTTGCCTCAGTTCCGCGAAAGTTCAGCAAAATCTGGTAACTCTGTCCGACTTGAGCATTGATATAGCCACCATCCTGCGGCTCAAATCGCTCGAAAATGGCTTTCCCTAGCTCAAATCGTCGCCCCTCTGGATCTAATTGCTTCAGGCTGAATCCCTCAAACTCTAGATAAGGTAGGGCTAGCTTAACCGCCAAACTATAGTTGGGCGTAGCTTCGTTGCCAACAGACAACAATGCCCGCCGTACCTTACCATCAGCATCTTCAATTTGATCGGCAAATCCCACTTGTTGTTTTTGATGCAAAATCGGAGGGGGTGCCACCCGACTACCTACCACTTTCTCAATCCCAAATAAGTTTGGTGTGACTTCAAACACCTTTGCTAAATCTGTATATCCCGGTTGAACGGGTAAATCGCGATAAATATCCAGCCCAATCACTCGTGGTTTCTGCGCCTGAATGGCTTTAAGTGCCTGCGCCAACACTTGATCGGGCATTGGATGTCCAACTTGGGTAATATCCTGTTCGTCGATCGCAACAATAACGATGCGTTGATCCGTGGGTTCTAGCGATCGCCAGCATACAAACTGATCAAAACCATGTAATTCCAGTCCTTGCAGCAGTCCTAAGCCGCGCAGCAGCAAAAGCGTCACCGTCATACTCAATGTCATACCAGGTAGCCAACGCCAACTAATGCGCCGTTTTTTCACATCCTGACTGGCACGTTTCCGGGCAACCGCTAACATCTGGCTTGCCTGTTCCACAGCTTCCAGAGCGGTTTGCGCTTCTCGTTTCGCCAAGTCCTGACTCGCTCCTAAAAATTGATAATCCTCATGGCTTAAGCGTTTTCCCAATGCCCAGGTCAAGGCATCTTGTAACCTCTGCCCCCGCAACAAATAGGATTCATCACGGTTGCCAGCCGTGATCCAGGCATTGAGGGATGTGGCGTAGGGACGCAACTGCGCCAGTTGTTGACGCACCCAATTCAGATTAAATACAGCTTGATAAATCGGATTCTTGACCACCAGATTCCCTTGCTGCTTGATCACTAGACCAGCCAGCAAGAGTTCAAGTTGTTCACGACTACCATCAAACTCTACATTGCCATCCTGAAGAATCTGCTGATAAATGCCGAACAGCCTCCCGATGAACTGGGGATTGTTCAGCAGGCGATCGCGGATCGTGCGCAAATGTTCTGGCTCATCTTGAAATTCCCAGGCTTGAATCACATACTCCTGAATCAGTTGGGCAATATGATCCTGATCAGCGATCGGGGCGGTTAAATTGGGATGTTCCACCATTAACTGACAGATTTTTTGCATCAAGAACGGTTGTCCCCCTGTCCAGTACAGCACCTCTTGTAAGGCAACCTGGGGATCATGCACAGAGCCGACTAACCCCAGCGCTAGGGATTGGGCATCAGCCGCCTGGAAGCCAGACAAATCGATCGCCCGACCCACGTTGAAGGGGGTTCGCTGAGGATCGGTCATCAAATCGGATGGGGTTGCCACTCCAAGTAAGGCAAACGTCAGGCGTTGATAGGCTGGCTTTAGACTGCGGCGGTTATAGCAGGCACGAATCAGGGCAAAGAAATCATTCAAAGAAAAATCTAAGCCGCGAATACTATCCACTTCATCTAGAAACAGCACTAATTGAGGCTGAGGTTGTTGTTGGCTACCCACTTCGACCAACAATACTTCTTCAATCAACTGCCCTAATCGTTGGACTGGTGAGGTATCCTGCCGTTCATGCCACCATTGTTTCAGATTAATTGTGCGGCAGAGTTCAAAGGCTTGCCACAACTCAAAGGCAAATCCTTTATACCACTGTGCTGGAGTCAGAGTTTCGCTGCCAATGCGGGACAGATCGATCGCGGCACAGGCAACCCCATCCTGTTGCAGTTGATGGAACACTCGCACCATCAAGCTAGACTTACCCATTTGGCGGGCATTAAAGACATAACAAAACTGACCACGACTTAACACGCGGTACAGATCTGCATCGGCTTGCCGCCTCACATAATAGGGATGATCGGGGCTGAGGCTACCACCAACCTGATAATGGCTCATAGCGAGAAATTAGATGACTTTGTGGCATCAGATTCAGCCACGCTTCAATTACATAACGCTGTGCTTTTAGATCGGGCAATCCCCTAAATCTCATGAGATACCTCATAGAAAACCCTATTCTATGCTCTAGAATGCCTTCAGCATCGATTTGATCGCAGATTAATCTCTCATGAATGTGGATACCCTCGTCGAGAGGCTGAACCAGACATTAATCGCCCATCAGCAACGTCCCCTCAATTCAGTGGAGACGCTATTATTGCAGGGAATCTGGCAGTATCAAACCTATAACCAAATTGCGGCAGCCGTTGGCTATAGCCCAGGGTATTTAACCAATGTTGTCGCGCCAGAACTACTGCATCGACTCTCGGCACTACTGGGGCAACGGTTGACGAAGAAAAACTGTCGCCTCTTGTTGGAAGATTACATTACCTCTCAAGCTAGCAGCAATTTCCAACTATCCCCTCGATCGCCTACCCTGATGACCAATTCCGAGCAAGCGATCGCGCCTGCATTTCCCAGTGGTCCGATCGCGATCGAGTCACCATTTTACATTGCCCGTCCTCCAATTGAAACTCAAGTCTGCGAGGAAATTAGCAAACCAGGTGCTTTAGTCCGGATCAAAGCGCCTAAGGAAATGGGTAAAACGTCTTTATTACTCCAGGTGTTGCATCATGCCGAGCAACTCGGATATCGAACGGTTTATCTCAATTTAGAGCAGATCGATCAGGCTATTTGTGCGGATCTACAACGCTTTCTGCGAAGCCTCTGTGCTAGTGTGACTCGGCAATTGCAACTTGACCCTCAATTAGATGACTACTGGGATGATGACATTGGTAGCAAAGTGAGTTGTACGCTTTATTTTCGACAACATTTATTAGAGCAAATTTCGACTCCGATCGTGCTCGCCTTAGATGAATTAAATCAATTATTTGAGCATCGTCATGTTGCCAAAGATGTGTTACCGTTACTGCGTTCCTGGTATGAAGAAGCCAAACGGATACCGATCTGGCAAAACCTGCGATTGATCATGGCTCACTCTACCGAGGTCTATGTCCCCCTACAATTGCATCAGTCCCCGTTTAATGTTGGTTTAGCCACACAGCTTGGAGGATTTACGATCGAGCAAGTGCAACAACTGGCTGAATGTTATGGATTACACTGGAGCGACGACTCTGCCCAACAATTAATGGCGATCGTCGGTGGTCATCCAGCACTGATTCATACCGCTCTGTATCATCTGAATCGTAACAAACAAACCCTCAGCCAATTATTAGCAACCGCCTCGACTCCTACAGGGATTTATCATCATCATTTACACCGTCACTGGATCGTACTCCAACAACAGCCGGCATTATGCCATGCTTTTCATATACTCGTGAATACACATGCGCCTATCTATTTAGAATCTAACCTGGTACATCAGCTGCACAGTATGGGGTTAATCCATCAGGTGGGATGCGAAGTGACTGTAAGCTGTGAATTATATCGCCAGTATTTTCAGATGAAACCGTTAACGATCAGGTAGGGCAATAAGATTCTATGAAGGTAACCTTTGGTGCTTCTAATGCCTACCGGGATTTCCCACTAACGTAAATCCTGCCCAATAGTAGGATGGGAAAATCTAAATTCAGCATGAGTAGCTAAACGGACATTGATTCAGCATAGATAAAGTGCCCAGCGAATAAACAAAGCCTGTACAACCCATATAGCCCTTCTCCTACTCCGGCGCAAACATAAAGTGGTAGTGATCAGTTAGGTACGTTCTTCAAACAAATCAATGAGTTTAGCAGAACCAGTTGATCCTTCAAAAGTGTATTATTTTTCAAGTTTGACCATTAGTAGTCTGCGTCATTCTGCGTTGATTCTGTCGCGCTGCCTAGTCAACTCTTTTTCGTGTTCAAGCAATGTTCAACGAGCAGTCAGCCACTCATCTGTTTCGACAATCTTTGGATGGACAATTGCATTCTGAATCATTTTAAATCTCCATGAATAATAAAAGGCTCAAACAACCTGATCACAGTTCACCATCCACGGTGTCCCAAACTGATCAACCAACAGGTAACTTCACAGATGCTGTATTACCTCTAAATGGGAGGGTTCCCGTAGATTTACAGACAAGTGAAGGTGTAAATACCCCTAAACTTTATGGATTCTTGGTATTGAGAGCCTGATAACTACGTGAATTTTCAAATTTATTCAGGTACAGTTAGATACAGCAAAGCAATTTTAGTCATGTGATCGGAGTCGATTTAGCGATCGGGCTTGTGAACCAGGTTGATCGCTCAATTGACTAATGTTCTTCGTGCAATTGAGTCTTGCCACCTTGGCTGTGTGTTTTAGCACTGCCCTGAATGCTGCATGGCGGCGATCGGGCTGTCTTGAGCCAGTTCTTACCACGTCTCTGAAGGGATTCAACACTTATGGATCTGTTGTCTTCGTCCATCACTGTTAATCGTGCGCTCTCGACCGCGATCGCTACCTCACCAACCCCTTATTCAACCTCTGATGTCCTACAGCTAACTCCGCAGCACCCTGCATCTTCGCTGGTATTTATTGACTCGGCGGTAGCAGACGCGCAGTTTTTAGCGGCGAATCTGACAGCGGGCAGTGAAGTGCATTTTCTGGATCCGATGCAGAATGCGATCGCCCAAATTACCCACACGTTACTAGGGCGGGAGAATATTACTAGTGTGCATGTGTTGTCACACGGGACGGCGGGTGGACTGCAATTAGGGCAGGACTGGCTGAATCTCACGAATTTGCAGGATTACGCGGCTCAGATGCAGTCGTGGAAAAGTGCTTTGACTGAAGATGCTGACATCTTGCTGTATGGCTGTGATGTAGCACAGGGCGAACTGGGTCAGGCGTTTGTGCAGATTCTGAGTCAGTTGACGGGTGCCGATGTAGCGGCATCGGATGACCTGACAGGCAATGCCGCTAAAGGTGGCAATTGGGTACTGGAGTACCAGACGGGTAGAATTGAATCATCGCTGGCATTTCAAACTGAGGCGCTGGCAACTTATCAAGGTATTTTGCCGCAGATTGGGGTTGCTGCCTTTACGGCTGGGGCAATTATAGAGGGATTTGAAGGACTCTCACCCGGCACCAATGTCTCAGCCTCAGCGGTTGGCGCTCAATATCTCATCCCCGGTACCAGTAATGCTTATACCTTTGTGTCTGGAGTAACGCTGACCAATCCGATTCCTAACCCGATAAATGCTAGTGGGGTAATAGTTGGAGATTTTGCGAGAGGATCTGCTGGATGGGGACTTTTAGGAAATGGATTCGTTACAGCAGCAACAGTCCCTCAGGGCACTGCCTATCTCGGATTGAATCAAGCCGGGGCATCCTATGAGTTGAGCTTCAATCAGAATGTTCTGCGAGTTGGCGGATTGATAACTGCCAGTTCCGGTAGTATTGAGCTACAAGCGTTTGACGCATCTAATAATTTGCTAGAAACGGTTTCCATTGCCTCTGTCAATGTGAATTCCTGGTCATCTAACTTCCTCGGTATCCAAAATACAGGGGGAATTCGTAGGATTCGATTCACGGGTGACTATATGGTGCTAGACGGGCTGCGGTTTGAGTACAGTGAACCTCCCGTTGTCACCCTTTCTGGTACTGCCCTCAGCTATACCGAAAATGATGCACCTATTCTGCTCGATACTGGAGCCACGATCGCTGATAGTGATTCCGCTGATTTTGCAGGTGGGACGCTGACCGTTCGATTTGCCAGTGGCGGCACCGCCAGCGATCGCCTGACGATTGAATCGGGTGGTAGTGTAACGCTGGACGGCAGAAGAGTATTGATTAGTGGCACTCAAATTGGTACCTATACCGGCGGCTTTGGCACAGAGAATTTGGTCATCTCACTCAACAGCGCCGCAAACGCGACGAACGTACAGACCTTGCTGAGGGCGATCGCTTACAGCAGCACCGATGAGCGTTTATCAACCACCCCGACCAATCGAACCGTAGAAGTTACCCTGACAGATGGCGATGGCGGTATCAGTACAGCAGTAACAACGGACGTGACAGTCATAGGCGTGAATGATGCCCCGATCGTTGGCGATCGCCGCGTTCTCTACGATGGGTCACTCAACACAACGCCTGCGGCTCAAGGTTGGTTGGCTGTGACCCCTGGCTCCGTTGAGACTGTCGGCGGCGGCGCGACCACCCTCAACTCTACAGCCCTGCTCAATCTCTACGCTGGCTACACGCGGCTGAGTCCTGTTACCCTCGATGCCACCCAGGGCTATGTGCTCAGCTTCCAAGCCCAGGTGAATGCAGAAAACCGCAACGCCGTCCTTGGTAGCGGTGCCGATAAAAATGGGAATGGCAAATTTGATCGGGCTGGTTTCAGCATGTTGGTTGTGAGTAGCGACAACACACGGGCACTTGAGCTTGGCTTCAACCTGATCGGCACAAACCTACAAATCTGGGCACAGGAGGATGGCACTAGCCAAAGCAATCCCTCTGCCCAAGCGGGAAGTGTTGGTGATACAAATCTGTTGTTTACTCAAGCCGAAGGTGTGACGATCGCCAATCCAGGCATGGGGAGTTATGATGTGGCGATCAAGGGCAATACCTATACTCTGTTTCTTAATGGTAATGCCATTCTCAGCGGCAAATTACGGAACTATACGGCAGCAACAGGTCCGATCGACCCGTATGAAACCCCGAATCTAATTTTCTTTGGCGATAACACTACCTCTGCCAGCGGCAGCTTTAGTTTAGCCTCGGTGGGTGTGACGGTAGCGGGCAATATTCCCGACCGAACCACACTCGAAGATGCGCCAGCAACCGTCATTCCATTTGGAGCATTAGATCTCGAAAGCTACACATTGCCATCATTCACTGCGACCTCTCCCAATGCTCTCGTAGCCAGTGCAACGGTTGGCGGCAGTGGGATCGCTCGCACTCTGAGCCTGACACCTGCGGCTAATGCATTTGGCATTGCTGCCGTTCAATTGGACGGTAGCGATGGGGCTCTGACCGCAACCGCTAACTTCAACTTCACGATTCTTTCGGTCAACGATCAACCTGACACCACACCCGGAGCCAATCAAACGGCGATTTCTGGTGCAGGTGCTCAAACGGTGGCAAACTGGGCAACTTTTACCCCCGGCCCCGCCAATGAATCAGGACAGACAGCAATCTATACGATCGTCAGTAACGATAATCCTGGTTTATTTAGTGTTGGTCCAGCGATCGATGCCAGTGGCAACTTAACTTATACGCCTGCGGTTGGCATCACTACACCGCAAACAGCAACGCTCACCTATCGCGTCCAAGACAGTGGTGGTACGGCAAACGCTGGCGTAGATCTTTCAGATGTGCGATCGTTCACTATCACAATCAATCCTCCCACTATTGCTTTAACTGCACCTAATAGCATTGCTGCCGAGGGTTCTACCGACACCGGGATCTTCCGCATTTCGCGGGGAAGCGTGATCGGCGGTGATTTGATGGTGAATCTGACGATCGACGGTAGCAGCACAGCATCGGCTGCTGATTATACCTTCAGCAACAACGTCAGTGGGTCTGGCTCGACTCTGACTGTCACTATTCCCGACGGTCAGAGGTTTGTTGATGTTGTCTTGACCCCCATCCTTGATGCGATCGTCGAAGGCACCGAAACCCTAACGCTGAGCCTCGCTACGGGCAGCTATGGCATTGACTCCGAGCAAGCGACAGCAAGCGTAGACATCACTGATGCACCAGTTTTATCCATTACAGCCCTGGATGTCACCGCCACCGAGTTACCTGGCAATCCTGGCACCTTCCGGATTACTCGTACTGGGGATACCAGCCAGGATATGGTGGTGAACTATACGATCGACGGCACTGCCACCAATAGTATTGATTACGCAACGCTGACTGGCACTGCAACGATCGCCGCCGGACAATCCTTTGTCGATGTCACGTTGGCTCCAGTGAATGACAATATCGTTGAAGGTAGCGAAACAGTGGTACTGACGTTAGCCGCAGGAGATTACGTCATTAGCGCTACTAACACTGCAACCGTTGACATTATCGATGCACCCATCGTTACCGTTTCTGTTCCTGATGCGAGTGCTAGCGAAAGTGCCCCTAACTCTGGCAGATTCCGGCTCACCCGCAGCGGGGACACCAGCCAGACGCTGACGGTTAACTACACGATCGCTGGCACCGCCACCAACGGCAGCGATTATACAACGCTCACCGGAATAGCCACGATCGCCGCTGGACAATCCTTTGTGGATGTGCTGGTCAATCCGATCAATGACACGATCGCCGAAGGGGATGAAACGATCCAACTGAGTTTAGCAACGGGCAATTACAACTTGGGCGGCACCACCAGCGGTACCGTCACAATTTTAGCCAACGATCCTACAATTCGAATCACGCCCGTTACGGTCAGCCAGTTTGAAGGCAACATTGGCAGCAGCAACTACACCTTCACCGTGGAGCTAAGCAACCCCAGTGATGAAGTCATCACCGTGAACTATGCTACCGCCGATGGTACAGCGACGACGGCTGACAACGATTACATCGCAAACTCTGGAACATTGATATTCAACCCAGGTGTGACCAGCCAGACAATCACAATTGCGGTCAATGGCGACACTAAGGTTGAAGCGGATGAAACCTTCCAAGTGAATTTGAGTGCGGCAACCAACGGTACACTGTCAACCACTGAGCACACAGCAACTGGGCTGATTGTCAACGATGATGCCATGCCCATCTACAACTTCAGCACTGCCAACTACCGCACGTTAGAAGGTGATGGGCTGAACACCATACTGCTTGCCATTACTCGGTCTGACAATCTCTCTCAAGCCGCCTCGGTGCAAGTGCAGTTGAGTAACGGTAGTGCGATCGCGGGGCGAGATTTTGTCGGAGGCGTGATCACGGTCAGCTTTGCGGCTGGACAGGCAGTAGCCTATCTACCCGTTCAAATTCTGGGCAACCGTCAGTCTGAACCAGACAAAACGCTGCATCTATCGTTGGTTGGTTTGAGTGAGGTAGGTCACTACGGTGGTCAGGCTCAGGCAAGTCTGACGATCGTCAATGACGATCCGAGTTCCCGCCCTATCTTCCGTAAAGGCAAGGGTCGGAGTGGCATAAAGGTCAAAAAGCCTAAGCACCGCAAAGTAAAAAGGAGAAAGTAGGACACCAAGGCCACTCGGATGTGCCGGAGCGCGAGTTCTTGCGCAAAAGAGCAGGTAAGACCGTCACCCGCCGATTGGGTGAAGTTGTAAACTGCTCAAAGTGCGTCCGATTTACCTGGTTTGGGTATTTCACTGTTTTCAAGGGTTCTTTCAAGCGATCGCTCCAAACAGCGTTGTAGCCCTAAAACAGCCGATAGACAGCCAGTGAAACTATTTTGCGGCTTCAAATTCAGGCAGTGTACCTAGTTTACGAATGGTCACATTAACATCCATTCCTAGGTAATCGCCAGCATTACCAAACCAGGAGCCAGATAAGGGAATAACCTGTCCAGGATGACGAGCGATCGCGACTCGAATTAAATCAAACCCGGCGGTCAGCTTATTGGTTGGGTCATAGGCTCGCCAGCCCGCCCCCGGTAAATAAACCTGTAACCAGGCATGGGTTGCCCCCGAACCCGTCATGCCAATTTCGCCCCCATCCAGCGCCGCATCATAGAGATAACCACTGACAAAGCGACAGGCAAATCCCAACCGACGTAGGGCTTCAATCATTAACCAGGCGTAATCTCGGCAAGTGCCTGACTGCGATCGCAACGTTTCACCCGGAGCCTGAGTCCCCTCAGCATCCCGAGCTTGATAGGTCAGGGTATGGCGAATTGTGTCCATCATCCGGTGCAACACATCCAAAGTATCATCCTGATCCCCAATCACAAAGCTTTTTGCCCAGGCGGCGACACTGCCATCCGGATCGTCCGCATGGGGACGCATAAACACCGATAAATCCAGCCATTCGTCGGGAGTATATTGCACTGGAACTTCTTTGGCGCGGGAATCCAGCGGAAACTCAGCGATCGCGGGAATGCCAAAATGCTCACCTTGCAAACGATAGGTCACCATCAGTTCTGAGGCGGGTTGGCTGAATTCAATTAACGCCACATTATTGGAGAGGGTATCCATCATCCAACGCACCTTGGATGGAATATTCGTTTCCAACGAGTAGGTTAAAAGCCGACCGACAAAGCCAACACTGGGCAGAAAAATTGCCCGATGTTCACCAAACGTCACTGGATTACGATAGCGGTAGGTCGTGGTATGTTCAAGTTCGTAAATAACACTCATGGCGACTGTTCCTAGCCAATTCACTGGCAACCTGAATGCGTACCGATGTGGCAGCAGCAACCCACTGATCGTAGTCTTGTTTGGCTGGTAAAGATATACGCACCGCCAACTATGTCAAGATTTCATTTCAGAAACCAGGGCTAAATCATCGAGTTAGAGCGGCATTAGGCGTACAGGTAACAACTTGCGTAGTTTTCGTATCAAGTGAAATGCCTGATGATCGTAGAGTGATAATGCCATCACACTGGGGACACTGAGCCGACTTGGGAGATGATCCATGAACGCTCTAGCCTCACTGAGACGACACCCAGCGATATTTTCAAGGATGTTGCCCGCGTAATAGGTGGCTCCAGGATCTAACGGTTTTAACGCTTGTAACTGCCAGCGTCGAGGGGCAGCAAGAATCCCCCATTCAATGCGTCGCAACCCGTTGATCGTAGCTAAAACAATCAAGCGATCGCCAATTTGTAACCGAATATCATCCGACGGCATCAGTCTTAGATTCCCATCTACCTGTGATCGATAGGCGATCGGGACAACACCAAAGCCATACGCGACCTGAGCTAACAACTTACCATTCAGGGTATCCCCTGCCTCAATATAGTATTCAGTCACCAGTACCGTTTGGTTGGAGAGACGAAATAGCCCTAAAATATTTTCTCCAAAGGCTGCACCTGCAAACGCCTCTGCTGACAACGCATAGATGCAAAGGGCTTTAGCATCTGGTAACAGTCCATGAATATGTTGGCTAAAGCGTTGTTCCTGGGCTCGGATGACTAAATTCAGGGTGCGATCGAGTTTGAAAGCGGCATCCCGCGCCATCAGAGCAATTTCTAAATTAAGCATCTGATCATCGGTTGCGACCACCAAGCTTTTTGCCTGTGCCAGATTGACCTTTGCCAATCCCTGCAACATGGGGCTGTAGACTAAGGCGACCTGCGGCATGAACTCCTGGTGCTCCGGGATATGAGTCAAACAAACAAAGGGTTGTCGAAATGCATACAGGTAAGTCCCAATCTGTTGTCCCACCCGTCCTAGCCCAACTAACACAACATGGTCAGATTTTGGCACAGGGGGTCGTCGTCTGAGAAATTCAAAGCGCGAACTTAAGAGACGATCGGCTAAAACTCCTAAGGCACTCAGAATAAATAGAATACTCATCGCCGTAATCAGGAAACAGATCAACTGCACCCACCAGGGAATTGAGATCGTCAGTTCTAAGCCACCAAATACATCACCATAGCCGCCTAATAACAAGATAACGGCACTGGAAATGGCTGACTGCCAAGACATCCCCGGAATATTGAGTTTCAATAGAACTGTGCCGATCGTCCCTAGACTTAAGGCGATCAGCAAGCCCATAATACTGATAGTGCGGGTGCGATCCTGGCTAATCCAGCTTCGCCACTGGAAGAACTGCTGCCGCCAATCTCCCTGCTTAATCTGCCGTAGCCGTTGCCAGAATTGTTGCCAGGGACTGAGCGGGGCTGAAGTCTGCCGTACCCCGATCGGGGATTCGACCGCCTCAATGTAAATCAGAGTATCGTTGAGTTGAACACGTCCTTCTGGAGACCATTGGTAAAATAACTGTTCGATCGCATCGGTCGAGGATGGCTTGGGTTGTGAGGGTTCCGTGGGTGGATCAGAGGAGGGGGCTGGAACATAACACAGTAAACGGCTCGATTCTTTATGCAATTTATGAATGGGTAGATTGGAGAAGCGATCGTCGGCTGACTGCACCTGATGTTTGATAATGCGGAGTTGCTGTTCACCGAGCTTGAACTGTCCTAAAATTTCCTCACCAAGTGCGGCTAACGCAAAGGCTGATGCTGATAGTTCCGTCGGCTCGAAGGCAGCAAAGTTACCTAATTTCTGTTTTAACAATTCAGTTAAATTGTGCTTACTAGAACGCACTAAAAGACGAATATGGGGATTCAATCGTCGGGCTGCGATCGCGGTTTCAATGTTGACGTTTTCATCACTGGTAACAATCAAAATGGCGCGACATTGTTCAATGCCTGCCTGTCGTAAAATGTGGTCTTGCCGACAATCCCCCCGCGTAAAATTTCCAGTCAATCGTTCAGGGAGTTGAGCAATTTCCCAATCATCCGGTTGCTGGCGATCGATCGCGGTGACTTGAATTTCACAATTTTGTGCCCAGTTTTGCAGAGCAAACTCCTGTAATGCCATGACACAATGCTGACCCAATTTCCCCAAACCACAGACTAGAAAATGTTCAACCCGGGCGGTTAATGGTGGTTGAGGAATAGAAGCATCGTTGGCAACCAGGTCACTTGAATCACTGTAGGGGTCGCCGCTAGAGTACAACCAGGATTCAGAACCCTGGGTTGTAGAACTGGGAGATGGTAGGAAGTGATTAAGTAAGTTTGATAATTCAGTCGGTTCAGTTAAGTTACGTCTAATTTCGTAAATCCAGTCTGCAAATGGATTTTCCAACTGCCGCCCATAAATTCTGACGGTATGAATTAAGGGATTATTCAGCTTAGCAAGACTCCGGTTTACGGCGGTCAGGATTGGTTGCTGTGGGGGCACTGTTAGCGATTCGGATAAAACAATCAGGTCATTATTCTCATCTTCAACTTTGATAATAATTTTCTGGCAGGAGAATATTTGATTTAACCATATTTCCAGTTCCGTTGCCTCTTGCCAATCCGATAATTCTGAAAAGCCGGACTGTGCCATAACCAACACCCTTTCACTCAATCAGCATGTGTCAAAAACGTATCACTTTACACAATCTTAACAATGGATGTATTTCAGCTTACATGCCTCCGTATAAACCTCAGTGATACATTGCTATCGGGAAGTAACCCCACAGAAAGAGTTCAGCGTCTGTCAACCTTGGAGATTGATGGGATGGTTTGATTACTGGTAACAAAATCCAAATCAGATGACAGCTAGTTCTGTACCATTCAGCTGATCTTTCAAGCATTCAAGTTGTGTGCCTTTAAGGCATGTTGATGTGTTCAATGTTCCATCTCCGGCAAGCAATTGTTGGAGGAATTTTTCGTGCTGAAAAACTACACAATAACACGTTATTTGTATTGAATAGGAGACTTTGGTATGGCGATCGGCGATAACGATACGAGCACCGGATTTCTGACCAAAATTGGTGGCTATACCAGTAGCAATGGCGCTGAGATTCCGGCTTTTGATCCAACCAGCCAGCGTTTGTTTGTAGTTGCGGGTTCTACCATAGAGATTCTCGACCTCAGCAATCCCAGCAGTCCAACGAAATTAGGGGATTTGAATCCCGGCTTTGCGATCCCGACCGGAACAGCCGCTATTCCCAATAGTGTGGCAGTCAAAAATGGCATTGTCGCGGTGGCTTATGCGATTCAAAATACCACCACGAATGCTCAGTTACCTGGACGTGTCAGCTTCTTTAATGCGGTAGATGGTTCCTGGCTCCACTCTGTAGAAGTGGGCTATTTGCCAGATATGCTCACCTTTACCCCAGATGGCACAAAGGTTCTAACGGCGAACGAAGGAGAACCCAACAGTTATGGGCAGCCAGATTCCTTCGATCCGGAAGGGTCAGTGAGTATCATCGATTTGACCAATGGCGTGACCAATGCCACGGTTCAAACGGCAGGCTTCACAGCATTCAACGATCAAATTGATAGTTTACGCGCCGCAGGAGTCCGCATTTTCGGGCCGGGTGCTACTGTCGCTCAAGATCTGGAACCGGAATATATTGCCTTTTCGAGCGATGGAACCAAGGCATACGTTACTTTGCAGGAGAACAATGCCTTCGCGATCGTCGATATTGCGACTGCCACGGTTACCGAGATCAAACCGTTAGGGTTCAAGAACTACAATCAGCCAACAGTGACTGGGCTGGAAACTTACGAGTTCACCAACCTGCCAGTTTTAGGAACAACTGCCGCCGGACAGGAGATTCCGTTAGGGGGCTTTTCAGGGTTGACCTTTGAGGGCTACACGGCAACTGGCGACCTCAAGTTCATTACCCATACCGATCGCGGTCCGAATGGCGAACCAACGGGCATTAATCGTCCTTTCCTGCTCTCTGACTTCGCCCCAGAAATTATTCGGTTTGAACTCAGTCGCACCACGGGGCAAATTACCATTACTGAGCGGATTCAGCTCAAGGATGCCCAGGGCAATCTCCTGTCCGGTCTGCCCAATACCGCCATCAGCAACAACGCTAACCAACCTTACAACGATGAAGTTCCGGTAGATCTGCAAGGTAACGTTTTACCACTAGATCCCCTGGGGGCTGACCTGGAAGGTATTGTGGTGGCACCGGATGGCACATTCTGGATGGTAGATGAATACCGACCCGCCATCTATCACTTCAATAGCAATGGCGTGTTGATCGATCGCTTCGTGCCGATCGGAACGGCTGCCGCCGCCGGACAACCTGCCGGAACCTTTGGGACAGAGGTGCTACCAGAAGTCTTGGCACAGCGCCGTCAGAACCGGGGGTTTGAAGCCGTGGCGTTGCAGGATGGCAAGGTGTATGCCTTTGTTCAGAGTCCGCTCCGCAATCCAGATACCCTCAGTAATGCCACACTCAATGGGTTGCAGAATATTCGGATTGTTGAGTTTGATCCCGCGACGAATACAACCCGCCAGTTCCTCTATATTATGGACAACCCACCGGCGGTCAGTTCTACGGATACGCGTGCCGATAAAATTGGTGATGCGGTGGCGATCGGGAATGGCGAATTTCTCGTCCTGGAACGGGATGATGATGCGATCGACAGCGACCCTCTGGAGCAAATTCAGAAGAAGATATATCGCTTTAGTCTGGCAGATGCCACAGATATTTCTAGCCTACCCAATCTGATCAATGGCAAAACCCTGGAGCAGATGACTCTGGCAGAACTGCAAGCGGCAGGTGTGACCCCGATTCAGAAAACGCTGCATGTTGATCTGGCAACGGCAGGTTACAACAGGGTGGAGAAGGTAGAGGGCTTGACGATTATCGATCGCAATACTCTCGCGGTCATCAACGATAACGACTTTACGGTAGCTGGCATCACCATCGATCCCACTACGGGAACCTTTACACCTGATCCCAATGCCGAGAAGCCAATTCTAGGACTGATCACGCTCCAGCCCAATGGCATTGACCCCAGCGATCGGGATAACGGAATTAACATTCGATCGGTGCCCGTCTTTGGCATGTATCAACCCGATGCGATCGCTAGCTTTACGGCGAACGGTCAAACCTACTTCATCACAGCCAATGAAGGGGATGCTCGCGATTACCTGGGCTTTAGTGAAGAAATCCGGGTAGGGGCAAATGGTTATCGCATGGATGCAGCGACCTTTCCGAATGCCACAACCCTGAAACAAACGGCCAACCTGGGACGGTTAAATGTCACCTCTGCAACTGGCGATACCGATGGCGATGGTGATTTCGATCGCATTGTCGCCTTTGGGGCGCGATCGTTCTCGATTTGGGACAGCAACGGCAACTTAGTGTTTGACAGTGGCGATCAACTCGAACAAGTTACGGCGGCTCAAACCCCCACCTTATTTAACTCGGATGGTACTGCCGCCAGCTTTGATACTCGCAGCGACAATAAAGGCCCTGAGCCGGAAGGGGTAGTGGTTGGAGTGATCAACAACCGAACCTATGCCTTTATTGGCTTGGAGCGTACCGGGGATGTGATTGTCTATGAAGTCACGAACCCGCACCAGCCCGTCTTTGTGCAATACCTGAATTTGCCTGAAGATGTAGCTCCCGAAGGCTTAACCTTTGTGTCAGCAGCCGATAGCCCGACTGGGAAGCCATTGCTGATTACCGCGAGTGAAGTGAGTAACACGGTGGCTGTGTTTGAAGTAACACCACCAATTCGGATTAGCGACATTCAAGGAAGCGGACATACCTCTCCTCTAGCCAATCAAACTGTGACGCAGGTTCCCGGTATTGTCACAGCGCTAGAATCCAATGGCTTCTACTTGCAAGATCCCCATCCTGACAACAACGAAGCCACTTCAGAAGGCATCTTTGTCTTCACAAGCTCTCGTCCCACTGTAAGAGTAGGGGATGCCGTAGAAGTTACGGGTCGGGTGAGCGAGTTTATTCCCGGTGGTGCTGCCACAGGCAACCTGTCGATCACCCAGATTACGGCAACGGGTAATACAGCCCGAATTACGGTGCTATCCAGTGGTAATCCTCTACCGGCGGCGATCGTGCTGGGAGTCGATCGCATTCCCCCCAACCAAATCATCGACAACGACAACTTCACCCTGTTTGACCCCATCCAGGATGGCATTGACTTTTACGAAAGCCTGGAAGGTATGCGGGTAACTGTAAAAGATGCGTTAGCCGTTAGCCCGACCAATAATTTTGGTGAGATCTTTACTCTGGCAAACAACGGTATCGGTGCAACGGGTCTCAGCGATCGCGGCACTATCAACATTAGCCCCAGCGATTTCAATCCAGAGCGCATCCAGATTCAGCTTGATCCAGATACCCTACCGGGATTTCCCATCCCGCAGGTCAATGTCGGTGATCGTCTGGGAGATGTCACTGGAGTCATAGATTACAACTTTGGCAACTTTGAAGTCAAAGTTACCCAACCCTTCACCCCTGTAGCAGGGGGACTGCAACCCGAGGTGACGCTACTCACGGGTACATCCAGTCAACTGACGATCGCGAGTTATAACACCCTCAACCTGGATCCTCGACTGGAGGACATTACCAAAGTCAGTGGCACTACTCCGGCACAACGTCAAAGTAATGTGGATGACGATACAGCCCGGTTCGCAGCGATCGCACAGCAAATTGTCAACCACCTCAAGAGTCCCGATATCCTGGGCTTGCAAGAAATTCAGGACAATGATGGAGCAGAACTGAGTGAGATTGTGGCAGCGAATGAAACCCTGCAAACGCTGATTGAGGCGATCGTGGCAGCAGGAGGGCCCCGTTATGCCTTTGTCGATCACCCCTTCATTGGGAATGGCACGAATGGCGGTCAACCGGGGGGCAATATTCGGAATACGTTCCTGTATAACCCCGATCGGGTTTCTCTGGTGACTAATTCCGTTCGCACCATTACTGACCCAACCCAGCAACAGGCTGACAGCCTCGCCTTTGATCAGTATGCGCCTGATCGCAATCCTTTTCTAGATAGCCGATTACCTCTGGTGGCAACGTTCTCATTCCAGGGGCAGGAGGTGACTGTGGTCAATAATCACTTTGCTTCTAAGGGCGGTAGCAGTCCTCTATTTGGTGCGAACCAGCCCTCAGTATCTGACCAACCTAATCAGGGACAGGAAAATCCAGCTATCAACGGTGGGGTAGAGCAGCGGCGGGCGCAGGCAGAAGCGGTCAAGGGCTTTGTCGATAGTCTGCTGGCAACTGACCCCTATGCCCATGTAGTTGTTTTAGGAGACTTGAATGAGTTTGAATTTATCTCACCGCTGACTATTCTGGAACAAAGCCTGGTTAACCTGACCAACACGCTGCCAGATACCGAACGCTACTCTTACATCTTTGATGGTAATTCCCAGTCCCTGGATCATATCCTGGTCAGTCAGGGGTTGGTGAATAAAGGCGTAGAGTTTGACATCGTTCATGTCAATAGCGAATTTGTCAACGCTGCGAGTGACCATGATCCATTACTGGCTCGATTAAATCTCAGTAATCTGGCTCCTATCAACACCGTTCCCACGGCTCAAACCACCACGCAGGATAGTATCCTGATCTTCTCCGCCGCCACAGGCAACGCCATTGCCATTAGCGATGTTGATGCTAACAATGGGATCGAACAGGTGCAATTATCGGTTAGCCATGGCTTCTTAAGTCTCGGCAGCACTAATGGTTTAACTGTAAATGGCAATCATTCCGCTAGCATCACTATTCAAGGAACATTGACTAATCTCAACAATGCTCTAAATGGCTTGAAATATACGCCCGATGCCCCTGCCGTTCTTCATGGCTCTGTCACCTTTACTATCCTCACGGATGATTTGGGTAATACGGGAATTGGTGGAGCCCAAACCGATACAGACAGTTTCACGATCGCGGTCAATCCTGCCCATCTAATTCTTGGCACTTCTGGTAACAATACCCTCCGGGGGACTGCCGGAGCCGATACAATTTATGGTCGGGCTGGAAATGACAAAATCTATGGCAATGGCGGCAATGACATTCTCCTCGGTGAGGATGGCAACGATGAATTGTATGGTGGTTCCGGTGATGATTACATCGATGGTGGCAATGGTAACGACAAAATCTATGCCTATGGTGGCAACAATACGATCTACGGTCGCGCCGGAAATGACACCATCAGCGTTGGTCATGGAATCAATTTCATTGATGCTGGATCGGGTAACGACACTATCTACCTCGGTGGTGGGCAAGATACGATCGTGTTGGCACGCGGGAATGGCATCGACACCATTTATAACTATGCGGCTGGCTCAACCCGCTTTAATCTGACGGCAGGATTAACCTATGAGGGGCTAACGATCGCTCAATCTGGCAATAACGCCTTGATTAGTGCAGGTACGGAGCGACTTGCTACGTTGGTTGGGGTGCAAGCTAACAGCCTGACACGCCACCACTTTATTTAAGCTGATCAAGCCCTGATCTGGAACTAGCCCCCTTTAGTCACTGATGCCAACAACCAAGTGACTGTGGGGGCTAACCAGCTTTAAACATGATGGGAGATTAATCAAGACACTTATCAGGCTAAATGCGCTCAATCATCTCTCGCCACTAGAAAGCTACTGCCTGGGAGGCGCTTCTAAGAAACCACTATCAATGAAGTAGGAGAAACAGGTTTCAATCAACTTGGCGTTAACAGGTGGACAGGTAATATCGGTATCTGCCAATCCAGAGATGGCATTCCTGTCATCATAATCAGGCGTATTTTGATACAGTTCCATCACCGTCACCTGCTCCTGAGAAACTTTATCCGTGATGAATGGCAGCAATGGATAGAGAGCGTTTTCCTGGGAATGGCGGGTGTGATGCAGGAGTTCCTCCTTCCATTCAGTGTACGAGAGTTTTTTGAGCGGATAGCCATAGTCCTGAATCAGACCAAATAAGGTGACCAGATCAACGTTTTGTCCGGGCTGGGGGACGAGATGAAACACTTGACCGATCGACTCTGGCTGGCGAGTCAGGTGCGCGATCGCTCGACTGGCATAATCCACGGGAATCAGTTCTTCCTTTTGATCGACTAAATCTGGAAAACTGCCCAACTGAATACAGCCTTTGATCAAACGAGAAGGATAGTCATCGGTTTTAGTCATCCCTGTTTGGCTGTGACCCAGCACCAACCCAGGACGCAAAATTGTCACCGGCAGACCCCGCGATCGTGCCATCCACATTAATTTCTCAGCCACCCATTTACTGCGGGTATAGCCCATGTGGACATAATCAACTCCCCGATCGAGATCGGTGGTTTCGTGCAGCATCTTCAGCCCAGTAAAATAACCGATCGTGCCAAAGACTGCCACCGTAGAGATAAAGTGGACAGGCTTCACCCGACTCAGGCAAGCCAACCGCAGAATCTCTTGAGTCCCGGATACCGTCTCCGCCTTCATGGCTGAATAGGGTTTGACGAAGTTCACCGGAGCGCCATTGTGATAGATCACTTCGATCACCTCAGTCAGTCGCTCAAACTCGCGCCGAGTCAGCCCCAGCAGGGGTTGTCCCAAATCACCCGGAACCGCCTGAATCCGAGTGCTAAATTCCGGTTGCCACAACTGATAACGCTCTAAATTCTGCTGAATCCGCTGCCACCCATCTCTGACATTCGCCGCCCGTACCAAACAATGTAAAGTGGCTTGAGTTTGTTGCAGCAGTTCGGACAGCACAAATGCGCCTAAGAACCCCGTGGCTCCCGTGAGGAAGATATGATTGGGCTGAGCAACGATCGCCAGATCGACCGGAGTTCCAGTTGGGTAAATCGTCTCATCCAATACCGCTTCTGCCGCTAAATCGATGTGATTCGTGAAGACTGGCAGACCTCGGCGCAGGGCATCAACCGTTCGGGCTAGTCCGGCAATGGTGGGATGCTCAAATAGATGTCTGACCGGCAGTTCGATCTGAAAGGTTTCCTGCAAACAGACCATTAACTGTGCCGCTAGCAAGGAGTTGCCCCCCAGTTCAAAAAAGTTATCCTGGACACCCACCGTCTCTAGCTGGAGAATCCTTGCCCAGGTCTCCGCCAGTTGGCTTTCCAGATCGGTACGGGGAGCCACATAGGTCGAATCCAAATCGGGGCGATCGCCGTCCGGAGCCGGAAGCGCTTTGCGATCGACTTTGCCATTGGGATTAAGTGGCATCTGCTCCAGCAGGACAAATGCTGCCGGGAGCATATATTCCGGTAATTGAGTTTGGAGGAAACGCCGCAATTCACTAATCGATGGAACAGGGGACGACTGGCTAACTAAATAGGCAACTAATTGTTTCTGGGCTGGGATATCCTCTCGCACTATTACAACCACTTCCCGAACTGATGGATACTGTCTCAAAGTAGCTTCAATTTCTCCCAATTCAATCCGGAAGCCGCGAATTTTCACTTGATGATCAATCCGACCCAAAAATTCCAGATTGCCATCGGGGGTATAACGCACCAGATCCCCAGTTTTATACAGGTAGTCAGCTGCGAGAGAGGAATCAGCCGGTTGAAACGGATTGGGAATAAACCGTTCTGCGGTCAGTTCCGGTCGATGCAAGTAGCCACGGGCTAAACCTGCCCCCCCCAGGTACAATTCTCCTGGGACACCGATCGGAAGCCGTTGTTTCTCGCCATCCAGCACATACGCTTGAGTATTGCTAATCGGCTGACCAATCGGCGGTGCTTTCTGACTATCTTTGGGAATGAGCGCTACGGTGGAATAGGTGGTGTCCTCCGAAGGTCCATACAGGTTATACACCTGTTGCACTTGAGTTTGTTGATAAATTTGCTGCACCAGGGAGTTGAGCAGTGGTTCTCCCGCTAAATTGACGGTGCGAACTGAATCAGGAATGCCATGAATCCGCAGCAGTTCCGCGATCGCCGATGGTACGGTATTAATCAAGGTGACTTCCTGGGCGTGGGCTAGATTTGGTAAGCACAGGGCACTCTGCGCTAATACGACCTTGCCTCCAGAACTGAGGGTGACAAATAACTCAAATACCGACAGATCAAAACAGATCGAGGTCGCCGCTAGCACAACAGCCAGATCTTCCGCCGTAAACACCGACTGTGCCCAATGAATCAAGGCAACGGGACTACGATGTTCGATCGCGACTCCTTTCGGTTTTCCGGTAGAACCAGAGGTATAAATTACATACGCCAGATCATGGGGCTGCACATCGCTTGTGAAATTATCTGGACTCTGGTTTGCAAATTGTTTAGCATCATCAACGCACACTATTTGGACTGACTGATGCGGTAGTGCTGCCATCAAGTGAGTTTGAGTCAACAATACTTTTGCCTGGGAATCCTCAAGCATAAACGCGAGTCGATCGCTGGGATATTTGGGATCGAGCGGCACATACGCCCCTCCAGCTTTGAGAATTGCCAACATCCCGACCACCATTTCGATCAAGCGATCAACACAAATGCCGACTAAAACTTCCGGTGCAACTCCCAATTGCTGTAAGGTACGTGCCAGTTGGTTCGATCGCTGGTTCAGTTCCTGGTATGTCAGTTGATCGTTACCAAACACGATCGCGATCGCATCCGGAGTTCGTTCCACCTGGGCGGCAAATAATTGATGAATACACAGATGATCCGGGTATACCACCTGAGTTTGATTCCAGACGGCAAACTGCTGTACCTCTGTTGGAGTCAGGATTGGTAGGGTCGCCAGTCGTTGTTCGGGCTGGGCGGCAATACTCGTCAGTAAGGTTTGCAGATGTCCCACCAAACGGGCGATCGTCTCCGGTGCGAATAAATCGGTACTGTATTCTAAAAAGCCAGTGATCCCGTCGGCGGTTTCCGTCAAGTCTAGCGATAGATCAAATTTTGCCGTTTGATGATCGATCGCTTGGCGAGATAGGGTGACCCCTGCCATTGACTGGGTTGTCATCGGCACATTTTGCAGATTAAACATCACCTGAAACAGCGGATTGTAACTGGTATCTCGCTGATGCGGTTGTACTGCCTGCACCACGGTGTCAAACGGCACATCCTGATGGGCATAGGCTGCCAGAGCCACCTCCCGAACCCGATGCAATAGCTCCCGGAAACTGGGATTATTAGATAAATCGGTGCGGAATACTAACGTGTTAACAAAGAAACCAATTAGTTTTTCAGTTTCTAAGCCATGACGGTTGGCGATCGGAGAGCCAATACAAATATCCGTTTGTCCAGTGTAGCGACAGAGTAAGGACTGAAATGCCGCTAACAGGGTCATATACAGAGTGACTCCCTCTTGCCGACTCAATTGCTTGAGTTGTGCTGTCAGGGAAGGTGGTAGGGTAATTCCATGACGGGATCCCTGGTGGCTGGGGCGGGGCGATCGGGGATAGTCTGTCGGTAACTGTAAAATCGCTGGCGCACCATTTAATTGCTGGCTCCAATACGCCAGTTGGGACTCTAACTCCGCTTGGGACTGTCCTCTCTGCCAGATGGCAACATCAGCATATTGCAATGGTAACGGAGCTAATCCGGCAGATCGTTGCTGCAAATAAGCTGGATAAACAGCCGTTAACTCCTCCAACAGCACCTTAAACGACCATTCATCACAAATAATGTGGTGTAGATTCAGGAAGAGAATATGCTCGGTGGAACTGAGGCGGAATAGGATTACCCGAATTAACTGATCGCGACTCAGATCAAAGGGACGTTGAGCCTCTATCACCATGCGTTTGCCAGCTTCTGACTCTGGTTCCTGAGCCGTTGAGACATCCACAATCGACAAACTTATATCCGCGATCGACTGAATCACCTGAACGGGCTGACCTTCCCGGAGCGTAAAGTTGGTGCGAAGAATTTCATGGCGTTGGACGATCGCTTGTAAACTTTGCTCCAATGCCATCACATCTAATTCACCCCTCAAACGAATCGCTTCAGGCACGTTATAGAACGGATGATTAGGCACCAACTGATCCAAGAACCAGAGTTGCTGCTGCGAATAGGATAGTGGGATAGGTTGCTGTCGGGACTGGGGCTGAATGCGGTTGTTAGGAGTTGATAACTGGACTGGCAGCATTGATTCCAGATGTTGCGCCAGTTCAGCGATCGTGGGTCGCTCAAACAGACAACGTAAGGATAGTTCGATCTGAAATGCCTCGACGATGCGAGCAACAATTTGGGTGGCTAACAGCGAGTGACCACCTAATTCCAGAAAGTTGTCATGAATGCCAATCTCACGCCACCCTAAAACCTCCTGCCAAATTCTGGTCAGGGTTTGCTCGGTGGCTGTGCGGGGGGCAACCATCTGGTCAGATAAGGATTGGCTAACATCAAAGGCAGGGAGCGATCGGCGATCGATCTTGCCATTGGGCGTAAGTGGTAACTCCGGCAAGACAACGAAACCCGAGGGAAGCATGTAATCCGGTAGCGTTTGTTTTAAGCGATCGCGGACAGTTCGGATAAATTCTATTTGAGAGACAACTAGATTGGATTTAGGGACGACATAAGCAATTAATTGATTATTGTCAAATTGATCCGCTTGCACCGTGACAACTGCTTCCTGCACATCCGGATGGTTCCACAGTACCGTCTCGATTTCGCCTAACTCAATCCGAAACCCGCGAACTTTTACTTGATGATCAATCCGACCCAAAAATTCCAGGTTGCCATCTGCCCGCCAGCGCACCAGATCACCCGTTTTGTACAGTCGAGAACAGGCTGCTAAATTTGGGGCATTTGCTAGATCACTATCGACTTCCTGATATTTACCCCCGATCGCCTGGTGACCAATCAGATGCGACACAAATCGTTCGGCAGTAAGCTCGGGTCGATTTAAATAGCCACGGGCTAAGCCTGCACCCCCAATGTAAAGTTCCCCAACTTCGCCCCAGGCAACGGGCTGACGATCGCCATCCAAAATGTAAACCTGAGTGCCGTCAATTGGGACTCCGATCGACGGAGATTCCTGGCTACCCGGCTCCATTAACGCCACCGTGGAATAGGTAGTATCTTCAGACGGCCCATACAGGTTATATACCTGCTGAATCGTCGGCATCTTATACAGATCCTGAACCAGTCGGTTTTGGAGCGGTTCGCCTGCCAGGTTGACGGTTTTCACCGAAGCGGGAATTCCCTGCGTTCTCAGCAATGCCGCGATCGCCGAGGGAACGGTATTGACCAGCGTCACCGGATTCGCCGTTTGAAGCCGAGGCAGTTGCAGGGCGTTTTCTGCCAGGATCACCGTACCGCCCAAACAAAGGGTGACAAACAGTTCAAACACCGATAGATCAAAACAAATCGAGGTTGCTGCCAACACACCAGCAAGTTCTGCCGAGGTATACACCTTGCTTGCCCACCGAATTAAGGCAACAGGACTGTGATGCTCGATCGCCACACCTTTGGGTTTACCCGTCGAACCGGAGGTGTAGATCACATAGGCCAAATTCGTCGGAGTTGTGTGCCCTGGTAGATTCTCAGTGCTGTAGCGAGCCAACTGATCCCGCATGGCTTCTGGGCAAACCATCTGGGCAGTATGTTCCGGCAGTGATGCCGTCAGGTGAGATTGCGTCAACAGGACCGAGATGTGAGCATCCTCCAGAATGAAGCCTAATCGCTCCGGTGGATAGTTCGGATCAAGGGGCACATACGCCCCACCTGCTTTCAACACCGCCAGTAATCCCACGACCAGGTCGAGCGATCGCTCCAGGCAAATACCTACTAAAACTTCTGCTTCAACCCCAATGGTTCGCAAATAGTGAGCCAGTTGATTGGCGCGATCGTTTAACTCACCATAGGTCAGGCATACGCCCTCAAACTCTACCGCCACTTGATCGGGTGTTTGTGCGACTTGAGACTCAAACACCCGATGAATTAATTCATAGTTACAATAGTCAACGGCGTACCCCTGGGCAACGGAGGTAGTTGAGTGCTTATCAAAAAATGATCTAGCCACGATCGGTTCAGCAATCTCTCGGTTGTTTAAGTTCTTCATGTATTCACGTATTTTTTAGGGGAACTTCATAGAAGTTAGTCTTAATATTCTTTAAATGTTCACCGTAGACCTACCTGTTTTAGTCAGATTGAACTTCTCAGTAAATCTAGCGAGGAAATATTTATATACGTGATATCAAATAAATTAAAATAAATATTTTTATTGTTGAACTATAAATCAACAACATCAGAGATTTCGGAATATTTATGATGAAAAAATCAGTTAATCAAGCTTGACCAAGGATTTAGCTGAACTACTAAAAATTACTGAGAGCCTCAAAATAAAAATTAAGTACAAGCGTAATTTTAAGTAAATAATAAACCAGCAAAAGATCAGTAGCGATCGTAATCCTACTTAGGTATGTATCCAATCAGGCTGAATCAGTGTTCATAAAAAATTGGCTGCAAGAATTACACAAAAAACTCTTGCAGAATAAAAATATAAATTTTGCCCATTCTCAACAGCCGCGTTCGGAAACTAGCTTGCCGGTGCTGATTGTCTGACCGGAATTTCAATGATGAATTCTGTCCCTTTACCTATAGTAGAGCGACACTTGAACTGTCCTCCATGCTTATCAACTACAATTTGATAGCTGATGGATAATCCCAGTCCCGTTCCAGAACCTACAGGCTTAGTGGTAAAAAAGGGATCAAACAAACGATGTCTGACGGTTTCTGGAATTCCCGGACCATTATCGACAAAGCGGATTCTGATCCAATCCGGATTCATGACCTCTGTATAAATCCAAATAGTGCTGGGGTTAGCTTGCATCTCAGCAAACGATCGTTCGCGATCGCGGTCGGTTAGGGCATCGATCGCATTATTGATCACATTCATAAAGGTTTGATTCAGTTGTCCGGCATAGCATTCCACCTCTGGCAGGTTGCCATACTCCTTGACAATTTGGATGCCCACAGTCTCAGTCTTCTCGCGTAATCGGTTCTGCAAAATGAGCAGGGTATTATCAATGCCTTCATGAATATCAACGGGCTTCATGTCTGCCTGATCCAGCCGCGAGAAATTACGTAACGACAATACAATTTGGCGAATGCGATCGGCACCAATCTTCATGGAACCTAATAGTTTTGGCAAGTCTTCCTGCATATACTCCAGGTCAATCTCAACCATTTCTGCTTGAATCGCTGGTACAGGATTGGGGTAATGGTGTTGATAAAGTTGAACCAGCCGGAGTAAGTCCTGGCTATAGGCCTGAGCATGAACCAGGTTGCCGTGAATAAAATTAACTGGATTATTAATTTCGTGAGCTACTCCAGCCACCAGTTGTCCCAAACCAGACATTTTCTCAGTTTGAATGAGCTGCAATTGGGTCTGTTTTAATTCGTGTAAGGTCTGTTCCAATTGGGCAGCTTGTTCCTTCAAACAGGTATTCTTTTCCTTTAATTCCAGTGTCCGTTCTTCCACCTTATGTTCCAGATTACGGCTGTATTCTGCAAGTTGACCATTGGCAAGGCGCAGGTCTTGAGTGGCCGCTTCTAAGTTGGTATAAAGACGGGCATTCTCCAAAGAAATGGCAACCTGGGAGGTCAGAATGCCTAATATCTCAAGGCATTGAGACGTAAAGGCTCCGACAGTGAGATTATTTTCCAGGTACAGCACCCCAATCAGTTTGCCTTGATTAATAATCGGCGTACATAGAATTGATTTGGGTTGAGTCCGAATAATGTAAGGATCGCGGGTAAATTTGCCCTGACGGATGGCATCGCTTAACACAATGGATTCCTGGGTTCTGGCGACATAATTGACGATCGACAGAGGGAGTTGCTGATGCATCATAATGGGCACAGATTGCCATAAAGTCACCTCTTCCTGCTCTGCCATTGCCGTTGCTTCTACCATCAGTTGCCCATTTTTTTCTAACATTAAGCAACTGGTTTGAGCACCTGCATTTTCCATCAAGATTTTCAACAGGTTTTCCAATAGACGATCAAGAATAATTTCACCCGCGATCGCCTGGGAAGCTTTGACAATCGTGCCGAAATCAAAATCTCGTACCCGCTGACTCACCGAGGAACCCGTTGTACTTACAGAATGCCCTGTTGTAGTAGACTCAATGATTGATTGGCTCAGCAATTGAGGATAGCGAGCTTCCATCTCTTTCACCTTACCCAGCGCCCCCCAGCGTAAATAGCTGTAATAAGCATCGGTCAGATAAACCTGGGCAATGCGATCGCGCCCTCGGGAAAAGTAGAATTCCGCCGCGAGTTGATTGGCTAAGGCTTCTTCCTGAAGGTAGCCATTGACTTTCGCCCCTCGAATCGCTTTGTCATAGTAGGTCATTGCCTCTAATTCCTGCCCCAAGACTCGCGCTTGTTCGGCAGCCACCAGATCATACTTATGTTGATAGTTTTCCGGCGCATGTACCGCCCACTGACTCATCAATTGCTGATTTTCGACAACTTTCTCCAAACTCGATCGCGGCTCGGCTGCATTTTCTTCGGTGCAAACCGCTAACAGCGCCAGAGAGTAGTAGAAATTATGCTGCGCGAACTGTAAGAAGCCAACCATGTTGCCTTGATACTTCTCGGCTTCCTGGGCATGGAGCGCTGCCTGCGGATAGTCCTTAAAAATACAGAGCAGAATCGTTTTAGCCAAATGGAAGAGAAACAGCAGCGTCCCGTTCTGGGTAGCCATCAACATGGGTAACATGCTGCGTTCATCGAAGCTTTCCCCAGCTAATACTAAGGGATCTTCGGCGGCTCCGATCAAATTCAGTACCAGTTGATGACAAATCTGCCCGAAGTAGATTTGATATTCCTGTTTAAACTTCAACAACAAATCAATATACTGTTGCTGTTGCTGATTTACCTCTTCCAGGGGTTCCCCGACAAAGAACAGGTAGTTGCTATAGGACGTGGCATTGTAGCAGGCATATTCCACATCCCCCGTTTCCAAACCAATTTGAATCGCTTCCCGTAACGGTGCGATCGTTTTGCGGGCGGGTTCTTTCCAATGGCGGACAAACACATCAAAAATGTTAATGACTTTGGCGTGCAGTTTGCGGGCATGAAAGTGTTCCAGGAGCTTTAAGCCCAACTTGCCAAAGCGATACCCTCGCTCGATCCCCGCCGGACTGCTACATAACACCAACCCATAAAAGGTGTAACCAAACGCGCCAAAGGCAGAGTTACCCGATTGCATCGAGAGATTGACCAGCGTATAGGCAATCAGCGGTAATAACTCCGGTTTCGCATTCAGGCTTGGTGTCACCAGCGTAATCACAATCCGCATCGCCGCTAACTTGTAGGGATCGACCATCTCTGGCAAGTGAATTAATGCTTCAATTTCCAGGTCAGGAGGAGGCGTTTGAGATAGTGGCTCACCTAAGAGTTCCAGCACTTGCAGCGATGTCTCGATCGCCGCTAGCATCTGGTTTTGGGCAATATAAAAATAGATCTTAGTTTCATATACCTTGACCTTTTGCAGCAGATCCTGAGCATGATGCAGGACAATCTCCGATAACCGCTCGGCTTGCTCAAAGTGAGCCGTTAAATACTCGGTTTCAGCCGCTTCCGCATAAAGTGCTAAGCTCAGGTCATAATGGTCTGACCAACTCGTTGCTGGTAGCCCTTCTAATCCGGCGGTGAAGTATTGACTGGCAGGTTCATAGGCGGCGGCAGCTTTGGCTTTGCGCCCAGCAATCAGATTTAAAGCGGCTAATTCGATCCGTTCGGCAGGATCACAAATCAGCGCGGCTCCCAGATTCAGTTGATTGACAATGTCAAAAATCGCTTCTTCCCGGTTCGCTGGAGGGGTATGTTGTAGCAGCAATCGTCCGACATGGAGATGCGTTTCCTGGCGACGATCGTCGGGAATCAACAGATAAGCCGCTTGCTGCACCCGATCGTGCAAAAAGCGATAGGCAATATTCACCTCGTCACCCTCCTGGCTCAGAGAGGACTCCAGTTCAGTCACATGGGCAAGCTTGTACGCCTGACTCAAGGGTAAAATTAGCCCCTCTTGCAATGCCTCCCACAGATCATTTGCCGTTGCCGACAGCGATTTTTCGTGCGCGATCGCCAACAGGTTTAAGGTAAACGTATTGCCAATGCAAGCGACCAGCTTTAAAGCGTTCTGAGTTGGTTCAGACAAGCGTTGCAGCTTATCGACCATCAGATCCACGACATTGTCAGTAATTCCTACCTGGCGAATCTGCTCTAAGTCCCATTGCCAGCACCGGGTTGCCAAATCAAAGGACAACAGGTGTTGCTCGTAGAGCGCCATTAAGATTTGATTGAGAAAGAACGGATTTCCATCGGTTTTCGCCAGAATCAGTTCGGCAAGCGGACGACATTGGGCTGGGCAGCAGTGGAGCGTATCCGCCATTAATTGATTGACAGTCTCTAACCCTAAGGGGGGCAAGGTAATTTCGTTGACAACCACTCCAGCGCGGCGAATTTCCTCCAGGGTTACCATCAGCGCATGGGTTGGAGTGACTTCATTATCCCGGTAGGCACCAATCAGGCACAGGCATAGTCCATCGGGAGAGGTGGTCAAAAGCTGGAGTAACTTCAGGGAAGCGGAGTCTGCCCACTGCAAGTCATCTAAAAACAACACTAAAGGATGCTCGGGTTGAGCAAAGACCCCAAGAAATTGCTGGAAGACAAGATTGAACCGATTTTGAGCTTCGGAGGCTCCTAGTTGCGGCACAGGCGGTTGTTCACCAATGATCAGTTCCACCTCTGGAATCACATCAATCATGATTCGACCATTTGTGCCAACCGCATCCAGAATCCGGTCTTTCCAGATCTGAATTTGCCCCACATTCTCGGTCAATAATTGCCGGATCAGCTCCTGCAATGCCTGGATCAGTGAAGCGTAGGGAATATTGCGTTTAAACTGGTCAAACTTACCCGTAACAAAGTAGCTGGACTGACGCACAACTGACTTTTGTAGCTCATGTACCAGTGCTGATTTACCCACCCCAGAGTACCCAGCAATCAGCATGAACTCAGTAAACCCACAGCTAACCCGATCGAAGACAGCCGTTAAAATATCAATTTCAGGTTCCCGCCCATACAACTTTTGCGGAATTTGAAACTTAGTGGAAATGTCCTGCTCCCCCAGGGTGAAGGGTTGGATCGCTCCGGTGGTCTGAAGTTGCTGAAAACACTGTTGCAAATCAGTCTGAATGCCATAAGCACTTTGATAGCGATCTTCGGCAGTTTTCGCCATCAGTTTCATCACTAAGTTGGAAAGTGCCTCGGGAATATTCGGACAAAGCTGATGGGGCGGAATCGGTTGTTTGGCAATGTGGCAGTGGACTAACTCCAGGGGATCCGTGGTGGTAAACGGCAATTGTCCGGTCAAAATCTCATAGAATGTTACGCCTAAGGAGTAGAAATCAGTCCGGTAGTCGATCGCCCGATTCATCCGTCCCGTTTGCTCGGGCGACATATAGGCTAATGTGCCTTCAATCAAACTGGGGTTATAGGCAGATTGGCTTTCTCTGGAAAGCAGGGAGGCGATCGAGAAATCCGTTAGTTTAATTTGATTTGTAGCTGCATTAAAAATAATATTGAGTGGTTTAATATCTTTGTGAATGATATTTAGTTCATGCAGAGATGCCAGGGTGCCGGTCAGCTGAATACCGATGTGCAAAAATGTCTCAAGGTTAAGCTGATTATTGCAGGTGAGATCTTTAATGGAGTGTCCCCCAAAGTCTTCCAGCACCAGCGCCAATCCCTTGTATTCCACCACCTCATAGATTTTGACTACCCCCTCTAAATTCAAGTCTTTGGTAATTTCAAACTCATGCCGAATTCGGGCAATTTCATGGGGGGTAGGATGCTCGGCTCGCAGTGCTTTCAATACAATCGGTTGTCCGTTTTGTTCTCTGACCCCTCGGTAAACGATCGTTTTCGCATCCTCATAGATTTTTTCGATCAGTCTACATCCTGCAACTGTAAAACCTGCCACCACAACCATTTCTGCTTAAGTCCTTAATTGGGGTTGATGCTGCCTAACCATGAGACGACGACGATCGCCGCCAGCCGATATGAGATTAGGATGCCCAGGTTGTCGCAGAACTGAACTTTTCTACATTGAAAGTCTAAAGTATTCAATCAGGCAGCCCGTTGTCTCAAGCGATCACGCTGCACTCAGTAGTTTCCGCAACAACAATGGCATTGTCTGGCAATACTGTTAAATTGATCGCGCTGCACTCAGTAGTTTTCGCAGCAACAATGGTATTGTATCGGTCTATATAACCATTGCATGGGGGTGTATTCAGTAAGTTCCATAGCCCCATTCGTATTGATCGGGCTGAATTCAGTAAGTTCCGTAGCCCCATTCGCCTGCGATCGCCGTCCATTCGGATCGATCGCCCTGCATTCAGAATTGTCTGAAGCCGCGATCATAATCGACCTGGAACTAACGCGATGCCAGGGAGACTAATATCGTTGGTAGGAGTCACTACTGAGATCGCCAGGTTCAGTGACTACCGTTAATTGCACTTTGAAGCAGGTTTGCTGATGTGTGCTTTCAACGGCGATCGCGCCACCCATTTGCTCGACGAGTTTTTTCACCAGCGATAGTCCCAACCCAGTCCCGCCATATTTCCAGGGGTCATTGTTCGGGATCCGATAAAACTTATCGAAAATTCGCGGGAGTTCTTCAGCAGGAATTTCAACGCCTGTATTGGCAACGGTTAGTTCAAGGCAGTTGATGAACTGATTGACTTGAGGAGCTTGAGCGAGGCGAGCTGAAATCGAGATGGTTTCTCCTGCCGGTGTATATTTACAGGCATTACTGAGCAGTTCTGTGACAATGCGATTGAACCCGAGTGAGTCCAGATGCAGGATCGGTAAATTGGCAGACAGGTTGACCTGAAGGGTTTGTTGTTGGTTTCGCGCTCGCATTTCAAACGGTTCAATCAAATGTAGCATCAGGGCAGACAGGCTGATGGGGGCAGGCTGACTTACATAGGTTCCGGCTTCAATATGTTGGAGACTCAACAGATCCTCCACTAGGGCAAGTTCGCGATCGCACTCTTCCTGCAACACCCGCAAATATTCACCCACTTTGCCCCTCTGGATCGCAGGCTGCGCCAACTCAGCAATCAGGTCATGACCTTGATCGGCGACCGTCGTCAGTAATTTAATAATCATTTTCATACTGGCGATCGGCGTTCGCAGTTCATGGGAGATGGTGCTGAGAAAGTCATCTTTGAGTTGGTTCAAGCGTTCCAACTCCTTCACCTGTACCTGAGCCGCCTCATACAGTCGGGCTTGCCGCAGGGCGATCGCACACTGATTTGCCACCTGTTGAACGAGATGTCCTTCCAATTCACTAAAACTGGAATAGGTATCCCTAAATAGCCACAGATCCCCCAGAATTCCAGTTTGATTCACCTGATCGTCAAAAATAGGACAGGCAAGGATCGCGGAATGGTTGCGCAGGGGACTGGGCTGAACCTGGCAAAATGCGAAACACAAGCGTGCCTGTAATTGCTCATAGAGTTCTGGATAGTCTGCCATATACAGCATTTGTCCCTGGGTAGCATCAGAACCCGGTTGTGTCCATTGATAGCGAATGGTTGAGGTTGAGTGATCTGTACTATAGAGAGCCGTATCACAACAGCGTAGTTCTAGTGCCACGGCTAAGGTTTCAACAGCCGCTTGGAGGATTTGATGTTGATCTAAAGAATCCCGCACCTGATCAGAGATGTGTTTGAGAGCCACCTCAAAATTCAAGGCTTGTTGCAGTTCCAGGGTACGAGCTTGAACTTGACGCTCCAAGTCAGCATTCAGCCGCCGCACTTCTGCTTCTGCCTGTTGCCGATTGTAGATCTCTTGTTGCAATTGGTGTTTTTGCTGTTGAATCAGGAGTTGATTTTTAACGCGTGCCAGTACCTCTAGTTCCTGAAATGGCTTAGTAATGTAATCCTGCCCCCCCAGTTCAAAAGCTCGCACTTTATCACTGGCTTGATCCAGCGCACTGATAAAAATGACTGGAATATGCATTGTCACGTCAGAGGTTTTCAATTTCTGGCAGACTTCGTAGCCGTTCATCTCCGGCATATTAATGTCTAACAGAATTAGATCAGGGGGGTTATGGTGGGCGGCTTGTAGTGCCATTCTGCCATTCAGCGATTTGAACACCATGTAGTGCTGAGACTCCAGAATTTTGGCTAATAAGCGCAGATTGTCTGGAGTATCATCCACCACCAGAATACTAATTTCAGAAATCGGTCTACTCAGAGCTACCATGATCGTCTCCCCCAGTCTCATGTTGAAGCCAACTGAGAATTTGCTCAAACTGAAACTCTTCTGCTAAGTGAACGAGATAGTCGCCCAGGGGGGCTAGCTCTGGTGCAAGTTGCGTGACTAGAACTGCCACGGCTCGATCGTCTCCCCGCACCGCCGCATCCTCTAAGGTAGTGAGCCAGTCCGGTGACAGGTTAGCCAGCATGGTTGGCTCCAGCCGGGTCGAGAGATCGGGTTCCGGTGGACGAGATGCCTTCGACAGGGATGCTGTCGGCAGATCAGGTTGAGCATAAAGATACTCTAAACCTAAATATTCTGCCATCTTCAGAAATATCGTCTCTTCTCGAAACGGTTTGCTGATGTAATCGTTGCACCCGGCAGCCAGCGCCAGCGTGCGATCGCTTTGAGACGCTTGAGCGGTGAGAGCAATAATGATGCTGGCTTGTGCTTGATCCATTGCTCGAATTTGTTTGGTCGCTTCATAACCATCCAACCCAGGCATCCGAATATCCATCCAGATCAGATTAGGTCGCCAATCTTGCCAAATTTGTACGGCTTCCTGACCATTGCTGGCTTCTCGTACCTGTAGACCTAATTGCGACAACAGCCGCACCATCAACAGCCGATTTTCCCGTTGGTCATCCACGACTAACACCCGACGATGGGGTTGCCCCGGAACTAACCCAATCACGGTGCGATCGTGGTGTTCGGGCTGCACATCCACGCTACTGATGGCACGGGCGGGAACCGTAATAGTAAATGTACTGCCGACATGAGGGGCACTCTGAACCGAGATCTGACCGTTCATTAATTCCAGTAGCTTACGGCTAATCGTTAATCCTAACCCCGTTCCACTAATTGATTTCTTCCCCGCATCTGCCTGGACGAACGCATCAAAAATCGTCTCCTGTTCTGGTGCAGTAATACCGACCCCGGTATCGATCACCGCAAATTGCAGCATGATCGGGATAGAGGATAACCGGGGAGATGAGCCTGCCCTGCCTTCAATCGTGCGATCGCAGCAGTCTCCCAGCGTCACGTGTAGGGTAACGCTCCCCTCTTTTGTAAACTTAATGGCGTTACTGAGGAGATTGAGCAGGACTTGACGTAGTTTCTGTTCATCGGCAATCACGAACTGGGGCACGACCGGGGCGATATCGAAGATCAGTTGCAGCCGTTTCGCATTTGCCCGTTCGGTCATCATGGTACGCAGACCATGCAGCAGGGAGATCAGGTCAAATCCGGTTTCTTCCAACGTGCTATGACCAGCTTCAATTTTGGAGAGATCTAACACATCGTTAATCAGACTTAATAGATGATCGCCACTGCGCCGAATGGTTTGCAGATCATCTCTCTGACTGGAGGTGAGCGATGGGTCATGCGCCATTACCTGGGCAAATCCCAAAATAACATTGAGCGGAGTCCGAAGTTCATGACTCATATTGGCAAGAAACATACTTTTTGCCACATTGGCGGTTTCTGCCGCTTCCATTGCCTGTCGGAGAACAACTTCTTTGCGTTTGCGATCGCTAATGTCCTGCCCAATTCCTAAGAACCGTCCACCAGAAAGCCGCACATTTGCCCAAGTCGTTTCTAAGCGTTGCCCCTGGGCATTGTAGGTTGTGAGATCTTTCCAGTGACCCGTTGCCGCCAGCATGTGCTCTAAGACGCTGTGGCGATAGGTGGGATCGGGATAACATTCAACCAGAATATCGCGTTGCTGCCACTCCACGATCGACCAACCGAGCACTCGCTCTAACTCTGGGTTAATGAATTCAATTTGTCCGTCAGCATTAAACAAAGTAATCATGATCGGAATATGATCCACGATCGCCTGGAACATTTCCTTCTGATGTCTCAGCGCCGCTTCTACCTGTTGACGTTCCGTAATATCCCGCGAAATACACAGGATCGACTCAACGCTTCCCTGCTCCGACAACTCTGGAGCGATCGCCATCTCAAAGGAACACACTCCTGCCAGGGTTGGGACAGTAAATTCAATTACCTGCTTCTGTCCTGTACGGATCAGGCGAGCGGCAGCGGCTTCCCAGGTCTGTACCATCTGCTCATCCATCCCCAGTTCACAGCAGGTTTTACCCAAAAATGCATTGGCATCAATGCCTGTAATTCTAGTTAGGGCAGGACTGACATAGAGATGCCGCAGGTGTAAATCAAACCGTTCGATGATGTCAGGGGAATTGTCCACCAAATTCTGATAGCGTTGCTGGGATTCAGCCAGGGCAAGTTCAGTCCGTTTGCGATCGGCAATATCCTTAAACGTCCCAATCATCCGGATGGGATGATGATCCGCATCACGGGTTACGACTTTGCCATAGTCCAAAATCCATTGCCATTCCCCCGATTTAGTTCGTACCCGGTATTCACAGGCGTAGGGCACTGCACCATCTTGCAGATGAGCGTTCAGCCGCTCCATCATGCCCGCAACGTCATCTGGATGAATGGAATTTTTCCAGCTATCCACAACATCCGGGAATTCACCCACCTCATACCCTAACAGCTTGAGATACTGAGGACTACGCTCAACCTCACCGGTGGCAATTGTCCAATCCCACCAGCCTTCCGCCGAGGCTTCCAAGGCAAGTTGCAGGCGCTCCTGACTTTCTCGTAATTGAGTTTCAACCTGTTGCCGATGCCTAATCTCTGCATGGAGCTGTTGATTGATCATCCGGCTCTGCTGTGCCTGACGGGCAAAGCGTTGTCCCAGGTACACCACAAACGCCAATGTCCAGGCAGCGACTAATCCACCCCATAGAACTACCGTAGGTAGGGGCGATCGTCCTTCGGCAATTAAGATTGGGGTTGGTGTCACCTGCACTTGCCAATCTGCCCCATAGACTTGCACCAGAGTTGTCTGAGGTTCTGCGTCTGGAGCGGGCTGAGTTGCCTGACTGTAAATCAAGCCAGTGCGACCAAAGATTTGAACCTGATAACGGGGCGAGTGATTCAGGATCGTGTTAAAAAAAGTCTCAAATTGAAAAACTCCGACAATAAATCCATCAAAGCGATCGGCGGTGGCGGTTGGTGGGTTGTGACGATGCCCAAATAACGGGACACAGGCAAGAAATCCTTGCCCACCCTGAACTAAGGCAACAGTACGGGTCAGGAGGGTTTGACGTAGCTCTTTGGCAAGGGTTAGGGTAATCTGGCGGCGGTGTTCCTGACTCATATCAAAATCTTGAGCCGCTTCATTGCCCTGACGGGGCACAATCCAGCGCACCCGAAATGATGGGTCTACCCATTCGATCGCCTGATAGCCGTAGGACTGGTCAATATACTTCCTGGCATCGGCTTCCCACAAGGGTTGCGGTGTTCCCCCACTGACCCGCCACCGATGCGCCATTTGTTCCAGGGAAAGAATTCGGCGGGATAGCTCGCGGCTGAGGTCTGAGCCAACGGTATCCGCCTCTTGCTGCACTAATTGCTGAATATGGAGTCGCTCTTGGACTCGCAACTGTTGCCATACGCCCAACACCGCGATCGTCGTACTGAGCCCTAATAGGAATGAGAGCCAACGGGCTTGACCAATCTGCCTGAAAGATTGCCACCTTTGCGAGTTACGCCGTTGTCCCATATACATCCACTTCCTAAACAGGTAGCAATCCTCACTGACTAAGGCTGGTGCTGTTTTGGGGCAATCTCAGTCCACGAAGGACTAGTCGCTTTGCCATAGCGCCAGACAAGGATCGCCCGGCGACAAGGGGCACAGACCGACTAGCAGTTGCCTGGACAATTACGTTCAATCCAGGGGGGCTGGGCAAAATTCAGATCCAACTCCTCACACTCCAGTCTAACCACCTTTCCAGGCAATCAGAGATAATCATCCTACCCCAAACCCTGGATCATACCCAATGCGATTATGAATGGGGCAAATTTTGCGGTGGCAAAGTAAACCATGCAATCAGCCGCTAGGGCGATCGCAACTCTGCGGCAGTTCTGCCATATTCAGATCGAAGATTAGCGATGATTAGCGATCGACAGCCCCCATGATGATGTCAATGCTGCCGAGAATCGCCACAATATCCGCAACTTTTTGGTCTTGGACTAAATAAGGTAGGATTTGCAAATTCACAAAGTCAGGCATCCGAATTTTCCAGCGCCAAGGGAAAACATTATCATTTCCAATGACGAAAATTCCCATTTCCCCCTTGCCACTTTCTAGCCGAAAGTAGTGTTCACCGACCGGAATTTTAGGATTCTCAGCGATCTTTTCCATGCCGCGATGCAAATAGCCAATCACAGGTTCGCAATCAATCACATTCTCTCCGTCCGATGTCACGATCAGGTGTAACACACGATGCATCGAAGGATGATGGGGTTCCATGTTGAGAACCATCGGGGCGGTTTTAGTTTCAATAATTGGCATCGGGAAAACACTCTGAGAATCAACAATAAAAGAAATTAACTCAATACTGAAAAACTACACAGATCGCACAGCAGCTAATGTAAACATCCTCGGGAACCTAAGACTTGATCAAGTCATTCAGGTTTTCTAAGGATTGGACGTATAATAAACAGGGATGTAGTTTATATCACATCCCTGTTTTGAAGAGGTGCAAATATGCAAATGCATCAAGGAAATGTGGGGCTAAGAGCGCGAGTCGCAGAATTAGCCGCCGGTCAGAATGCTAAGGTGATCGCCGTGGGTGTGGCGACCGTAGCCCTGGCTCCAGTGATTCTGCCATTAATCAGACCTGTCCTCAAAGCCACAATTAAAACGGGCGTAACGCTGTTTGAACGAACCAAAAGTACGATCGCGGAAACCGGAGAACTGTTAGCAGACATTGCCGCCGAAGCTAAAGCTGAAGCTCAACTGGAAGCCCAAAAACGAGCCAGTATTCAGGCTACCCTATCCCCGCAAAACACCACAGTGACAGAATGAGATCGTGGGGCAATCAAGACTGAACTGCTTTGCCCCATGCTTCTCGTCCTAATTGCTCAAAATGGCATCTGAAGTTGGCTGTACTGTTTCAGATAACAAAGTATTCTGGTGTTCGATCGCAGTATAGAGTTGGGCAGTGAGTTCTTGCTGTTTCGCTTCAGCAATCCACTGGGATAGGGAGATGGGCACATTTCTCGACAATACTCGCTGCGATCGAGAGGCTGTTTTAGGGGCGGGTTGAGCCGATTTAGATGCACCCAGTAGCCGGGGGCCAAGCATCAGTAATCCTAAACTCAGCCAGGTCAGGGGGTGGTTGCCATGTCCATCTTCCAGAATTTCTTTCAGGTGGAATGTCAGAACTGATTTTTCCAAGTGAATCAGAGACATAAATGCTAGGAGTTGAGAAGAGTTTATTCTAGGATACCAATCTTCCCTAGCTTAGTAAGAAGTATTTGCAACAGGAATGAAAAATTGGATTGATGCTTGGTTTACTTGCGATCGGAAGCTTGCTGCATCTGGTGTTGCACAAGGGGGCGTAAACTATTCATCCCCGCTGCGATCGCGGAGCCGTTGTGAATGGCTGTGGCTGCCAGGGGATTGAGTCCTACCGTGGTTGCCAGTCCCAAAGCCAGCAAGTTAGGGGCTACCACCAGCGTTGTATTCTGCTCAATCAGCGATCGAGTTTGACGGGCAATCGCGATCGCCTCTAATAAGTCCAGAAGATAATTGTTCATCAGCACCACATCAGCCGTTTCTCGGGCAATCTCTGACCCCTGGGCAAAGGACACCGAAACATCCGCGTAGGCTAATGCCACCGAATCATTTAAGCCATCCCCCACAAAAGCAACCGTCCGCCCGGAGCGATGCAAATCACGCACAATCCGAGCTTTCTGTTCAGGGAAGGCTTCGGCGTAAACCCGTTCCCTGGCAATGCCGAGTTCCTGTGCTACTTGGCTGGCTCGTTGGGCATTGTCTCCCGTCAGCAGATGCACCTCAATGCCGTAGGTTTGCTGAAGCAGGTGCAGTAACCGATCGCTCTCTGGACGCAGCGGATCGGCATAGGCAATCACCCCCTGTAGCTGCCCATCACAGGCAACATAAATCAGAGATTGACTCCTGTCTGGGGCATCAATCCCCGCTTCCCATACCACCCCGGCTTGCTGGAGGAAGCGCTCACTCCCTACCAAAACATCCCGGTTTTCGATCGATGCCTGTACTCCTAACCCGACCTCATAGTGCCATTCTCCCCGGATAGGAATCGGCAGATGTTGCTGTTGAGCATACTGCACGATCGCAGCTGCAACGGGATGATTCAAGCGTTGTTCGGCGGCAGCAGCAAGTTGTAACACGGTTTCCGCTGGCATGTCCGCGATCGGGTTCACTCCAGTTACCGCGATCGTGCCCTGGGTGAGGGTGCCCGTCTTATCAAACACGATCGTATCCACATCGGCCAATTGTTCCAGCGTCCGTCCACTGCGGACGAGAACACCATGCCGAGTGGTATGGTTCAATGCCCCTAGCAGGGCGGTAGGAATGGAAACACGAATGCCAGTGACAAAATCTAAGGTGAGAATGGCGGCGGCTCGGGCAGGATCACGGGTTGTCACCAGTACCAGGCTGGCGAGTAATAGGGAGGGCACAATCAGACGATCGGCCACCTTTTCAGCGTAATTTGCCATGCGAGTGTCATACACGGGCGCTTTTTGCAACAACTCAATGCTGGCGGCGGCGCGGGTTTGTCTGCCCACCCGATCGGCTCGCAAATAGAGTTGTCCCGATTGCACTAATGTAGAGGCAAATACCTGTTGTCCGATCTGCCGCACCACCGGCATCGATTCTCCCGTCAGACTTTGCTGGTCAATAATTGCCTCTCCCTGAATCACCGTACCATCAACGGGAATTTGTTCGCCGGGATAAACAACGACTGTGTCACCGATCTGAACCCGATCGCTCTCAATTTGGTGGGGAGGCTGATCACCAGATTTCACCCAGGCAAAATGGCCGATCGCGTCTAGCAAATTTGCCGTTCGGACTTCCGTTGATCGCGCTGTCTGTTCCCGAATCACATCTCCTAACTCGTGCAAGGTAATCACCATTGCCGGAGTGAATAATTTCCCCTGCCAGCCACTTAAACTTAATGCCAAGAGATCTAAACAATCAATATTCAAGCGGCGCTGTACGAACAGGCTATAGAGGGCGCGTTGGGCAACTGGGAGGGCGGCGGTCAGGACAGTAACGATCGCGAAGGGACGGAGACTCACCAAGGGTGGTAATCGGCAGAGAACAGCCAGTAAGGCGGCGGTTGCAGGGAGCCGTAAACTTGACCATTGCCCGTCATCTGTGGCAGATTTTGCCGCATCCCGAGTAGCCAAGGGGGATGGGTCTGAAGGAGTAGAGGGGTGAATGGGCAGCGACCCCGGAGTGGTAGGGATCGACCGCTCAGTTGGCGGTGCTAAAGGATACGGTTGACAACTATTTTGTAGATGATTGAGCAACTGTTGCGATAACCACGGTTCAATCGATGTCTCCATCCAGTGATCCGTTTGATACTGAATAATCAGCGATCGCGCAGCCAGGTTAATCCGCACAGATATAATTCCTGGAATGCCAGTCAGCCAGGAGTTTAATCGGGCTGCCATTGGGGGAGACTGGGCTAACAGTGATATCTGTAGCCGGATACGTCCAGGGATATGATGAACGACCTGACAGAGCAAAACCGTTGTCCGCTCCGGGCGATCAATTGGGTGATCAGTCATATACGAGGCGAAGGTTGCCATGATTTAAGATTCAGTGGCAGGGTAGGCAAAATCAGGTACATTATGCTTTTCTGCCTGATCTAAAATCTGCAACAGGCGCATGCCCAATTCCAATTCCGAAACACCAGTGCCATCGTACTGAATCACTAAGGAGGCGGCTGTCCGATTCAAGCGAACTTTAGTGACGCGATCGTCATCGGACAAAAGTTGCTCTAACCGTTTGGCATAGGCAGCATCCCGGAGCAACCGTGGAATTCGCAGGCGAATCCGTCCTAGGGTGGAATGCACGATCGTGTAGTCTTCTGCCATGGGCAAAGCACCCCCATCAGCAGACTGCCCATTGCCGGACGCGGCGCTCACGGGGGCTGGATGGGCTTGTTTTTTCAGTTGAATCACCGTTTGACGTGCAATTGCCGCGATCGTCAGGTTCACTAACAAGGCCTGCGCTCCCCGGAGTTGCAGACGACTGGTGACAAATAGCCCAGCCAGTACAGGCAGGATCGTGGCAATTTCGCCATACTCTTCCAAAAAATGTCCGACCCGAGGAGCCAAATCTAACGTTGCTGATGGTTGTACCTCTGGGATGGATGCGGCATTCATCATGATGCGATTATTCCTCCTGGTTATTCAATCAAATGGTGCGTCGCAGAATCTCCGTCTCCCAGCCACGATCGCTCGACAATTACGTCCCCTATCTGCAACCCTGTCCCCGCCGCCCACCTCTACCGTGATGCGGTTGATGCAGTTGATGCGGTTGCCCTGTTCCGCGATCGGCACAGCGTTGAAAAGCCGGTAAATGCCGAGTTTGCGAGGCATGTTGCAAATTCAGGAAAACGGATTGCACATCCGGATAGCCTCGCGTTAAATCCAGCAATCGCTCATACATTGCGGCATTCTCAATCTCTGCCTGCACCCCGGCTTGACAAGCCTCTTGCACCGATGCTGGCGCGTTTACCCGTCCCGCCCAGGAGTCTTCTGGAATTGGCAATCCGTATCTCCAGAATAGGGGAATTAATGCCTGGATATGGCGCTCCTCCGATGCCACAATATTTACAAACGGACGAATAGCGCCAAACTTACTCAGAATCAAGCGGTAGGTTGCCCGGGCTTTATATTCATCTTCCAGGGCTTCAGTAAGAGCATTCTTCAGTTGCTCAGACATGGTTCATCAATGATCGATGGAGGGTAGTGGTTGTCAGTAGCGGTGTTCCGGCAGAATGCAGAGACTGGAAGCAAAGGGTTAGGCGTTCGTTGGTGACATAGATGTGGCTTCTTTCCCCTTTGTCGCCGCAAGGGTGGCAATTTCCCGATCGATGAAGAACAGTCCCTGACCTTCGGTACCAATGAGTTTAATCTTGTCGAGAATTCCTTTAAAGAGAAATTCTTCCTGATGTTGTTCGGCAACATACCATTGAAGAAATTGCACCGTGGAGTAATCTGATTCAGTAGTAGCCAGATGCACCAAATCGTTGATTTTTCCGGTAATGAATTGCTCGTGAACGTAAATCTTTTCAAATAGATCCTGCAAAGAGTTAAACTCCCAGGGGGGTGCATCCATCCCACCAACTATGGCTAATGCTCCCGTTTCTTGCAGGTAACTGATCAGCCGCCGCATGTGCATCATTTCTTCATCAGCATGTTGACTCAGAAAAGTAGCACAGCCATCTAGCGCTTTATAGGCACACCAGGAACTCATTTGCAGATACAGGTGAGACGAAAACATCTCAAGGTTGATTTGTTCATTCAATCGATCGGTCATAGCTTGCGACAGCATTACCAAACTCCTTTGCGATAGGTCTAGATTGCCACACCGTTATCATACAAGGAATTCCCAATTCCAGTGATGACAAATCTAGTTGAGAAATTAAATCAACTGTATTAGCAGAATTAACTGAATTAGCGGAAGCAACCGGATCAACAGGCATAGCGTCTAATCGATTCGGCATGGTGGCGAACCGGAATTAACCCATTCGTAGATCTCCAGCGTTTCCGGAGCGCAACTATGACATTGGCTACATGGTTTACCCGCTACTCGACGGACTCGCCCTTTCCGAATTAGGGGGTTGAGCATGCCCCGCAGGGCATCGGCATCCGTTTGAAAGTGCCGGGTTAACTCTTCCAGGGAGGTGGGTGGATGGGTACGCAGGTAGGTCTGGAGTTGTTGCAAAATCATCTTTATCGACTCCAGGCTCTCTGGTCGATCGCCCGTTGGGGGCGCAGACGGCGACGATCGCTAAAGTGTTTCAGTCCCACGATCACCCCAGTCATCACCAGGAGTAATCCCCCGATCCAGGCGATCGCGCTGAGCGGATGCTGATCTAAGGTCATAAATTGGTAATAGAACGTGGCAACCCAATAGGCAAGCCCAGTCGTCCAAGCACCGACGAAGATCGTCCAGCCCAGGTTAGTTTCCCGGTAAACGACTGCCGTCGCCGAGACACAGGGGAAATAGAGGAGGACAAACAGCAGGAAGGCGATCGCGGCTGTGGTACTGCCAAATCGCAATGCCATTTGTCCAAAGGTCGTATAGCTAACCTCCTGAGCTTCTGCGGCGGCTTTTTGGTCGCTAGTATTACTTAAAATCCCCAGTCCGATCGGGTCAAGCACTTGATTCGTTAAATCCGCCAGATTCGCGGGGATGCTGGCAACAGCCGACCTCATACCGCCCCAGAAATCAAAGGGTTCCTCTGGTGTATCGCTGCTGCCAACCTGCTGCTGTGCCAGACTGGTGTAGAGCGAATCCATCGTACCAACCATGACTTCCTTGGCAAACACCCCGGTGAATAGTCCGACGGTGGCAGGCCAGTTGTCCGGTTGAATGCCCATGGGCGTGAAGACGGGAGTAATAGTGCGGCTAAAGGCACTCAAAATCGAATCCTGGCTGTTTTGTTTACCAAAGGAACCATCTACGCCGACGGAGTTGATTAAACCTAAAATTACCACCATAATCACAATCATTTTGCCAGCGCGACTGATGAAGGTTTTCAGCCGATCCCAGGCACGAATTAGGACACCTTTGAAGGTCGGAATATGATAGGGCGGGAGTTCCATGACAAAGGGAGCCGCTTCACCACGAAACAGCGTGTGTTTCATGACCAAGCCGGTAAAGATGGCAGCAAGAATCCCCAAAATATAGAGCAGAAAGACAATGTTTTGTCCGTTGGTGGGAAAGAAAGCCGCGACAAAGAGGGCATAGATTGGCAACCGCGCCCCACAGGACATGAATGGATTCATCAGAATTGTCATCAGGCGATCGCGGCGATTCTCCAACGTCCGGGTTGCCATAATGCCAGGAATATTGCAACCAAAACTCACCATCATCGGTACAAAGGATTTCCCTGGTAAGCCCATCAATCGCATTAAGCGATCCATGACAAAGGCGGCTCGGGCTAAATACCCGGAGTCTTCCAGCACTGCCAGGAAAATGAACAATAGTCCAATTTGAGGAATAAAGGTGGCTGTGGTTTGAATCCCGCCACCCACACCATCAGCTAATAGCCCAATTAACCAACCGGGAGCGCTGATCTGCTGTAACAGATGGGCAGTGCCTCCGACAAAAATTGTGCCAATGCCAATATCAAAGAAATCAATAAAGGCTCCACCCAGGTTAATTGCAACGAGGAACATTAGGTACATCACGACCAGAAAGATCGGAATTCCTAAAAATCGATTCAGCACTACGCGATCGATACGATCGGAGACCGTTTGTTTAACTAAATGAGTGCGTTCGGATACCCCCTGAATCAATTGATGAATCCAGGTATAGCGACTATCTGCAATCAATAAATCTGTATCTTCTCCCAGAGTTTGATGAATCCGATGACGATGTTTCGCGATCGATCGCAACACATCCTGTCCCAACGCTGGCAGGTGGCGATCGTCGTACTGCAACAGATTGAGGACAAACCAGCGCACATCGGCGGATTGATTGATCGACTGAGCTTCTAGCGCTGGAATTAAGTCTGCTAAAGCGGCCTCAATCACCGGGGGATAGGCAACATAGGTACTGGGAATGGTGGGATGGGCGAGGGCATGATGTACCGCCTCTTTCAACGGGGATACGCCCTTGCCGGTATGGGCACAGAGCGGAATCACCGGACAGCCTAACCGTTCTGCCAGCAGGTGAGCATCAATCCGAATTTCCCGTTTGGCGGCCAGATCCATCATGTTGAGAGCGACGATCATGGGCACACCCATTTCGAGAATTTGGGTGGTCAGGTACAGATTTCGCTCCAGGTTAGAGGCATCCACGATGTTTACAATCACATCTGCCTCACCGGACAGCAGATAATCCCGCGCTACCAGTTCATCTAACCCCGTGGTCGTGTCTTCGGCATCCACCGAATAGACTCCGGGTAAATCAACTACGGTGATAGTCTGACCATGGGCGCGATAGTTACCTTCCTTCCGCTCCACGGTAACACCCGGCCAATTGCCGACATGCTGATTGCCCCCCGTTAAGGCATTAAACAGCGTAGTTTTGCCACAATTCGGATTGCCAACCAATCCAATGGTTAATTGCGTCATGACTCTATTCCTTAAATGGGTGCTTAGATGAGTGCTTAGATAAGTGCTTAGATGAGTTCAACAATCAGCGCGTCGGCTTCAGCTTTGCGCAGACTCAGATGAAAGCCGCGCACCTCAATTTCAGTGGGGTCGCCCAGGGGCGCATGGCGGGTGACTCGTAACTCCGTACCTGGGGTCAGTCCCATTGCCAGGAGTTTGCGCTTATAGTCTCGGGCGACTGGTTCATAGCCCATGACTCGTAGCATAGAACCGATCGCGGCATCTCGCAGTTTGACGCTGGATGATGGAGAAGTGCTTTGCATAGTTATTGTCCTGGTTGTCCGCATCGGTGGTTCCCCAGTTAACGGTTGGGCGTTCATCACCTGAATGTTTTGTGCCATTTCTGCCCCCAGACCCAGGCGTTGGTCGTGGAGTGCCACAATCACGGAGCCGGTTGCGGTGCAGCTAATCACCTTCAGCACCACATCGGGCATCAAGCCCATCCCCATCAGGCGATTATTTGCCTCACCACAGTTCAACGCCACAATGCGAATTTGCTCGCCTACACGGGTATTAGATAGGGGGAAAACTCGGTGATCCTGGGAGTTCTCTGGGACAACGGCAGGCAGATCCACCGGACTAGAGGGATCGCAACGATCGGCGATCGCATCCCCCAGATAGACAAATTCCTGCCAGGCAGAAGCGCCTAAATCCTCTGTCCAGGCATTGACCAGATCATCTCCACGATTCATGGGAGCCTTCTCCACAAGCGAAACCTACTAAAAATAATTCTCAACTATATTACCTATAAATCCGGCGTTTAAATCACTTCATGACTTTTTAGTAATTAAGTTTTTATAAATTTTACCTCACTTTAAGCATCGAAACATAATTTTAAGCCTTAAGCCTGGTGAGGAAGGAGTTTAGCAGGCTAAAAGATTTGCCATCGTAGCGTTGTCCAATCAATCGCCCAGCAGCGATAGGAACAGGCAACTGGGCGCTGTTAGTAACTCCTAATGAAACTTTCTATCAATAGTCTCACTAAAAATTGACTGGAGGTTTATCCTTTATCAATCCTTAACAAGTTGGGAGAAGAGAGAATATGCCTCTCCACTTCTCCCTTGATTCACTCTGTCACCGGCTCCAGACCCAACTGCCCAAATGAACAACTAATCACCTTTTGTCAGGCCACGGTTGCTCCGGGTGGCTACGTCCAGTAGAGCATGGCGGCGTGGGGAAAGCGACATCGGATCTCCTGTTCAAAAAACCGCCGCAGGGTAAGCATCGTGTCCCGGTCATACACATACTTGATGCCGCCAAACTTGTTCCGCTTGATGACTCGCCCCGCTTCATCCAGATCAAGTGGGCTATGGGGATACCAGGTCTGTAATACCGCTTTAGAACCTGGAGTAAAGCGGTGGGAAATTAGCTCAAAGGTTAAATCGCAGCCAAAATCGATCGCAGCACTGATCTGGTCAAACAGGTGGGTATAGTGCTCTTGCCAATCCTCGATCGGCATAATGGGTGCTATCACCACGCCGATCGGATAGCCGCCGCCACCCTGCTGTTGAGGGAGTGCCAGTTGACGTAATGCCGCCAATCGAGCCGCCACGGAGGCTGTACCCCCTTCCATTCGGGTAGAAATTGGAGCCGCATTGACACTGACACGGCAACGGGTATGTCCGTGATGGGGTAAATCCAAGAGGGAATCCACAGCATCAAACTTAGATACCCAGCGCAGGTCAGCCTGTTCGCGAGTACCAAAGTAACGAATGCACTCAGCTAAACTACCCGTCAGATGCTCGATGCCGAGTGGGTCAGTATAACAACTAACCTCGAAGGAGGTACGATCGCGGGGCTGTTCGTAGCCAGCCAGGTTAGCCAAAATTTGGGGCAGGTTGGCAAACACGCGAATCACAGGTGGGCCCTGCAAACTACCTGCCAGGTAACAGTATTGACAATGCGCCGGACAGCCCTCTGCTAAATGAAACTGCCAGTCGGCTGAAGGCGGAATCGGACTTAGTTTAAGCTGACTGGGGGGAGCCGTCACCACGGCCAGCGTCCGTTTAGAAATGTCGTAGGTGTCGCGATCGCTCTCGCCGCGTAGCCCGGTTAATCGATTGCGGGATAATTCGGCGATCGGTAATTCCAAGGCTTGCACCCGGTCTAGAATCTGCTGTCCCCAGGGTTGATCCAGAGCCGCCGGAGTGAACAACACGCGATCGGGCATCCACAGACGGGGTTTATGGGCAGAGGATGATGGGATTGCCGGAGTAGAGTTAATTTCAGTCGTCGTCGAACTAGCAGACGATGGTCGCAAAATCGCTTCTCCATGCAGGGTCTACTCTCTATTGTGGTTTAATTCGATCTGAAGAAAACCCAGAACTGGCAGGGATTCCACCCGATGCAATGGACGGTTTTCTGGCTTGTAGGGATCAGTTGACGAACTCAGTCACCCACAACCCATGAATAGCTCTGAAAAAAGCCTGTCAAAATATTACAAATGCTCTATTTTTGCCCCAAAAACATCCCTCGATCGCGGCTAAGGTGGGACAATGAACTTATTAAGTTCGGGTCTTATATAGCAAAGTCTTTTTTTATGAAAAGAGTGGTGGTTTCAGGGAAATTCGTATGAAGGCGCGACGATTCAATCCTTCGATCACGCTGGCTGAATATGCTCATCAAATTATTCAGCAAAACGTGGAAAAAATTATCGCTCAAGAGGCAGCCGTTCTCAAAGATAAAGATCCAGAGCCCTTGCATCAAATGCGGGTCAGTATGCGGCGGCTCAGAACAGCCGTAAAGGTGTTCAGCACCACGATCATCATTCCCAAATCCGCCAATGATGCCGCGATCGGTAAAATTGCCAAAAGTTTAGGAGGAACCCGGGATTTAGATGTCTTACAGCAAGAGTTAATCACTCACTATCAACCTCTATTAAAGAAGGCCGAACAGCCCAAATTTGAGGCGGTACTCAAGCACGTATCCCAAACCCGTCGCCAAAGTTTTTCCCAATTACAAAAAACTCTGAATGGCGATCGCTACCAAAAAGTTAAACAATCGCTGCAAGCCTGGTTAGACAATCCAACCTATACGCCGATGGGTAGTTTAGCGGTATTGCAGATTTTACCGGATTTGTTGCTGCCCCTGGTTTGCCAACTATTTCTCCATCCTGGCTGGCTGGTCGGCACAACAATCCAATCAGGCGAGGTGGCGCTGGTGTCGATCGCAGACTCTCAGGAATTAAATCACCAATTCCACCAGTTTAACCAACTCCTCCACGGCTTACGCAAGCAAATTAAGGGAGTGCGGTACCAGGCAGAATTCTTTGCTGGGTTCTATGATCAAACCTACCTGGAACGAGTAGACGAATTTAAAGCCATTCAAGATCTGCTGGGACAGCTTCAGGATCATGTGGTTCTGCGGCAGTTTTTAGAGTCTACGCTCAAGGCAGATGTCGCTAAGGTATTACCCAGTGTCGATCGCGTCCTGCAACAGGATCAAACCAACTTTTGGCAAAATTGGCAACCGCTTCAGCAACGATATCTTTCGTTAGAGTTTCGTCAGTCCCTGCGATCGCTGCTCACGACCCCCACTGCCCTGACCCTGCCTGATTCTGGTAATAGCAACAAGCAGCCCAAAGCCAGCAAACAGACTAACGCCAAGTCAGTCACTTCCAAGCAATAACGTCTCAATCGAATTACATCGCTTCAGGAGACTTTTATGGTCATGAGTTCTACCTCAGAAGTGGTGGCTGAACCACTCAACCTTGCCAATCCCCAAATCTTGCTATCTACTCTCAAGGATTTGCGGCACACTGTGGCACAAGATGGACAACTAACCTTTGACCAATGGCGATCGCAGATTCAGCGATCGGAATTCTTCATCAGTGCCTTAAATCTAGCGGAATATCTTGCCCTGCGTCGGCATGATCTGCGATCGTTGCAAGCAGCACTCATGCCCTGGGGGTTATCGTCACTGGGGCGGATCGAAGCCCGGGTGATGCCCAATCTAGACGCGGTAATTGCCACATTGGCGGTCATGTGTGGGTCAGAGAGTACCCCATTGCTCAACCGTCCGCCGATCGCCGCCTTCTTTGAAGGTAATCGCCTCCTACAACAGAACACAGAGGATTTGTTTGGGCAATCTCCTGCCCAGCGCCGAGTCCGGATTATGGTGACGCTACCCAGTGAGGCGGCTACGAATTACGAACTGGTGCGAGAGATGGTGCGTCGGGGGGCAAACTGTGTCCGCATTAACTGTGCCCATGATACCCCCGAGGCTTGGCAGCAGATGATTGAGCATTTGCGACGGGCGGAACAGGAGCTAGGTAAGCCCTGTAAAGTCATGATGGATTTAGCGGGACCCAAAATCCGTACCGGGACTGTAATAACGCCACTAGGCAAAAAGCGCCTCTTCCAGGGGGATTACATCCTGCTATCCCGGAGTGAGCCTGATCCTATACCGCAGGCTGAAGCTGAGCAGGCTAGTCAAGCTCCGATCGCGCATTTCCAAACTTGTTGTACTATTCCTGAAGTTCTTGATCTATTAACGGTTGGCACACCAGTTTATATTGACGATGGTAAGATTCGGACTCGCGTAGTCGATACCCATGTGCCCTTACCCAATGGTGAACTGGGACTGATGCTTCAGGTGACTCATGCCAGTCCTAAAGGGGGCAAACTGCGATCGGAAAAAGGCTTGAATTTCCCCAATATTGTGCTTCCCCTGAGTCCCCTGACGGAAAAGGATCTGACGGATTTAGACTTTGTTGCCACCCATGCAGATATTATTGGCTACTCATTTGTGCAACATGCTGCCGATATTGAATTACTGCAACGCGAATTAGCCCAACGCTCTGGAAACCGCTCCTCCCGTCCCGCGATCGTTGCCAAGATTGAAACGGCGATCGCGGTTAGCAATCTGCCAGAGTTAATCATTCATGCGGCGGGCAAACAATCCTTTGGAGTCATGATTGCCAGAGGCGATTTAGCGGTAGAAATCGGTTATCAGCGACTAGCAGAAATTCAAGAAGAAATTCTCTGGCTATGTGAAGCGGCGCATGTTCCGGTGATTTGGGCAACGCAAGTGCTAGAGAGTTTGGTTAAAGAAGGGGCACCATCGCGCGGCGAGATGACCGATGCCGCCATGGCTGAACGGGCTGAATGTGTGATGTTAAACAAAGGCCCGTTTATCGCTGAAGCAATCACAATTTTGGATGATGTGCTCACTCGGATGGAAACCCATCAATCGAAAAAAACTCCGCAATTACGGGCGCTCCATTCCTGGGAACAGACCGTTGAATCCGCTATCAACTTGTCCTGAAACCAATCAGACTCTAATGCGGCACTTTGAGATCACAATTCATTTGGATATGGTGGAGGAATGCTAATGGTAAGCCAATTGATTCGGATAGAAGTTGATCTATGTGACTCATTAGCCCAATTAGAACAGGCGATCGAGATGGAGTTACAGAAACAGGGAGAGCCAATTCGTTGGGTTGTGTTAGATGTAGACAAGAAACGCCAGAAAGTTTATGTAGAGGCGATCGTGGTCATGGCATAATATACTCACCTCTACAGATTGTCTCTAGATAAGGTTTGGGCTTCCTCCGTAGTTAACTGAACTTCCTCCCGCCGGGTGGATGCCGTCAGATGCGGTCGAATCGCAACACTCACCCCGATCGCCCAGGCAATTGACACTAACCAGCCTGCCACAATATCACTGGGAAAATGCACCCCCAGGTATAACCGGGTCCAGGCGATCGCCAGCACAAAACTACTTCCGCCTAAGACGGCTAACCAACACCAGCGAGTTCCCCAGGTAAGAATGATGATCGCTGCTACAAACGTCATACTCGCCGTCGCATGACCACTGGGAAAAGCAAAATCCGCTTCAGGAGCTAGGGGTGTCCATAAGCTGGGGCGCACTCGATGTAATACCGCCTTAGCCAGCCGATTGATCAACCCACTGCCAATCATAGTTAGAAGCAAATAAATCAGCGATCGCCACCGTTGTTGCCGGAGTAACCAGAATGATAACAATGTGGTCAGGAGAGTGACCCCCTTAAACCCACCCAGCCGCGTCAAGATTGGAACCAGCCGATCCCAGAATACTGTCGTAGTGGCATGAACGGCTAACAAAATCGGCTCATCCCACAGGAAGCCCCCCTGCTGCCGGGAGATGGCAACTGCCAGTTGCTCAAATAAAAACAAGGGTAGACCTACCCCCAGCCCCAGCAATAGCAGCGATCGCCAGTGTGCCTGCAATACCTGCTGCAAGAACTGCCAAAAGGCATGGGAGTGCTGTTGGAACTGAAAATTTGCCATTACGGTTGAGGGTGACTGACTCCCAACCGTATCGTACCGATTGCCGCTTTCACCACTGTCCTAAGTTCGATATCCTGAGACTCGGGGGATCAGTCGGTATCACATTCGTTGAGGGAGTGCAGCCGCATCACCTGATTGTGTGTTACTCTGCATATACTCAAGTCGGTTCTGATGGGGAGCAGCCATTCAGACGTGAGGGGGAAAGAGCAGTGCAAATCTGCCGCTGTCCCGCAACTGTGATGAAAGCGATCGTGCTTTCTTAGTCAGGATGCCCACCGACTGATGGCTCCTTAGGAGATTGGTAAACCCGTTATGTTTCATCTGCGAGGTACGGATGATGGTCAATTTTGTTATTTTATTCTTAGGCTACGATCGCGGCTTGTCTCTGCATCTCAGCTGCGATCGCTCAGAATTTCATCACGATTCAATGAACTGACCCGGTAGACGTTCAGAACTACCATCACCCTGACTATCTGGGTCTACAGCAAGACGGGCATCTGGGGGCGATCGACCCTAGAGCACTCATTAGATGCCGAGAGTCAGGGGCGGCAGTGGTGATGGGGCAACACAGTGCCAAAGATGCATTTTCACAGGATTTAGACATGATGACAAGGCAACGATTGGGAGATAAGTATGCGACCTCAAGATAGTACCTGGCAGGGGTGTTTAGGCTACTGGCAAAATCTGTTTATTCGCGAGAATTTGCTGCCCCTGGGACATGCCGCATGGCAAGGGTTCATCACCCACGGGCGGGGGATGGTCGTTTGTGAGATGGCGATCGCAGATGCCGGGGCTGTGGATTGGCAGGCTGACTTAGTGGAATATACGACCCACTTCATTCCCATGTCACACGTATCGGAGTATTTACAGGCTTTAAACCTGGACACAGGATTGATCACACGACTGCTCCAGACGATCGAGACATACAATCCTGCCCGAGACGTACTGTTGCTGATTAATGAACAGGGACGACCCGATATTAATTTGCTCCAAAATCTCGCCGTCTCTCCAGTGGCTTGTTACCAGCAGATGCAGCAGCGTTGGACAGAATTTCAGCTTGATCATGCCATCTAAATCACCAGGGAATCCATGACACAAAATACGTTGTTGGTTTGTACACTCTGCCAGTTGGCTGAAACTGAAGCCGCACCAGAGGGGTTAAGTGAAGGGCAATTGTTATTCAACCAGCTCAAAGCTGGTCTAGAAACCTCTGGAATTCGCGATCGCATCCATCTGCAACCAGTACGCTGTATGGGAGCCTGCGATCGTTCCTGTATGGTGGCATTTACCGCACCTCAGAAACTTACCTTTATTTTGCATCAACTCTCTCCTACTGATTCCATCCCTGAACTCCTACAATTTTGTCAGCAGTATGCGGCGGCTCCAGATGGCAGAGTACCCTATAAAGATCGTCCAGAAGCAGTGAAACAGGGCATTCATGCGGTGTTGCCTCCCTTACCGATCGCCTAAGGATTACAGATTGATTAAGGTGTAATTTTGCGTAGGGGCGTGGCATTCGGTAAAAAGTCCTTGCCATTGTCCCAAAAATCTCTGCCGCATGCCGCGCCCGTACAAAGAGATGCGGAGTTATTTAATTCCCATTCCTACATGTTCCAATTAAAGGCAATGGGGATGCTGAAACTGTTGTCTCAGCATCCCTAAACCTTCAGATTCAAGTTGAGTGTGCTACCGGTTAATTGAGCATCTCCAGGTTACGCACCGCCCCTTGATCCGCACTGGTTGCCAGAAGAGCATAGGCTTTCAGGGCGGCTGTCACCCGTCGCTGTCGGGGCTGAGCCGGTTTCCAGGCATCCTTACCCTTCGCTTCCATTGCTACCCGCCGATTGGCTAATTCTTCCGTCGATAGGTCAGCATTGATCCGGCGATTAGGAATGTCGATCAAGATGCGATCGCCATCCTGTACCAGCGCTATGTTGCCACCGGCTGCTGCTTCCGGCGACACATGCCCGATCGATAGCCCCGACGTGCCCCCCGAGAACCGACCATCGGTTAACAGCGCACAGACCTTGCCTAGCTCCTTAGATTTCAGGTAGCTGGTGGGATACAGCATTTCCTGCATCCCGGGGCCGCCCCGTGGACCTTCGTAGCGAATGATTACCACATCTCCCGGTTGGACTTCGTCATTCAGAATGCCTTTAACTGCCGCATCCTGACTTTCATAGATCCGGGCTTTGCCTTCAAACACCAGAATACTTTCGTCTACGCCAGCCGTTTTCACGATGCAACCGCGTTCTGCTAAGTTGCCGTAGAGTACCGCCAGTCCCCCTTCAGTGCTGTAAGCATTTTCGAGGCGACGGATACAGCCGTTCTCGCGATCGAGGTCAAGGGAGTCCCAGCGAGTCGATTGACTGAAGGCTTGTTGGGTGGGAATGCCAGCAGGCCCCGCTTTGAAGAAGGTATGCACAGCCGCGTCATTAGTCCGCATGACATCCCAGCGATCAAGGGCTGCTTTCATCGTTGGACTGTGAACGGTTGGTATATCCGTGTGGAGCAGTCCCGCCCGATCCAACTCGCCCAGAATCCCCGGAATCCCACCCGCTCGGTGAACATCCTCAATGTGATATTTCTGGGTGTTAGGAGCAACCTTACAGAGTTGGGGAACTCTACGCGACAGGCGATCGATGTCTACCATCGTAAAATCGACCCCTGCCTCATGCACAGCCGCCAGCAAGTGCAGAATGGTGTTTGTCGAGCCACCCATGGCAATGTCTAACGCCACCGCATTTTCAAAGGCTTTGACACTCGCGATCGAACGTGGGAGGACGGATTCATCGCCCTGCTCGTAGTAGCGCCGGGTAATGCTGACAACGGTGCGTGCCGCATTCAGGAATAAATCCTTGCGATCGAAATGGGTTGCCAGCACCGTACCATTACCCGGTAACGACAGCCCGATCGCTTCAGTTAAACAATTCATGGAATTGGCGGTGAACATGCCGGAGCAAGAGCCACAGGTCGGACAGGCAGACCGCTCATACTCTTCCACCACCTGATCGCTGATTTTGTCGTTAGCCGCCGCCACCATAGCATCAACCAAGTCCAGTTTATGCTCAGCCAGCTTCGTCTTCCCCGCTTCCATCGGGCCACCGGAGACAAACACGGCGGGAATGTTCAGCCGTAGAGCCGCCATCAACATCCCAGGGGTGATTTTGTCGCAGTTGGAAATGCAGACCAGAGCATCGGCACAATGGGCATTCACCATGTACTCGACTGAATCCGCAATGATCTCGCGGGAGGGCAGGCTATAGAGCATCCCGTCATGCCCCATCGCGATACCATCATCTACCGCGATCGTATTGAATTCCTTGGCTACGCCACCCGCCGCTTCAATCTCACGGCACACTAACTGCCCCAGATCCTTCAAGTGAACATGTCCGGGGACAAATTGCGTGAACGAGTTGGCAACGGCAATGATGGGCTTCTCAAAATCTTCAGTTTGCATTCCGGTGGCACGCCAGAGGGCACGGGCACCGGCCATATTGCGTCCTTGAGTGGAGGTTTTCGATCGATAGGTCGGCATGGCGTAGTCTACTCGTCTTAGAGCGGTGATCGAGTTTAGAAGGGGATGTCACCCGAGCAGGTCAAGGGTAGGCAGTAACCCTACCGTTGGATAACGGGATAACAAACAGCAACTCAACCTGTAATCTATCATGGGGGCAAGAAACTTGTCTGAAGAAACCTGGAGACAAGGCGGCAAGACCGGCAATCATTTCATCTCCTTCAGCCATCAATCCAGTATCGCTACAATTTCCTCCACAGTAAGCTGCGAGGGCGTATTCCAGGGAGAACCGCCAACGGTACGTCGTCCGCCCCAGGCTCCTGAATCCGGATCTTTGGTTTGCTCGGCGGCACTCAAGCGATCGAAGGTTCCCTGAGTAAAATCAAGGCAAGGCTGTTCTGGATGCAGGGGAATGCTCCCTAACGTATATTGGATACCACCCACCCGATGATCGCGCATGGTAATGGCTTCGGGGCGGAGAGTAGCCGTCGATGACTCATGCACCCTGAGAATCGCCTGATAGAACGACCGGGGATCGATCGCATGGCTGGTACTGGTTTGATCGCAGACCGCCACATCCCCGCGATCGGTCTTGATAAACCGAATCCGCTCCTCCTCTATCAACATTTCGGCATCGGCGGCGATCTGTTGCCAGTAATCATCTGCCTCACCCTGTTGTCCCGGATAGGGACAATCACCCTTTGCCGCTGCCATCAACCACTCGGTTCCCCGCCGAAAGGCTTCCGAGGAGTAAGCGTCCCAATCGGCATCGCTCCACTCTTTGCGTTCATGGGGTAATCCCAGATCGGCAGCAATCCCTTCACTGACATTCTTTAACGCAACAACGGCTTTCGCCGCAAACTCAGCATAGGACTGCAAGGCATCCGGTACGGTCAGGTGGTCACAATCCCAGGCGATCGCTTGCAACCGGGCGATCGTTTCTGGGGTCAACACCTCACGCGGCAATTGCACCCATGCCGCCGCACAGCAAGCATCGGCATCTACCATCGTGGTGACAAAGCAAGGGGGCTGATCCGTCGCATAGGCATCTAGATAAGTAGCGCGATCGGGTAAGGGAATTTCATCAATTTGGACATCGGCTCCCCCAGGACGATGATGATCCCAATGCAGATCGCCAGGTTTGGCTTGCCAATCGGGGACGGTGCCATCCACCATAATAACCTGGTGGTCAGTAGGCAGATGTTCGGCTTGGGTAGTGACAAGGTACATAAAACCACAGTGGCAGACAAAAATTCGAGGATAGAAGCAAATCTATTGACTGATCGCTACTCCGTTGATGCTTGACGCAGGTACTGTAAGAATTTTAGATAATGGCTCACCTGTTGTAACTCGGCTAAATTAAGTTCGCCCAGAGAATGTTGAATTTGCTCGCGTAACTGTGCTTCTTCCCAGGAACGATCATCGCCAGAGTCCATAGGAGTTAGGTAGGGCAGCGATAACGGCAGGGTGGGGATGTCTAGAGTTAATTGGTTCAAATGAATGCCCCATGCCTGTGCCTGCCGATCGCGTTCTTGCCGATGCCGCTGGGCTTCTCTCACTTTACCGCGATGCTCTAAAAACTCGGCTTGGTTGCCTTTCACCACTAACCACCGTTGTTGAATAAAGGTTTGACCCGATCGGGAAAGCTGCGGGTGTTCCAGCAACCGTTCCAATAACGGCAAGGCAGAACGGTACTCGCCAATTTTTTCGATCGCCACACACGCCTCTAAAATTCTGGCTTCCGTTGCCTGCCAGGTTGGGGTAGCCGTGGTTTGCGTCACAAATTGACTCAAGAGATCACGCTGTTGCCTGACTGTCGCTGGTGTCAGGTTAACATCATACGCCATCCGTTCGATCACTTTCAGGCGATCGGCATCCGGCAAATTGGATTGCTGACAAAGTTTCACTGCCGCTAACCACTGCCCCGTCTGGAGTTCCAGGTCTAACCATTCCGTTGATCGTTGGGTTTGGCGACAGGCTTGCCGCAGGTAGGAAAGTTGGGTTGCCCATTTACCCGCGATCGGTCGATCGTGCTCCTGCCAAAGCTGAATCATGCGATCGTACATCTGGGCTTCAGCCAACCACGGGATATTCTCTGGAGGTAAGGTTATTTCCGCTTTCGCGATGCAGTAGTCGGGATGTTGGGTATAATTTTGTGTGTCCCAAAGCGCCAAAGCAGCCGCAAAATCACCCATTTGGAAGAGACATTTCCCAGCTAGATTCAGCGTCTCTGGAGCAGCAAAGCCAACTTCAGCCGATATCTGAAGCACTTCGCTCCAGATCTGCCATGCGGCTGTCATTAGGGATTGAGGCTGATTCAATATCTGGGTAATTGCCTGACGGTAGCGATCGATCACTGCCCTCCAGGTGTGATCGCCCCGTTGGTGATGCCAGGACACATCTTGCCTGAGGAAATGCGAAAAGTCTGTCACCGCATCGGGTGAAATGCGCTCACCTTCAGTTGCCAACATAAACTGCACAACAGGTTGCAACTCGGCTTGAGGAGCCAGGGGATAATGCAGCAGCCAGTCTGACAAATCACGCCAGCATTGTCCTGCCCAAAAACACTGCCAGGCTTGTTGCTGGGGCAGCAATTCCGGATCGCTGAGGGTATCGATCGCCATGAAGGCGCGACCGGCGGTTTGCAGTTGGTTTTCCAGTCTGAAAATCCAGGCTTTGCAGTAGTTGACCTCTGCGGTCATACCCGCTTTTTGATAATAGAAAATGGCTGTTTCCAGATTATGGACATTATGATTTTCAATCGCCGTGAGCAACCATTGTTTGCCATTAAGCTGGAGATCTACTTGAGTCAGCCCCCGCAAGTTAATCGGCTGAATATTAGTATTAAGATTGTCTCTCCACTGCTCCAGGTAAGCAGAGCGTCGTTGTTTCTGTTGAGACGTGAGTGCCATGCGGCTTAACCAAAGCTGGATATTTCTGTCTCCAGCCTCCTGCCATAAACAGCGATCGCCCTCTGCCGTATCCACGATCGCCAAATAGCCAGTCGAACGACTGACAGCAACATACAGTTTATTTAAAAAATACTCTAGTTGGAGATTATTAGTGGGATTGGTGAGAGATTGTAAGGGTCTACCGTTAAAGTGTCTGAAGTAATATTCACCGAAAAAACAGACGACCACTGGAGACAGTTCCAACCCCTTTAAACCAACGGGAGTGTAAACGGTGGGGGGAATTTGCCCAGTTCTGACCGTGGGAAAAACATCGCTGAGTATAGCTGTGCGTTGTAAAAATTCCAATTCTCCGCCCTCATCACAGGGTAAGAGGAAAATGGCACCACTTTCAGCCAGTCTTCTCAACTCCATGGAGGTTAAGTTGTTGTGCAAAATTCCCTTTTGCGGCTGGTTATCGCTTCTTTTCCACCAGGGTTCCTGAGGTTCTAGAGTTTTCAGATCAAATAACGTCCGTCGCCAAAGATGAATACAATTCGTAAACTTAACGACCGCCGCCGGAGAACGGTAGTTTTGTCGCAGTTCATGCAGGATCAGGCGTTCCGAGTCCAGGTGACGCGAATTATCGGGATCGAGCGGGGTTAAGACTTTTTCGTAGAAACTAGCACAAAACCCTGTCCAGCTAAATCCGGTGGGATTCAGAGTTTGCAAGGGATCACCCGCAAAGGCAAAGGGAAGACTATTCACAACGATCGGCAATTGATATTGTGACCAGATTGATAACCGGAGGATCAATTGAAATTCGATCCGCGTAAAATCCTGAGCTTCATCACAAAAGATCGCCGCATAATGGGCAGGGGCGATCGTCCCATTGGCGATCGCTTTTAATACGGCTCGGGCTAAATCCTGATCATCCCACAGTCGATCGCGTTGACATTGCTCTCGATACCATTGCCAAACTTCATCGTAGATTCTTTTAAAGTTTTCATTCGTTACTTTTTTATATTTTTTATTAATCTCCTCTTGGTACTCTTCTACACTGAGATAATCCTGATGGTCATCAATAAAGTGATAGCCTTTAATATAAGTTCGGATCGTATGCCAGCATTCCTCAGCACTAAATTTTTTATTAGAAAATGATCTATTATAACGTTGCTTAAATTCGTGAAAAGATATATAGTTTCTCCGAGCAAATTGTGGCAATTCTGCATCCGGTAAACAACTGAGCAAGAATGTTTGCAACGTTTGAAAACAGTGATCTAATGCTTCAAGTTCAGAGGCTTGAAACCGTTTTCTACTCATATAGTACGCATGACTCATCAGAATCCGCCGTACCGTATCGCGAGCCTTTTCGGTCAAGCGATCGCTGTAGGTCAAAAACAACGGTTGGACTAAAAGGGTTGTCTGAGCAGAATCTGAAAGCTGCTGGAGATACAGTTCGCAGTAGTACGCAAAGGCATAATGCAGCATCGTAGACTTACCACTGCCTGCCCTACCGTTGATGAACGCCGGAAAGGTCATGTGATGCAGGAGTTCCTCTTCTTCCCCAGACAACGCTAAGTTTGTATTGGGTTCTAACTCTACAGCCTGCCAATGTTCAAGATCAATCGCAATATAGTCGGGATAGGAGCGGTGGACATATCGACTCAGTTCCCTTGCCGTCAATCGACTTAGTTGATTATGAGCCACATTGCTCCCAAACAATCTTAAGGTATTGCCCACATTTCCAACTTCTGCTTCCGTTGGTTTAGACTCAAACGCTTGCAGTAAAAATAGAATTTCCCGTTGGGGATCATCCGGCGGACGAACTCGGCTAAATAAGACACACAACTCCGTCTCGGGATCACTACAGATCTGCACATTGCTAAACCGACGGGTTGGTTCGATGATGTAGTGTGCCTCTGCCGTTGCAAATAGCAAATGTTCAACAATGCCATAAATTGTTGTCAAATACTGAGAGTAAGGCGAATTATCAGGTTGAAACAGCTTGACCCATAGCTGACTTTCAAAGACTACCGTATCCCCCCGATCGTCACGTCGCATCAACACTGGGCGATCGAGCCAGGGATACAGGTGTTTGGGGAGAGGGCGCTTCGCGATCGGCTGCACCTGCTTTCGTCGTTCCAGGTACGCCGTCAGAGAACTGAGATCAATATGATGTTGCTCCCATTTCGCCGGATCATCTAAGAACTCACGATATTCACTGCCACCTCGTAGCAGAATATGGGTCAAGCACAATACCTGATCCTCCCCAAACAGCTTTAGGGTAGCAATCAGACGTAAATTACTCTTCATGCGTCTGATCCAGAGCGGAAAGCGGATATCAAATAAGAGATTAAATAATGAGGCATCGGCTTCAATGCGATCGCGTAAGGCTTCGATAGCTTTGATCACTCCCTGACGTTGTGCGGCTGTTTCCACCTCTGGCGATACATAAACATACATACAAATAACCTCTCAACAAAGTAATTAGAGTGTTGTTAAAGAACTTCGACCTAATTTCTTCTAGCGTATGATTAGAATTCCCTATTTTTACTTAGGGTTAACGGGAATTGGCTAGTTGATATACATACTACCTTTGAGTTCAGCCCAGCTTATGCCTTAAGTCAGCTCAGAGTGATTCCTAGGATGGAGATGCTAGTAGAACTGATTGTCTACACTACAAAACAACAATATGGACTATTGCAGTTAACCTGGACAGTTGAATCACCAGGGAAATCCGTAGCTGCGATCGTGAATCGTTAAAATAAATTCCCAATTTCACTAGATAAATTCTCTTCAAGCCAAAAATATTTGATATGAAACCCGTCATTATTGTGCATGGTGGAGCCAAAACTATCTCAGCCGATAAAATAGCGGCGAATCAAGGAGGATGCCGAGCCGCCGTGGAAGCTGGGTGGCAGATATTGCAGCAGGGTGGTAGTGCGATCGCGGCAGTAGAAGCTGCCATTCAGGTGTTGGAATCTGACCAAACGTTCAATGCGGGCTTCGGCTCAACCATGAATAGTGAGGGAGAGGTAGAAGTCGATGCCGCCATCATGGAAGGAGCAAAGCTGGCGTGGGGAGGTGTTGCGGCTATCCAGGGAGTGCGCCATCCAATTGCTGTTGCCCGCAAAATTATGGACGATCGCCCTCGATTGTTAGTAGCGCGGAGTGGAGAACGATTTGCGCTGGAACATGGGGTAGAGGTGGGTGCCAAAGCTGATCTGATCAGCGAAGAACAGTACGAGGAATGGCAACAGGAGGCTAAAGTTGTCGATCGTCCTAATACCGTAGGCTGTGCTGCCCTGGATAGGGATGGGAATCTAGTTGCTGGGACATCAACAGGAGGCACTACCGGACAACCCCAAGGTCGTGTGGGAGATACTGCGTTAGTCGGCTGTGGGTTATATGCCGACAACCGTTTAGGGGCTTGCTCAACTACTGGAGATGGTGAATCGATTATCCCTGTGGTGTTGGCAAAAACCGCGATCGATGCGTTAGCGGGAGGTCGGCATCCTGATGAAGCAGCTCAGTACGCGATCGCCACGTTAGTCGATCGTGTTGAGGGGGAAGCCGGTTGTATTGTGCTAGACCGCCAGGGACGAATCGGTTGGGCATACAACTCACAACACATGGCTGTGGCTTATATGACCACTGAATTATCCGAGCCTGCCGTATTTATTCACAAAGATCAACCGTTAGCGATCGCGTAACCATTGGACTATGGAGCCTCATCCCTTTCAGTTCTTCCAAGGGGCACCTCGAAAAATCGAAAAAAGGATGTCTCATTCTGAGATCAGAGAGATAAGATAGCAGCAGTCAGGCCATCCAAGGACAGCAATGGGACAACAAGGGTTCTGGGATTTAGAACAGCGCCAGCAAGAATTAGCCGCCAAGAAAAGCACTTTAGAAGATTTAGACCGGTTAATTCCGTGGGAATCGTTTCGGGCACAACTTGCCGTGATCCATGACAAACCGCGCAAAAGCAACGCTGGACGCAAGCCTATGGATGTGATTTTGATGTTTAAGCTGTTAGTGTTACAGCAGTTGTACAACATCAGTGACGAAGCGTTGGAATATCAAGTCAAAGACCGACTCTCGTTCATGCGATTTTTGGGGTTAGGAATTGAAGATTCGGTGCCGGATGCGACCACAGTGTGGTTATTTCGTCAGCAGTTGCAAGCGCATCAATTAGTAGAGCCGTTGTTTGAGTCCTTTGGAGAATACTTAAGCGCGCAAGGCTATCAAGCCCAAGGGGGGCAAATTATTGATGCGACCTTGATCCCGGTGCCAAAACAGCACTTTGACCAGGATGAAAAAGCCCATCTGGAGGCTGGAAAAAGGCCACCCCAATGGCAAGAGAATCCGCATCAGGGGGCACAAAAAGATGGCGATGCGACCTGGACGAAGAAAAACGGCAAGAGTTACTTCGGCTATAAGGATCACCTGAGTATTGATGCCAACCATGGCTTTATTCGTCGCTATGCCGTGACCGATGCCGCCGTGCACGATAGTCAAGCCTTCACGGCAGTGCTCGATGCTGACAATGAAGGCGATGAGGTGTGGGCGGACAGTGCCTATCGTTCCGTCGCCCTCGAAGGGTTGCTCGTGGTCTTAACCTTCATCAGTCACATCCATGAACGCGCCTATCGCAATCGCCCCTTAAGCGAGGAACAAAAAGCCGCCAACCGAGAGCGCTCTCAAACCCGGGCCAAGGTCGAGCATGTCTTTGGGGCTTGGGTGATGCAAATGGGTGGCAAACTGGTACGCTCGATTGGACTGGAGCGGGCTAAGGTGCAGTTAGGGTTGAAGAATTTGACTTACAACTTCCTGCGTTTGGTCTTCTGGCAAACACGCCCGGTTGAAGCTGACGGATAGATCTATCCAACATCCGGCATGGCAGCAAGTGGAGCGGAGAATCCACAGCAGATTTGACGGCATAGAGGACTGATAATCGACTTTGAGACTGGAATGAGACTTGAAATTTGTAAAACCTCAATTAATCGAGGTTCCCCAAGGAAATTCTCTTTCAGATTTATTTGCCCAGGACATTCAAGATCAATGCTATGTCTTAGTGTTAAATTACCCAGCGACTGCCAGTTGGGCTGCCTATCCCAATACCAAAACATACTTTTTGCAAGATGGCAGTAGTGAATCGACGAAAACATCATTTGATAAGATCTGCTAGAAAGAACCCTGGAAAAATTTGGCGGTTTTGGGTGACAGACTACCCGGTGTAGTGATCAATCCACCGCCCAGTTTGCTGATGCAATATTGGCAGGATTATTTTAGCTGTAGCAATCGACAGCTAGAGATGTTAGATTGCTCTACCTATTTGGATGATCTTAGCCAGAGCGATCGTATCGATCGGGTGATCACTCTCTTTCCTTTTGACCACTTGCGACCCGAGAAACACGCGGTTAACGCAGCAGTTCATTATCGTCTACTCAGTAAGGCAACGCTGGCTCATTTAGGAGTGTCCTGTCCCAATTATCAAACCTATCATTTGCATGAAGTCAGCCTTGAACAAATTCAACTGCCCACTCAGTTTCCCTATTTGATTAAAACATCCCACGGGCTTTCAGGTGAGGGAACTTACATTATTCGTAGCTCTAGTGATCTGAATTATTGCTTAACAGAACTGAGAAAATATTTGAAGATTAATTTACTCAAAACAATTATCGTCTCAGAGTTCGTTAGGTATGAAGTGAACAATTACTGTGTACAATTTTATATTGATCAGCAAGGAAAAATTACTTTAATTGGGGTGACGCAACAATTAGTTAGTCCAGAAGGCAACTATTTAGGCGGCGTGATTGACTATACCAATGATTTAAGCAAGTTTTTGGAGATGATTACTAAGGTGGGGAAATATGCCCATCAACAAGGTTATTTTGGTGTCATCGGGTTTGATGTTTTAGAGGATCGAGATGGTCAACTGTACGCGATCGATGCTAATTTCCGCATCAACGGTTCTACACCACTCTGTCTTCAACGTCACCAGCTCTTGAAGGTGAATAAAGCGATCGCGAAATACTCCAGTAGCTATCGTATGGAAGGAACCCTGGACTCAATTTTGACTACTTTAAAGCCGCAGCTAGAACGCCAGGATTTTTTAATTCTTTCAGCCTTGGAGAAAGTTAAATATGGCAAAATCTATACGGAAATTTACGGCATTGTCGCTGGGGAAACATTTCAGAACATGCAGCAAATTGAACAAGATTTACATCGTCAAGGATTGCAACTAGCGAGTTAACTCTTAGAGGATGTTTTAAAGGTATCAAGGTAATTGTACTAGATCCCTTTCCAGGATGCCGTCAGGCTATATTTTGGGGACTTTAAATACCGCGTTCCCCCCAGAATTGGGGGGCTAGGGGGGCAAAATGCCGGATCTTGAGGTCGTTGAAAAGACGTGTGTACACGGTAGCCTAGAATTGGGGGCTAGGGGGCAGTTCAGGCAATAATTCCACGATTCAGGGTAGCCTTAGTAGGGAATTCTAGCCGCAGTACCACTAAACGCTTTGGCGGAAATATTGATTGCAATCACGTAAGTAGTGGAATAATCCAGGCGGCAACAAGGCTAAGTAAAATAGCCATTTCAAGCACCACTAGAATACGGGGAGATTGAAACCAGGTTGACCAGGAGCCTTTCTGAAACCTAGTCCACCATTGAGAAAGATGATTTGACCAAAGCTTAGGACTATCTTGATCGCGAAACTGCCAATTTAGCATGGATAGCAACACTGGTACTCCCCCAACTCTTGCATTTATCAACAGATGAAGGGCGATCGCCACCACCATTATTACCCAACCAATCAAGTGGGCATAATACCAGGCATGGTTTAATTCTCCTTTTGGCAACCACGTTTCATCCATCATCTTGCCGCTAAAGAGTGCAAAAGTTAAGGCAAGGAGAGCCAATGTGTTGGTGAAACGGTTCAATGTGTACCACCAAATAGGTGCTCCAACCTGTGCCAACTTGGTGAACGAATCAGGTTGAACGAGTCGTTTCTGCCCACGATGGAAGGCATAGATCACAAATGCAGGAAAGATCAACAAAGTCCATAAACCAAACGTTCCATGAATTCCTTCTATGTCTCTATAAGACGGCAGGGGGATTCTTCCCCAACGACCATCATAGGTATCGTAAGTCCAAAAAGCCGTCAAAATCGCAGCTACTAAAAACAGTCCCGTGAATCCGTGCAGAATGCGAAGCAGGAGCGGTTGGTAGGGTTGAGTCAATTTCATGTCAGCAATGAATGGCAAATATGCTGTAGTAATAGTCTAAACAAACAATGGTTAGTCGCCTAAAAGAGCTATTAAGTTACTTTTAACACTATTAGTTATAAAAAATCAAATTATGAAGCAAAAATGAACAGCAATGAAGCTTGAAACAAACTAGTTTATGTTGCGAGTAAAACCTTAAATGCTTGTTTAATTAATCTTTTTATTCAGCACAAAAGATAACACTAAATACTAATAAATTACAACCCATCAAAATTTTATTCAAGCTTTATTTCAATTAGAATTTACTAAAATCAGGAAAATTAAAAAATAAGATATAGCAACAAAAAGAAAATTATGCGCTTTTTAATACTAAAGCACCTTAAAAATCTTATTAAAATTGTGACTATTCTAGCGTTAGACAGCATTAGATTTAGTTATCTAATACTATGTAAGTTCGAAGCAAATTTTTGTACTAATTTTGACATCATCTCATCTAAGATTTTTCATGATTTTTTGACAAGTGGCAGGCGAATAGTAAATACGCTACCTTTGCCAGGTTTGCTGCAAACGTGTATCGTTCCTTGATGCGATTGTACGATCGTTTGTACGATCGCTAATCCTAATCCCGCTCCGCCTCGTTGCCGTGAACGTTCGCGGTCAACGCGATAGAAACGATTGAAGATTTTAACCTGTTCTTCCGGTGTAATGCCAATTCCAGTATCTTGTACCTGAATTAGAGCTTGAGTAGAATAGGATGTGAGGGTGACTATCACCTGCCCTTTCGCAGGGGTGTATTGAAGAGCATTGCTGAGTAGGTTAAAAATCGCTCGATAGAGCTGTTCTGGATCACCTTTAACCTGAAGTTGATGATATTTGGGTAACTCTACGGATAGGCTAATTTCTGTAGACAGCGCGATCGCTGCAAATTCATCGATCGCTTCTTGAATAATGGTATTAAGGCAGCAGACTGTAGGCTGGATAGAACTGACCTGACCAATTTGGCAAAGCGTCAAGAGATCTTGAACTAATTTGGAGAGGCGAGAACTTTGCCGATTGACAATGTAAAGTGTTTTCTTTGCATCATCAGTAGACAAATTTTCAGAGCGAAGTGCTGTTTGCACCATAGCTCGTAACGCTGCCAGTGGTGTTCGTAATTCATGGGCTGCATCAGCCGTAAACTGTTCCATTTGCTCATAAGACTGGCGGATTGGTTGTATCGCTAACCCTGCTAGCCACCAACTACAAGCTCCCGCCATCATGATTGCCATGATGATCACAGCAGTCAGTAGAAGCTCAATTTGGAATAAATAAATATCTAGACCATTCAGCGATCGTGCGATCTGAATGGTGCCCCAAGCTGTTTGAGTTTGCGTATGTAAAGGATAACTCTCTAGTTGATAGTAATGCCCCTGCCCATCCTGCCCTTGCTGCCAAAGGATTGGATTATTGCAGATTGCCTTAGTTTGAGGAAACTGAAGGATGGCAACGGGTTGCTGAGAGAGGTTAAGAAACCGGATACAATAATCGTTTTGCATTAACTCGTATAAACTTGTAACCTCAGAGTGGGCAGGACGAGCCGCTTGAGGGTCGCGTTCTAAAACACAGTTTTTATTTGACAGACATAGCCCCGGCATCAGCATGAACGCTTGAGGCTCAAGCTGTCCAGGACGTTCGAGAGCAGATTCAATTCGATTTTCCAACTGATACGCCAACTCTTGCATGTCCTGCGTCAGATAGAGCCAGAGGGTATGACCAATTAGCTGATAAATCGCAAATCCACAAAGTACCAAAATGAGTGCCATCACACCGGTGTACCAGGCGGCTAAACGCTGTCGCGTCAGATGAAACGGTTTATTTTGCATATTTAGGATGAATGCGATAGCCCATGCTTGGTATAGTTTCAATCAAGTCCTGACAGCCGTGTTCAGCTAGCTTACGTCGTAACAGCTTCATTTGTGCAGCAACCACATTACTAGCAACCTCGGTATCCGCCTCCCAAATCTGGTACAACAATTGCTCTCCCGCCACAATTTGCCGAGGGTGGTTCATGAAATATTCCAGCAGTTGAAACTCTTTCTTAGTCAGTTTGATCAACTGTAGGTTCTTCTCTGAATCCTCATAGTAGACTGCTCGATTTGTGTAATTAAGCAGAATACTACCCAACTGTAACTGCTGCGTCGGTAAAGATGGAGATCGGCGTTGTAAAGCACGTAAACGCGCTAATAGTTCTTCCATTTCAAACGGTTTAATCAGATAATCATCTGCTCCAGCATCAAGCCCAGCAACCTTATCTTTCGTTCGATCCTTCGCCGTCAGCATCAAGACGGGAAGTGAATAATTCTGCTGTCGAAGCCGGTGACACAACTCAATGCCCGTCACTCCTGGTAATAACCAATCGATAATTGCGATCGTGTATTGCATCCAACGGTTCTCAAGGTACGCCCATCCTTCGTTGCCATCCTGAGTCCAATCCACTACATATTTTTCCTGTTTCAATGCCCATTTAATAGCAGTACCTAAATCTAGTTCGTCTTCAACTAGCAAAACCTTCATAGCAAGTTGCCGGGAATGACTGATCAGCAATTCTAGCTTTTATTTTACCAATCTCAAAATTTCATCGAAATTTCATTGCGACTTTTCACCATAGAGATCAGCCTGTCAACCCAATCCGTCTGAATCTGAAAATCGCATTTTTGCAATTTAACCAGATACAGACCGAAAGCCTTATGCATGGGTAATTCCATCTATTGAATTGGGTAGGAACTAAGACACGTATAGGTTGATTTCATCTCTTAGCTTTACATGGGTTTGACCAATAAGTTACCACACAGTATTTATCGAATTGGACAAGTGCTTACAGTTTTGGCATTCATTAGCCTGAAGTTACTGCTCGACGATAATATGGGCATGACAAATGAGGTTGATGTTTTACCGCTCGCCAAACAGTTCGCTAATTCAACTTGGATTGCAGAGGACTGGTATCTCAATCAATCTCCAGGCTATCGACTGCTGTTTGCCCTTCTATTTGGCAAACTTATTGTTGCCTGGGGTTTCTTAGCAACATCTATCGTGGGGAGGTTAATCTGTTACGGATTGGTAGCACTAGGGCTAGTGTTAATTGGAGAGTGCTTGGGACTCACCTTGCCGTTACTGCTAACTGCCATTGGACTATTCCTCTATAGCAGCCCCAATCAAGGGATTGCTGCACAAGAATGGTTGGTCAGAAGTTTGGAGGCAAAGGCAATTGCCTACGGGCTAGTGCTGCTGGCTATCTACTACCTGTTGAGGCAGAAATATCCCACTGTGGCTCTATTTCTGGGACTAGCAACATCATTCCATGTTCTAGTGGGTGGCTGGGCAACTCTGATAGTCTTTGCACAGGTGATGATTAAGTATCAGTTTCAATTCAGCAAGTTCGATCGTCTCCATGAGATAGGGCTAATTTATTTACTATCCAGTTTTTTTGCTATCCCTCCAGTTATAGCTCAACTATTCTCAACTATAGAGTTACATACGATTCCTCCATCGTTCATTTATGTATTTCTCAGATTACCCCATCACCTTAATCCGGCTTCCTGGGAACCACTTTGGGGTCTACGTTTAGTGAGTTGCCTCTTCTGCCTTTTACTGAGTATGAAAGTGCTGCATCGGCATCAAAAAAATTGGCAAATGCAACAGTATCAGGCTCAAGTTGATCTATTTCAATTGACGCTGATCAGCCTTGTCCCTTTTGTCGCTGGTCTAGCGATCGCACCATTCGACTCCCAGGGAAGTTGGTTACAATTTTATCCATTTCGTGTCGGTGATGTCTTGCTACCGCTAAATACTTGGCTACTCCTTGCCTGTGCTGTTCAAAGCTTTGTAGCTCCACAAAAGGCTATCCAACTAACCTGTATTAGCTGGCTTGTCTTTACATGCAGCTTACAGCTTCCTACCTTTCAAGCCCAGGTTGCCGCGCTAAATCAGTTTCCTAATCGCCACCCAGAATTCATTGCTTTATGTAATTGGGTAAAAACTCAAACTCCAACCGATGCTATTATCATTTCCCCACCTGTCGAATTCGTTGAGTTTAATTGGCTAGCAGAACGTTCTACGATCGCCAACTATAAGCTGCTTCCCCAGACTAAAACACGAATTATTGAGTGGTATGAACGTTTAGCAGACTTAAGTGGTGGTACGTTTCCAAAACCCGCTTTAGCTCGAACCAGAGATCCTCGCAAAAATATAAGAAAACAGTTAACTCAGGGTTACAAGCAGTTGAAGCTCAAACAAGTGAAAAACTTAGTCAGAAAATATTCAGCAAGTTATCTCATCACCACAGCCGACCATAGGCTAGAATTACCGATCGCCTATCAAAATAATCGCTATATTCTTTATAAAGCATCAAATGGATAAGATTGTCTATACAATTTGGCTAATGGTAGTATTACGACAGTTAGAGGACGTTTGAAAAGTCACAATCGTTACCTGAACTGCCCCCCTAAATCCCCCAATTCTGAGGGGAACCGGATTCAAAGTCCCCCAGAATTGGGGGATTTAGGGGGCTAGTACAATCGTTTTGATACTTTTAAAACATCCTCTTAGCCTCTATTAACCACCCTTACTAATAGAATCTTCAAAGCATCCCTCAAACTCTATATACAGGCAATACAGTAAATTTTTACAAAAACCCTACTCCTAAGAGTGTTGAGATAAAATTTACACGATCGATGAAACTATGCTTCAAACATAATAAAAGCCTTTTAATCATCCTCTCGTCCCCACATCCCGTTGCCAATTTACCTGAAGTTAAGTGAGCGACTTGTAACTTATCGAACAAAGCAACGCTACATATAGCAGTCCTAAACCAGCCGTGAGGATGGCTCGATTATTCGTCGGTTATCGTTACTTTTCCCAGATAACCCAAGCCGAAGAACCGTTTTCTTTAGAGCTTGCACCAATTACCCAGGATGACGATAGACCTTAAGTGTCCGATCCTAGAATGGGAATTCATTCTCAAGCTAGATGCTAACCTAACTATCAAATTCATATTGTTAGGGCACCTGGAGTTAACAGGCTCGTAACACTAAACCTTCTTCAAAAAAACTATGCAATTTCAAATCGAGTGTAATCCTGCTCCATTTCAGAAACAACTATGCTTGATCTGTGAGAGTGTGTTTGAGGTCGCAGAAGCAAAGGTAATTGCTTGTAACGATCAAGGGAAATCCTATGGTGAGGTATGCCCCCATTGTTTAAAGCAAGGATTTGATTGGTTAAGCGATCGCTTTGACCGCTTGCATCATCACCAGAAATTAGAGGTTGTTTACCCGACTCGAACTGAAAAGCTGCCTGTCAGTGCGTGAAATGTATCCGCCGAAGTAATAATCCTACTGCGATCGCACCTCATTCGTATCATTTAGGGAGCATGTATAGTTCATAGTGCTGCTTGAACAGACAGAATGAAGTGCGATCGTCATTGTCATCAGCGAGTTAGTTGCATTTCATTATCAGGACAAGATTCATGCACATTCATCATCTCAATTGTGGTTGCATGTGCCCAATCGGAGGAGCCTTATTCGATGGCTTTAGTCGTGGTCTGACCGCCCATCTAGTCTGTCACTGTCTACTGATTAGACTTGTTGCGGAATAGGAGATAATCAAGATAACTTCATCGAGTTTGAGCCTGCATGATCAACCTCCATCGTGCCTTGAATAACGAGCGTTTGCTGCGTGCTCTGACCGGTCTAAACCGGAAAGCTTTTGATGAGCTATTGCCAGCGTTTAATCAGGCATGGGATGCCCAAATGCGAGCGCAGGTGCGACAACGTGCCCCGGGGGGAGGACAAGCGGACAAAGCTCGATTGTCGAGTATGTCAGAGAAACTGTTCTACATCTTGTTCTACTTCAAGTGTTACCCCACCTTTGATGTGGCGGGATTTCTGTTTGACTTTGACCGGAGCCAAGCCCACCGCTGGATGCACCGACTGCAACCGATACTCGAAGCAGCCCTGGGGCAAACGATGGTACTGCCGGAACGAAAACTCGAACGGATTGAGCAGTTTTTGCAACGCTACCCGGAAGTCAAAGAAGTGATGATTGATGGGACAGAGCGACCGATTGCTCGTCCAAAAGACCAAGAGCGGCAACAGGAGCATTATTCGGGAAAAAAGCGGCGATACACTCGGAAGCATCTGGTGGCGGTGGATGAAGGCAAACGGGTATTGGTACTCACTCAAGCCCGAGAGGGAAAAGTGCATGATAAGCGGTTGCTCGATGAGGTAGAGATGGTTGAGGGAATTCCCGATGAGATTGTGATTGCCGTCGATTTAGGCTTTTTAGGGTTACAGAAGGAGTATGAGAACATTGAGATGCCTCACAAGAAACCGCGAGGAGGCAGCCTCAGCGAAGAGCAGAAACAAGAGAATCGTGAGAAAAGTAGTCGGCGGGTGCGATGCGAGAATGCATTTGCGGGAGTGAAACGATACAGGATCGTCAGCGATGTGTACAGAAATCGTGTGAGCGATTTTGATGACCGTTCGATGTTGACCGCAACGGGTCTATGGAACTTCTATTTGATGGCCGCTTAACTTCGACGGAAGTAACAAGAGCAGCGCATTTCCCTTAAAAATTCTTATTCCGCAACAAGTCTATTGAAACCAATCAAGGATTAGTATTGATCGATACAGGCTATGGAAGTCGATCGCACTGCCCGATTGAGTAATCAAGAGCGGTTGCGGCAGTTAGTTTGCGATCGGGGTCAAGAGGTAAACCTATTTTGTAGCCACGATGCTCTTGAGTTCAAATCTCTGGCGCAAAAACCCTATCCTGCAAACTTTGTCTCTTAGCTGGGAATAATAAAGTCGTAATCAATCATCAGTCACCCGGAGGAGGGTTGAGATGCTTAGGACAAGTTACGACTTTGATCAGGCGATTCTTCCGACAGGCGCTGCATCTAAGGTTAATATTCTGCTAAGGTTTCGGGCGGATCTGCCTGAATCTCCCCGCCGGAAGCTGAATCTTTCTCTGGTGATCGATCGTTCTGGTTCGATGGCAGGCGCACCCCTATATCATGCCCTGAAAGCGGCTGAATCCGTAGTCGATCAACTGGAGCCTGATGACACCCTCTCAGTCGTGGTATATGACGATGCAATAGACACACCCGTCCCCCCTCAATCGGTCACGGATAAAGCAACGCTCAAAGCCGCGATCGGTCAGGTACAGGCAGGGGGCATTACTAACCTATCGGGGGGCTGGCTGAAGGGCTGCGAGTATGTGAAGACACACTTTGATCCCCAGAAGATCAACCGAGTGCTGCTCCTCACGGATGGTCATGCCAATATGGGGATCCAAGATCCGCGTGTCTTAACGACTACATCTGGACAAAAAGCCGAAGAAGGAGTGGTCACAACCACCCTAGGATTTGCCCAGGGATTTAATGAAGATCTGCTGATTGGAATGGCAAGAGCCGCGAATGGGAATTTCTACTTTATCCAAAGCATTGATGAAGCAACGGAAGTATTTAGCATTGAGCTAGACAGTCTCCGAGCAGTGGTCGGACAAAATTTAGTGGTTACGCTCGAATTAGCCAATGGAGTCAACCTGGTTGATATTTTAAGTTTGGCTCAGGTGAGCCAGAATGATGCTGGGGCAACGGTGATTACCTTAGGAGAGCTATACGAGGGGGAAGATAAACTCCTGGGGTTAAGCGTCGAACTCCCAGCCGCTGCGATCGGTGAGTTACCAGTGATGACGCTGCACTATAGTGCTGATGTCGTGCAAGATCAGGTGATTCGATCGGTGTCCGGTAGCGCCGAGGTTGTAGCTCAGATTGGCACGATCGAAGCTGCCGCCAGTGCCGCCTCTAGTCATATTTTGTTTGAGTTAAGTCACTTGACGATCGCCAAGGCAAAAGAAACAGCGCTTGATTGGGCAGAACAGGGTAAACATCAAGAAGCTGAACAAATGCTGCGATCGCTGATTCAAGAGTTACAAACTAAAGGATTAAACGAAAACTTTGAAATTGCCGAGGAAATTGATCAACTGGAATATTTTGCCAGTCGAATTGCTCAAAGAGCCTTAGGTAATGCGGGTCGGAAAGAATTGCGGGATCAGAGCTACCAAACCTTAACCCGCAACCGTACTGATCTCAGTGGTCGCGGGGTCACGGCTGGGGATGAAGTGTATGCCATGCCTACAGTGAGCGACGTGGGCTCAGGGATTGAACTCCACTGTGTCCGGGAGGGTGGTAAGCTGCGGGTTAAGGTGATGTCTGAGGGCTACGATCCGGCGAAGAATGTGCAATTTCCCCGAGCCATGCGGGCGGAGGGAGCCCGGTATGTAGTTGAAGGGCTAGAACCCTCTAGCGATGGTAGTTTCTATCGAGTGCAGGGCAGTATTACTCGCTTTGTCAAACCCGGTGAAGCAGATATCTTTGTTGCCCCTCGCCAGTCCAGACCGAGAAGTAGCGGTAAAGCATCTACAGGACCCGCCAGCGCGGCTGATCTGCCGACGACGGATACTGTAGGAGATGGCATTCTAGTGCAATGTGTGAAAGAGGGCAGCAAACTGCGTGCCAGAGTCGTTTCAGATGCCTACGAGCCGGATTGGAATATGCGATTCCCTCGATCGGTTCGGGAAGAGGGCATGTTGTATGTGGTGGATGAGGTGAAAACTGCACCGGATGGCAAATCCTATATTGCCTGTGGTGAAATTAAGCGCTTTGTGCAACCAACGGTCACAAGTTAAACCACAATTGATTCCCTCTATGCCTCAATTAGGGGATGATAATCGTCTGGGTTGTCAAATCCGGCAATCCAGGCGGCAGCTTGCCGACAACTCCGCATTTCCGGTGGAACGCGCAACACATGGGTATGTCCGGTGGATGGACAAACGACTTTTAACATCATTAAGGGTTCATCATCCTCAAACATGACACAGACTAATTGGCGTTCTCCCCCAGCGTCCCGATCGCGATCGCGCACGACTCCCCCCACTTGCTGTAAAAAGGTGTCGTATCCCAGCCGCTCAATTAAGATCCGCCGTAGTTCAACATTTTCGGTATTGAGAATATCCTGTCCGGTGATTGACTGCGACTCAAAAGCAATGCGATCGTTCACCGGCACTCCCCGCCAGCGCAGCACAAACCCATGTCCTGCGGGTAGCTGAGTAATTCCACTGCCTGCAAGTTCGATCCAATAGGTGACATGCAGCCCTGGCGGCAAGTTGGTTAAATTAATGCAATCACTAATATCCAGACTTTCGCAGGTCAGGTGATCCGGTAATTGGTAGAGATCGGCTACTCCATGCAAATCCAGATGTCCCAAAACACGCAGCCCAGACCAAGCCTGATGATGGAGGATCAATTGCCGAGCCCGATCGGCAGAAACAGTTACCTGCGGCGGTTCGAGTGAACGTGGTTTAGCTGACCTTCGAGGTACACGCCCATTCGACATAATCTTGAGCATTAGTCCATTACCTCAACGTAAGCTTCAGGACGGTATTCCCGTTGTCGCCAAACCCGATAAATCCCCTGCGGTAATTCAATTGCCTGATGCTCTTCATGAATTAAGGTGGCACTGGCAGCTTTGACTTCTACAAACAAGTGGCTTCCCTGTGCCCACAGTTGCACAGCATCAGCTTGCTGAAGGCGATGACTATGTCCGGTCAGTTCGCCATGCGCCAGGATGGTGCCGTCCTGTGGTTGCACCCCGATCGGTAGGCTGGCAATACGGCTGATCAACACATCACCATGCCTGTAAAGATCGCCAATCTGGCTGGTTCGGTGGTTGCGATGATTGAACATCTCTTGATTCTCTAGATGAATGAAGCAGCAGGCTTTTCCCTGAGTTCCTGATTCAGGTAGTCATAGTTAAATTCTAACCTATGCCCGAATGTCACTAAAATAACAATCCGAACCGCCCCCCAACCCCCAGTTCTGGGGGAGCCGAACCTCAAAGTCCCCCAAAGTTGGGGGCTGAAAGCCCTACGGGCATACCAGAAAAGGGGGCGATCAGAGTGAAGCGTGTCCTTAAGTCAGTGCCATTCACCTATGTCCCTACTCGTCGCGATCGTGAGGTGGTATCTGTTGACCCGTAAAATACATATCCTGATGCAAAACATCCAGTTCTTTCTGAACACTTTCCAGATCTCTATAAGCCAAACTGAGTTCAGACTTTGTTTTTTCTAACGTTTCAGAAACTCTGATTAATTCTAAGCGAGTAGTCTCTAGCTCTGATTTAAGTTGGTTGCATTGCTTGATTTCAACAAATGTCAAGGTTAATCCTAACAAGCAGCGTTTACAATCAAAAACCTGTGAAATAATAACATCAAAATATTTTATCTCTGTTGCTGCTGTCCACTCAACATTTTTCAGTACAAAAACATTCTGCCGAGATCCTAATGCTTGTACGAATGTACTAGGACTCATTAACTTAGCTAGTTCAAGTTCTTGAAACGGACAGATCCAATCATCCAACGTCAAGTGAAATAAGATTCTTGCCTGATCATTAACATGGAGTAAATAACCATTCGTATCAATAGCGAGATAAGCAGAAGCACTTGTTTCAACGGCAGCTTTCCAGAAATAACTTTGTATTGAAAATAAACTGGTTGGCTGCTGATCAGATTTAGAGGTTGCAGAGAGGTAGTCATCCAGGTCTAGCTCTAGCCCTTTGGTATAAACATGATGTCTGGAACTAATGGGGGTAAAAATTTGCCGACGCTTCACTAATGTTTCGGCCTTACCGAGACAGAGAAAACCCTTCGGTTTAAGGGCAAAATGGAAGCGAGATAAGATGGCGGTCTGAGTATTTGAATTAAAATAAATCAAGACATTACGACACATCAACAGATCCAGTCTGGAGATTGGAGCATTTCGGATCAAATCATGCTGTGAGAAGATCACTGTACGACGCAGGATGGGGTGAAAGCTGTAGCCTTCTTCAGTTTGCACAAAATATTTTTTCAATAGATCAGGAGTAATGTCAGCAACTTCTAACTCACTGTAAGTTGCCTGTCGTGCCTGGGCTAAAGCCAACGCATCAGCATCTGTGGCAAAACACCGAACGTGCTGCGAACATGCTTCTAAGCCTAATGCTTCAGCAAATAAGATAAGTAGACTATAAATCTCTTGCCCAGCCGCACAACCTGCACTCCAAATCCGGATTGGTTCATCCGGTTGTTTATTCGCAATAATTTGAGGAATGATTTCTGCGGCTAAATAACTCCAAATTTCCCGATCGCGGAAGAAGCTTGTAAAATTAATTAATACTTCATTGAGTAGTGCCAGATATTCTTGAGAATGACTCTGTAAATGTTGTAAGTACCCCTGATAAGTATCAATATTAATTATTTGCATCCGGTGCTGAAACCGTCGCATAAGACTAGAACGCTTGTATCCAGTTAAATCACACCCCTGAAAGTGTTTGAGGTAATCTAGCAGTGTTTCAAATTCTGGATTGACTTCACTTGTATCTGGCACACCATCATGTAAAGGATTCTTCTCAGAACGCATTTGAGCAGACATCTATTATCCTGATGATTAAATGAAAAGTGAGCATAACTATCTCTTACAAACGCCACCCTAATCTCATAGCCGACAGAAGACTATAGGTTAGATGGGCAATTGCTCTCAGCAACAGATTTTGATTTGATGGATGAATGTATCCTATCTTTAAACAGAAATTCCTGCTGGCATACCCGTCAAATACCTGCGATTACTCGAATAGTTCGGTGAGCGTTCGAGCCATTGAACAGGTTGGGGGATCCTTAGATCGTTCGAGGGCAGACAGCCCCTAAACCCCGAATGCTGCCATACCAGCGATAATGATGAATAGATTAAGTAAGGTATCTAAGAGTTCCTTATTAGAGGTTCATGATGACAGCTCAGGTAATCGCGTCTTCTATTCCCGATCGCGTTCAGCAACAGCGTCACTTTTTCAATACGGGTCAAACTAAACCGATCGCATTTCGCCTGGAGCAACTCAAGCGATTGAAGCAGGCAATTATCGATCGTCAGGATGCGATTCTGCAAGCCGCCCAAGCCGATTTGGGTAGACCAGCCTTTGAAGCCTACTTTGAGATTGCGACGCTGGCAGAAATTAATTTGGCGCTCAAGCAGTTAAAATCTTGGGTCAAACCTCGACAGGTTGCAACCTCGATCGATCAGTTTCCGGCTTCTGCCTGGGTACAACCAGAACCTTTAGGGGTTGTATTAATTATCGGCCCCTGGAACTACCCGTTCCAATTGATGATGTCACCCCTAATTGGCGCGATCGCGGCGGGTAACTGTGCCCTGCTCAAACCCTCGGAACACGCCCCCCATACCTCAACCGTAGTGGCAGACCTGATTCAATCCACCTTTGAGCCAGGTTATGTTGCTGTAGTCGAAGGAGATGCCAGGGTCAGCCAACAATTATTAGCAGAGAAATTTGACCATATCTTTTTCACAGGTGGTACAGCAATTGGCAAAATTGTCATGGCGGCGGCGGCTCAACACTTAACCCCCGTCACGTTAGAACTGGGTGGTAAAAGTCCCTGTATTGTCGATGCAGATGTGCGGTTGGATTACACCGCGAAACGCATTGTTTGGGGCAAGTTGATCAATGCAGGGCAGACTTGTATTGCTCCGGATTACCTCCTCGTCGATCGCCGGATTAAGCCCGCCTTAATCGAACAAATGCAACAATGGATTGAGGTATTTTATGGTGCCGATCCAGCCACCAGTTCCGATTATGGACGAATCATTAATTCCCACCACTTCAATCGCCTGATTGGTCTACTCCAGGATCAGACTCCAATCGTCGGTGGACAATTTGATCCTGAAACTCGCTACATTGCTCCAACGATTTTGGACAACGTGACCTGGGATGATGCCATTATGCAGGAGGAAATCTTTGGGCCTATTCTGCCGATCCTGACCTACGATGACCTGAATACCGCGATCGCCCAAATTAATTCACGACCTAAACCTCTTGCCCTGTATCTCTTCTCGAATAACCAGCAAACTCAAAATTATGTCTTGCAAGCCACATCATCAGGAGGGGTTTGTTTGAATGATACAGTCATGCAGGTTGGTGTGTTGGGATTGCCCTTCGGCGGTGTAGGTGAAAGTGGTCTGGGCAGCTACCACGGTAAAGCCAGCTTCGATACTTTTTCCCATCAAAAGAGTGTACTCAAGCGATCGCTCTGGCTCGATCTGGGGTGGCGCTATGCTCCTTACAAACCAGCCAAGCTGCAACAAATTAAGCGAATTGTGACCGGCTAATTGTCATTTTGTCCGTAGGTAGGTCAGCCACTCAAGCCTACGGACATCACCCTGTCAACGATAGGCATCACACTGAAGCGATTAATTATTCGCAGGTAAACTAAAGGGTCGAGCCGGAGTCCCAAAGCGAAATAACACTAGAAATACATTATTTTGTCCAGATAACGGGCGATCGAATTGATCCAAACCCATTGAATAGGTTTCTCGGCTCCAACTTAAACTCAGGGTAGGACTGTTGTAACCATCCCCAAACCGATATTGAGCGGATACACCATAGTTCTGGCTAGTCTTCCCAGGAGCCCAAAACGCCGTTAACCGCCCTCGCTGCCCTAGTTGAATTCCAATATCTGCGGTTAATGTGTTATTGACAGAATAAGGGAAGACTTGAAGGAATTTAGTCACACCCAGTGAAAGCGCTCCCAAATTAGCCCTGGCTGCGATCGTAGCGAAATTGACTGGGGAAATTCCTAGTTGAGTTTCATCGCGACCAAAAGCATAGTTAAAGGCGGAGGATAAAACAACATTCGCTTTAGCACTGATTGGAAACGTTTTGCTGATCGCACCGCTAATATGGCTGTAATAGTCTTGATCAGAGCGGTTATAGAGTACGGCTTCTAGATTAAACGTCCAGGTTTTCAGGAACTTAGTATAGTCTGTACCAATGTAGAACTTAGGCGAAGGAGCCGCAATTACCCCACCATAGTAGCGAAAGATCGAGTCCGAACTAGTAATATTACCCGATAAACTGAGATGGGGATAATATTTTGTGATTTCAGTAATTTTGGTTTCAGTGACAAAATTCACATCACGATTAAATAATGTAATGTAAATTTGTGTATAAAAGGCAGAGAGATCGGCTGAAGAAAATGTTTCACTATTCACGGTAGAAGAAAAGGCATTATTCGATCCTCTCCCCCCCTCTCCCCCAGCCGTTACAAGTACCCGCTCTCGGCTAGTTGGTTGATACAGCAGATCGTCTCGTTGTGAGAATGTCGTCACCGGAGACAACCCTAACCACACACTATTAAAACTGGCACTCGGCATCACTAGCGTTTGTTCTTGGTGATGGGGATGCAGGGCACTACCTAAACCCGCCTGATAGATCGTGAAGCTATTGTCTGGCAGGCGAACATTATTGGCTGCAAAGAACAGATTTTTATTGATGTTGGTACTCGCTGCCTCTAATGTGCCTTCAAGCTGAGGTTCAACATCAGGTAAAAGTTCAGCCGCTAATTGCACCACCAGGTTAACATCCTGGTTTTGATCACCGGGAATGATGGGAAATCCCCGCACCGTCCGACCTATCACAGCCCGATGATGGTTCGCTTTAATGATTTGCCGGATGCGCGAGATGGTTGTTACTGGTGTTGTTTCAATCACCTCACGCCGGACAACTGAGGTTTCATCTGTTTGGGTATTACCCGGAAGCGCTCCAATATTCGGAAAATACAGGTCAATTCCTACCTCTTTGCCAACCTCACCTAATTGAAAGCCGGGTTGCGCCAAAATTGATAGTGTTTCTGGAGAGACAGACTCTCCTACAGTCCCAGGCTGAAAAATACGGGTAGGAAATAAAAATTTCGGATCAAGGCTGGTTCTATCGGTAATTAAAGTAGGTGACAAGCTACATAATTGAGCCGTATCATTCACGCCAGCACAGGAACCTAAGAATGTTAGTTGTAGCCCAATTCCCTGAAATGTTTGAGGGACTTTTCTTAAAATCGTGAGTTCACGTTGTTGCCTAACTGTTTGAACCTGAAGATAAGTTCCCGTTTGTTCAGAGGTAAAAACATTATCATGAGATAAACTTTGGATAATTTTACTATCTAATCGATAAATGCCATTTATATTAAGGTTAGAACTAATACTATTACCAAAACTATATCCACTCGTGATTTCCCATTCCGTTAAGTGACTGATCAGCGTCCCATTTAACTTCATATTTGTAATAAATGGATTCACCTTTCGATCAGGAATCACCCGTGGTGGCTTCTTATACTGAGATACCCTGGGGGTATCATCTGGTTCATGGTTAGCGCTCGCAGAAGATGCATCAGTTGTTGCAGGGGAAGTATCAGTACCACCACTTGGTTCCGGCAGAGGCTCCAATGAGCGCGATCGCTCTAGTTGAACGGTTGCTTCTGGCTGTAATTGGGACGCTGCCGATGTACTCGTTACGGGAAAAAAATCGCTCTCGGCTGAAACCGGTGGCTGTGGACTAAATTCTGGTTGTACCTGCAAAACTGAGGGTGTATCTGCGATCGCTGGAATTAAAGTAGGAGCTAACCATGGCCCATCGATCGCTGCTTCTAACTCTGTCACAGATGGCAATGCTTGGTTATAAAATTGAAGCGTCGGGATTGGAATTATAGAATACGTTTTCTCATCCAATTCTCCAGAGCCTCGATCGGCAAGCAAAACTATGTTTTCGGGTGGTGGCGATGGCTCTAAGCTGCGATCGGCTTGCCTGATCTCTGGGGCAACGGGCTGAGATATGTAGTGTAAATCGCCTGAAATGAAGGGTAACACAGGACTGCTTGCTCCCATTGTTGGGTCAGGAATGTCCCTCAATACAAGAAGGGGCAGATCCGCAGATCCGCCCCAATGAGAATCAGTCAGCACCCATTAGTTAGAACCTGCTGCGTTTAGTGTGCCCGCATCAGCATCCATTTGCACAACCGATGCATCCAAAGTATTTGCCTGATTGGTAGCAACCGGGTTAGCTGTCGCCATATTGCTCACAACACCCGAAGTCATAGTCATCGTGCTCGTCCCACTTGTACCAGACGAGTAAGCTGCATTAGCAGTTCCGTCATTATAAGAGCCAGCCGCCGCACTATTACTGCCTACAGCGGCTGAAATTGCTGCCCCTGTCACTTGCCCACCAGCATTAATCGTGAAAGCTGCCGAGCCTGCCGCACCAGCCTCTCCCGCCGATGCCGGACGCATACCACCGAACAAACCGATCCCAAACGCGGTTCCTGCAACCAGACCGGAAACCACTAAAGCATGACGAAAAGAACGCTGAGACATGAGAAATAGCTCCTAGTAAGTTGAAATGTGAGAGTGATAACGAATTAATTCAGCGAAGCAATGATGATTACAGGGTTAGAGACTTCCAGCAATATCCACAGTGCCATTAGGCGCATTGGTTTTCACAGCATCCGGATCTAAGTTGTTGGCTTGAGCAGTTCCTGGTGCGGCATCAGCAGTATCCTGAATTGAGGTAACAACACCACTGGCAAGACCAACGCTCAAGTTACCGCCAGAACCCATCGAGTAGGCAGCATTCGTAGAACCGCTGTTATAGGAAGCGGCAACTGCTCCATTTTTACCAACCGCTGCCGAAATCGCTGCACCTGTGACTTTGCCACTAGTAGCGTCAATTGTAAAAGCGGCGGAACCGGCTGCACCAGCTTCTCCGGCTGAGGCTGGACGAACATTACCCAGTAGACCCATCATGACGGCAGCGGCGGTGCTGATGGTTAAACTAGAAATGATGATTGTGCGACGAACTGATTGAAGTACCATGATCGCTTTCCTTCTTTAATGAGATGATGAGTATTGAAATCTGAAGCCAGCATTGAAGCTGAGATGGAAGAATGAATTGAAAATCAGGTAACAGATGATTCAATTCATTTCAATCGGTTAGATGCTAGCGAATGAAGTCCGGTGAGGTGCTCTGTGATGACTGATTCACTTTGTAGCTCCGTTCGGAATCCATATATACAATCTAGCGGTTGCTTGATTGAACGGCTATCAGGAAAAACCTGAGTTTAGCCTCAGGAAAAGTCTGAATTAACCAGTGGCAAACCAATCTATTACAGAACATGCTTAGGAGCGTAAATTTAATTAATCGGCAAACTGTACGGGCAAGTTTAGCAAACCCATCTGCCTCCCACGATATATCTATCGGCAAAACCCACCCCTCCCAAATCTTGAACTGATTTAATTCCCATTCCTGATAATCCCTATTGTCACTAATGACAAAATGGCACAAGCACTCCTTTAAAGGAAGAAACTTGCACCACAAAGAAAGCTAAGTTGATTAACTAAAATTTTATGAACTTACATATTATTCATCCAGTACAACGAGTCCTTTACGAATCGCATATCGTACTAAACCAGCAATATCACGGATATTCAAACGTTCCATCAACTGTACCCGATGGGTTTCTACTGTTTTTGTACTAATAAACAGCTCTTCAGCAATTTCCTTAGTTGACTTTCCGGCGGCAATCAGTTGCAAAATCTCACGTTGACGCGGAGTAAGCTGCTCCAGAGGATTCGCTTCGCCACTGCGCCGGACATAATCTGCCAGAACATACTTGGAAATGCTCGGGCTGAGATAAGTTTCACCCCGAGCGATCGTCTGTATCGCCAATTCCAGTTCACTCATGCCACTATCCTTGAGCACATAACCGCTTGCCCCTGCCCTGAGTGCTTGATGAATATACTCTTGATTGGCATACATGGATAGGATGATCACCCGCACTTGAGGAAACTCTTTAGTAATCTGTGCTGTTGCTTCCAGTCCGTTCATTAGAGGCATGGCAATATCCATTAACACGAGATTGGGGCGATATTGTTCCACCAGACGCAATGCTTCTTGCCCATCTCCTGCCTCAGCGATCACTTCGATCGTGCTAACGGATTGCAGAAGAGAGCGAAATCCCGCCCTAACGAGAGCATGATTATCGACAATTAGAACTTGGAGGGGCGACATGCTGCAATTACTCCAGTAATTAACCTTTCAAGATGAAAGTCAGTCTGTTCACAACGGGAGACGTAGGTGAATTTCTGTGCCCTGATCCGGAACAGACGTAATAGTAATCTTTCCATCTACCAATAGAGCCCGTTCTTCCATGCCTAATAGCCCTAAACTGTGACCACGGGTTGTCTGTTCCCTCATCGTTTGAGGATCGAAGCCAACTCCGTCATCCTGAATCAGCAGGTGGAGTGATCTCTCTTGTTGTTGCAAGATGATAGTTACAGAGGTTGCCTGAGCATGACGGACTACATTCGTGAGGGCTTCTTGCACAATTCGGAAGCAGGTTGTCCCGATCGTTTGGGATAGGCTTAGTTCCACAAGACATTGAAAATCAATACAGATGCCTGTACGCTCTATTTGCCGATCGATATACCAGCGTAAAGCGGCCTGAAGCCCCAAATCATCTAGTAATGATGGTCGTAAATCCAACGATAGATGGCGTACCTGCTGAAGAGCATTATCCACAATGGCAATGCTGTCATCGATTCGAGGAGACTGATCACCTTCATTCAGCGAATGTTGAAGGATTTGTAAATTAATTTTGATCGCTGTCAACGCTTGTCCAATTTCATCATGTAACTCGTGGGCAATATAGCGGCGTTCCGTCTCCTGCGCCTCTAGCAAACGGGCTGAGAGATTCTGTAACCGTTCCCGATCGCTACGAACCTGCTCAAACAACCGAGTATTCTGAATGGCGATCGCCAAGTGATCGGCAATTTCACAGGCAATACTCACATGATCTGAGTTAAACGCCATTGTTCGAGCATCTACCACCAGTAGTTCCCCGATCGTCGTTGCTTGGACAAACAACGGAATCGCTAACGAAGAACGCATTCCCCCTGAAATTAAGCGTTGCGAAAGTAGACAGGGCATCGCCAAGTGAGTTAAATCAGAGATATGGCGAAACCGATTAATATGCAATTCATCCGAATTGAATATTCTATCTAAAGGAAACACTGTATCCTCTGGAAATAACAGTTCTCCATCAGCCGCACTAGAAATCACCCGAGCTTCATCGATCTGGAAATCAAATAGCAGCACCATTGCTTGCTGGCAAGGAATTAACTGGCGCAAATGGCAGAGAGAGGTCTGAGCAATCTCCTGAGGTGATCGTTTAGCTAGAATAGCTTGTTCGATCGCATGAAGTCCCAACACTCGTTGGCTGTAACGTAATAAAGAAGCCTCTGTGCGCTTGCGTTCACTAATATCTTCAATAACAGCAACAAAGTAGTGAGGCTGTTTATTCTCATGCAATACCAACGAAACTGTTAGCTTACCCCAAATAATTGAACCCGTTCGCTTCACATATTGTTTTTCGATCGAGTAGGTACGAATTTCCAGTTTCAGCAGTTGCTGTAGCAGTTCTGCATCTATTTCTACCGTATAAAGATGGGTAACTTCTTGAATTCGCTTCGTTAGCAACTCATAGTGAGTATAACCCAGGATCTCACAGAGTTTCTGGTTGACTCGGAGGAATTGACCATCGAGCGCAATATGGGCTAACCCAACCGCTGTTTGGTCAAATGTTGCATCAAACTGGGCTTGAAGTTCCTCTAAAGTAGGCTGATCCCCCTGTTCCTGAGAGGCATTGAGTAATTGTTGATCAGGCTCTGCCTCTACTTCATGCATCTTGTTTGTCCTATCATTTTGCTGACTAATTACTTTTCTTTTACAGGAAGTTCAATCCGAACAATGGTTCCTGTGGGCGTACTGGTAATGTCTAGCTTGCCATGATGTAATTCCGTAATCTGCCGAACAATGACTAGCCCCAAGCCAGATCCCTGTTGTTCATAAAACTTACGTTCAAACTGAATATAGGCTCCTATATCGGCAATTTGGGCAGATGTCATCCCTCGCCCTTGATCGATTACCTCTAGAATAAATCGATCCTGCTGAAATTCGCTCACAAGATGAATTAGCATCCCTGATCTGGAGAATTTACAAGCATTATCCACTAATTCTTCAACAATTTTTTCTAAATTAGTATCAGAAATCAGGATAGGACTAATACTGCGTTGCAAGCTTAAATCAACATTGCGATCGACCCGTTGAGCCACCTTCATTGCAGCACTAGCAATAACACTTTCAGAATAATTGCAACTCATATTCTGATAAGCCAAAAGGCTTTCTTGATTCTGAGCATCCAGCCGTAATTTGGCGTATAGTAATGAATTCTGGATTGTTCGCTCCAGTCGCCATGCTGATTTAGAAATCAAGCTACCAATTTCAGCGACCTCTGCCGTTTCCAGCTTAGCCGCGTATGTTGTTAAATAACTTGATAATCCACAAATACTATTTAATGGCGTTAGTAATTCATGGGGTAAATATGTCGAGAGATGCCCTCGTAAATCTTCTAGTTTTTGTTGATAGTGTTGTTCAACCGTAGTCTGTGTTTCTAGACGAGTTTTAATCGTGTTGATTAGCTCAGCGTGGGTAAAAGGCTTGGTTAGATAATCACTTGCCCCCAGTTCCATGCCATGACGGATATCTGGTTTACCTGCCTTAGCCGTGAGAAAAATGAAGGGAGTTGTGACCAAGCCGGGGAGCGATCGAATTTGGTGTAGCACCCCATATCCATCTAATTCTGGCATCATGATGTCACAGAGGACGAGATCGACTGGATAAGTCTGTGCCAATTCAACCCCTTGCTGGCCATTTTCAGCGCAGATCACCTGAAAATTCTCTATTTCTAATAGTTCGGTCAGGTTCTCTCGTAAACAGGCTTCATCTTCAATCACGAGAATTTGTTTCATAGTTCTAAGCCAGGGGGTGAGCAGGTCATCTAACTATCCTGATCATGGCAGGCACAATTAAGAATGGCATCCCCGTAAACCAGTAGATTACAGCCTCATCCGTCCTGGGTGAAACTACCTTGACTATCTGCGTAGGGGTTCTGTGGGATTACATACAGCCGTTTTCAAATGAATGCACCACACTTGTCAATTCGGTCAGCCCCCTTTTCTAGTATGCCCGTAGGGCTTTAAGCCCCCTTTCTACGATGCCGTCAGGCTATATTCTGGGGGACTTTGGCTCCTGTTCCCCCCAAAATTGGGGGGCTAGGGGGGCAAAAACTGCTGTAATTATTTATTGATGGACGATCGAGAAAGACAGGCGATAATGAGAGGGAGAAGTGACGATCTAGCGTAGGACATACTTGCAGGTATGAATCAACGGTTAACTCAAACCCAACTGACTCAAATTGTTGCAGAAGTAGAGCGCTTGTCACAGCGACAACAGGCAGAACTCGATGCAGATCAAGTAAAAGCTATTTTGCAGGAGTTGAATTTGCCGCCGGAATTGTTTGATGAAGCGATCGGGCAACTGCGACGACGAGAAGCTTTAGCAGCCCGCCAGCGTCGGATGATTTGGGTCCTTGGAGCGGTGACTGCTGTGATTACCCTGGCAATTGCCAGCTTTATTTGGTTGGAACATCAACAGCAACAAATCCTGGCTCGGTTAGCGGTGCAGCAGGATCGGATTACTCTTGCCTCAGATTCAGGTGAGACGTTAACCCAGGTAACGCGTCAGGCAAATCCCGAGTTATTTTACCGAGTCACGTTAGCCGAAGCTCCGGTCGGACAAAGACTGTCTCTATCTTGCCAATGGATCGATCCTAACGGCAACATCGTGCATCAAAATCACTACCAAACTCGCGAAATCAGCACCCCCATCTGGAATACATTCTGTCGCTATGCCCTGGGCTCCTCGGCTCCCACAGGGATTTGGACAGTACAAATGTTGAGTGGCGATCGTCGCCTCAGTGATACTACGTTCAGTGTGCAATAGAGAATATGACTAGTTCGGTGACTGCCAGTATCGCAACTCACCCTCAGCAATTTGTTGGTTATTGGGGATATACCGAATCAACCAACTTAGATCAACAGCTACAGAGCATTCTGAAACGGTTTAGTTCACTTACCTGGGTTGTCCAAACCAATTGCCTGACCGACGCAAGGCGGGTCACTGTTGCAGCATCAGACCTGGATAGCACAGATGCTTGGGTGCAGGTTCAGCCACAACACTTGAAGCTAGGACGAGAGCCGTTTGGACGGGTAACTCTGTACTGGACACAGGTTGGAGAGGTGATTTGGTTTGCCACGCAATTGCAATTACTTTTGACCATTCTGCCCTCTACAACAGTCAGTATCCCTGGTTTATATGGATATAGTTGTTTTTCCTACGTACCCACTCCTTTAACCCCGATCGCTGGCATATTGGCAATTGCCGCCGGAACAGAGCAGATCTGGCACAGGGATGATCAGGGCAAGATTACAGCGCCAACCATCGTGCAATGTGGGGAGTGGCAGGAGGCGACGGAACAAATTCAGGATGAAGCAGCGGCGATCGTTCACTTACAAACGCTGTTGAAGGCGGCAGTGGCGCGGCAGATTGCGGATATTCAGGATCAAACCGTTGGTGTATTTTTGTCCGGTGGGTTAGATTCGGCGATCGTGGCAGCGTTATTAGTGCAGGCAGGGGTAAAGGTGCATGCGTATACATTGGATTTTGGGAGTGCCGGAATTTCGGAGTATCCCTATGCGGAGCAAGTGGCAAATTATTTACATATCCCTTTAACCAAAGTGGATGCCAGTCCTCAGCGAGTCCGGCAGGCAATCAAACCAGCGATCGCGGCTCTAGATCTACCCTTTGGGGATGCGGTAACGGTGCCGTTATTTTTGTTGAATCAAGCGGCTCGTCAAGATACGACGATCGTGTTTAACGGTGAGGGCGGCGATCAATTATTTGCCGGTTGGACAAACAAACCCTTAATTGCCGCTAGCATTTATCAACACGATCTTTTCACCAATTCAGAATTATTTATTCAACATTATTTACGCACATTTCATCGATTATGGGGCTATGAAGCGGCAGTATTCCAGCCCACGGTTTATCAGCACATTCAAACCATGCAGCCGCAGGATTGGTTACGAACAGCATTAGAACCAGCGTTTACTCGATCGCCACTACATCAACTGCGCCGAGCTACCTTAATGCTGAAAGGGGCACAAAATATTCAACCCCGAGCAACGAATCTGGCATTTTCCCAGGGATTATGGGTGCGATCGCCATTTTGTGATGTGTCGTTAGCTCAATGGAGCTTTCAACTATCTGGAGAACTGTGTTTGCAAGGAGCGTGTGAAAAGTACATTCTTAAACGAGCAGCAGAATCCTGGTTGCCCAGTGAAATCGTCTGGCGGCAAAAGCGAGGCATGGGAGTGCCAATCACTAGCTGGTGCTGGCAAGCATGGTGGCGATCGTTGGGAGATTGGTTAAATCCGGCAGTGCTGCAAGCAGAGGGCATTTGGCAACCGGATCTAGCCGAACGAATTGTAGCTGGTAAATTAGGCGCAGGCATTCAAGGGCGACGGGTGGGCGAAATCCTTTGGCTACTGATCACCTGGCAAATCTGGCGATCGCAGTTCCTCAGTGAGCCTGTGCCAGTATTATCTCGACACCATCCATTTTGGTTACCTCCCTGGGCATGGAGATTACGATCGCGATATGAATACTGGCTGAAAAACAATGATGAGGTTTAGATAGAATGAGTTTCATTAATCCCTCTTTAGTCACAGGGCAGAGACCAGATTTACTCAAACTTCCTTGTCCGATTGAACTAGTGCCTGAGTTAATCAATCACTATGGTTCACCTCTCTATGTCTATGTAGATGATGTTTTGCAATATACAATCAAGCGGCTTACCCAGGCTATTACCTATCCTCATACTCACATCCACTTTGCTAGTGTGACCAATGGCAACATAACACTGTTGAAACAGTTCCATCAAGCCGGTTGGGGCTTACATGCCAATACTCCCGGAGACATTTATTTAGGGTTACAGGCTGGGTTTACCCCCAATCGCATTGTTTATAGTGGGAGTAACTTAAACCGTGTGGAAATGGAGCAGGTTTTAGCCTGGGGCATCACTACATTAAATCTAGATAGTCTATCGCAGTTACAGTTATGCTGTGAAGTATATCAGCAGCAGCGATCTCGCCCCTTGCGGTTAGGATTACGCTTAAATCAACCAGATCTGACGGGAGATAGCCGGATCGGAGTACGTCCGTCAGAATTTCCTGCCGCGATCGCCCTCACCCAGCAAGTTGGGCTACCGTTAACTGGATTACATTTCTATCGCGGCACAGGAACCAATGCAACAGCCGCTTTTACCCAGGTGATTCAAGCGGTACTAACGACAGCTCGACAATTACCCGATTGGCAATACCTCGATTTTGGTGGTGGATTTGGTTACCCCTACCACCATGAGGGGGCAGCGTTCAACTGGGAGCAGTTTGGTGCTGAATTAACGGCTCAGTTAAGTTGCTGCGATCGTCCGATTGATTTGCTGCTTGAGCCGGGTCGGGCCGCGATCGCTGGGTGTGCCATGTTATTAACCCAAGTTGTTGCTGTGAAATGGCAGGATGAACGACAGATTGTCGGAGTGGATACCACGATCGCTAATCTCTCTGTTCCGGCGGTTCACGGAGGGTATCGGGAGATTGTTGCCTTAACGGACTCACATACTAACCTGCATCCGACGGATGTTTGTGGGAATACCACCTACTCCCGCGATTATTTAGGGCGCAACTGTACCTTACCACCCTTAGCACCGGGGGACATATTGGCAATTCTGGATGTGGGAGCCTATGGGTATGCCATGTCCTCGCACTTTTTACACCGTCCCCGTCCGGCTGAGGTTCTGCTAGAAGCCGATCGCCATCGCTTAATTCGACAGCGTGAAGATTACCAGACGCTATTAATCAATCAAATTTTTTAGCAATTGAATGCGATTACCAGAGTAATTTATCGTTGATCAGAGGTGATTATGAAATGTATTCAATGCGGCACAGATAACTTACTTCGCGATCGTACTGCCAATCAAGGTCGTTGTAAACAATGTAACCATCAGTTTGTCTTTGAACCAACCACAATGGGGGCAAATAAAATCACAGATGGCTTTTTTGCGAAAGCGATCGCGGATGTTTCTGCTAATCACACGCTCTATTTCACGTCAAAACAGCTACTTTATTTAATTAATCAACGTTTAAATCGGAAACTGGGCACGAACTTAAACGGCTTGCAGATTGGTGGCTTTATTCTAGCTGGAGTGGGAGTCTTTGTACTCCAGCAAGTCTGGCTGGTCTTAATCGGGATTGCCTTAATCATTGTAGGTAGTACAAAACGATTCCGCCATAAACAGACTGTTTCCTTAAGAATTTCTGCTAGCCAGTTACAGGATTGGCTATATACCTGGACGCAAATTAATGGCGCACCGGAGAAACTATTAACGACACCACGGGAGGCTCAACTGCCGGCGGCGATTAGTCCCGAGGTCAGTGTTTATAGTTTCGATCGGCTGGTGGTATGTGAGTCAGATACGATCGCGCATCTACTCATTACTAATCACTTTCACTTTGAAAATAATTGTGCAATTCTGAGTATTAAAGGTTATCCCCAGAGTATTTTTGAGACAACGATGCAAATGGTGCGGCGTAATCCCGATCTTAAAGTGTACACCTTACATAATTGTAGTCCGCAAGGTTTAGAACGACTCCATCAATTGCGCCAAAGTCCAAAATGGTTTTTAGACAGTAATGTAGTAATTGTTGACGTTGGTATATTACCGCGCCAAGTTCTGCGGGCAAAAAGAGGTTTATTGATGCAAAATTCACCCGAATCGGCTCAAGCCGCCAAACAATTACCTACTCACGTTCGCCAGGAATTATCTACTGATGAACTGAAATGGATAGAGGCGGGAAATTATGTGGAATTGGAATCGTTTACCCCGCACAGATTAATTCAACTCCTCAATCGTGGGATTGCTGGTAGTCGAGACTTGGCAATGGATAGCAGTGATACCTATGTGCTGATGGATGATGGGGGTAGTTCAATTTACACGATCGATAGTTTCGGTTAACGATCGTGCCCTTGTAACCATAGTTCTAAACTGGCTAGTAACCAAAGTTTGACCCCGTATCGATTCCAGGGATCACCTTGATAATTCAGCCACTGGCGAACTAGCGTCTGATTTAAATACGGTGCGATCGCGGCATGACGATCTAACAATAGGGCTTTGGCGGATCGGTTCCAGACTTGCCGGAAACCAAACTGAACCGGAACCATCATGCCACTTTTAGGACGATGCACAATCCTGTCAGGTAATAGATCAATGACTGCCTGTTTCAGCACCGCCTTCTCCTGCACCCCCGAAAGTTTATGATGGGGCGGAATTTGCATACTCAGTTCCACTAAGCGAGCATCAAATAACGGCGATCGTCCCTGTAAACCAACCGCTTGAGTCAGGTTATTTACCTTCGTTAGAATGTGATCGGCTCCCTTAAATTTGATATTCAATACCATCAACCGATTCAGGTAATTCATCTGGGATGCTAAATCTGCTAAGAACACGGAAGGTACAGATTGCACCGTTGCCCAAACCTCTGGCTTCAGTAATTGGGGGAGATCCGCCGCACATTTTTGAAACGAACGCAGATAGGCAGAGAGCGCATCACCGGTGGTGACAGAACTGTATAAATTGTTGAGCAGCATCGGCTGATTTTTCGGTCCACCAAAGCAGGGATCACCTCCTTCTCCATTTAAAATCACCTGTACCGATGCTTGAGCCAATTGTCCCAGCAGCAAGTTAGGCACTGTGAGCGGATCCCCGATCGGATCATCCAACGTTGCCATCGTTTCGGGCAGTTGTGCCCACAGTTCAGTTAAGGGAATTTCTAAAACATGATGCTGCGTTTGACAGTGTTGAGCCACTAAATTAGAGAACTCTAACTCATTGGGACACTCCGCTCCAAAATGAATTGAGTAGGTATGGACAGGGTGGGAATGAAACTTGGCTACCAGGGCGGTGATGCTACTGGAATCCAAGCCCCCCGATAGAAACACGCCCACAGGTTGATTAAAAGGTAAGGCTTCCACAACCACTTGTTCTAGCAAAGTGCGTAAGCGATCGCTATGCCAGGTGAGCGGCTGTTCCTCACCGATAATTTGCTCTTGGAGTTGCCAATATGGCTCGATCGTGGCATCTGGTAAACGCAGAACAGTTCCCGGTCGCAGTTCTCGCACCTGTTGCCAAAGCGTCCGTTCTCCAGGCACAAAGGCACAGCACAGGTAATCTCGCAGGGCGACTAGATCCAGTTCAGTCGATCGATAAGTAGATAACGATCGCAACTGGGGCGCAATCCACCGGGTCGCTCCTGTGGTGGTGTAGTAGAGCGTCCGTGTCCCCACCCGATCCCGGATTAACCAGAGCCGCTGACAGTGGCGATCCCATACCACGATGCCAAACATGCCAATCAAGTAATCCAGGGTGGCGATCCCCCAACGTTCCCAAGCCACCGCGATTAATTGTAAATCTGAATCTGTTTGTAACCGATGATCGGACAACGCTGATAATAGGCGATCGCGCTGACTTAACCAGACCTCCCCAACCACAACAAATTGTTGAGATGGACTGATGGTAAAAGGCGGCTCGATTTCTGAGGACGAATTCACCACGATCGCAAGCTGTTGATCCCGCCAGATCGGGTCTGGGATGTGATCAACCTGCCCCCAGGCAACCTGCCAGGTCGGAGAAAACGTTGGAGCAGAGGGCAAATGGCGCATAGCGTAATAGCACAGACAGGATCAAATGAAGTTGGTTGGTCGATCGCCAACTGTTGCGTCGATCGGGGTTTAGGGCATTCTAAAGCGGGGGCTACTCAAATCTTCTGTAGTGAGCGAAAAATTTGAGGAGCCCAGTAGGCAAGGAAATGATTGGGAGGAACAGCTCATGGTGTCTATGCAGGAAAAATATCGGTTAGTCACTCGCAGCGATTTTGATGGATTGGTGTGTGCCGTATTGTTGAAAGACCTCGACATGATCAATGACATCAAATTTGTACATCCGAAGGATATGCAGGATGGCAAGATTGAGATTACCGATCGTGATATTACAACGAACCTCCCCTATGTTGAAGGGGCACATCTCGTCTTTGATCATCATTCCAGTGAAACATTAAGAAATGAAACTACTCAGGAAAACTATGTCATCGATGCGAATGCCCCGTCTGCGGCACGGGTCGTTTACAACTACTTTGGTGGAGCCGCCCGATTTCCCCAGATTTCTCCAGAAATGATGTCTGCTGTTGATCAAGCCGATTCGGCTCAATTTAGTGCCGATGACATTACTAATCCTCAGGGCTGGGTTTTACTCAATTTTTTAATGGATGCTAGGACTGGTTTAGGACGGTTTAAGGAATTCCGCATTTCTAACTACAACTTAATGATGGAATTAATTGACTTTTGCCGAGATCATTCGATTGGCGAGATTCTCAATCTACCCGATGTTAAAGAACGTGTTGATCTGTATTTTGAGCAACAAGAACTATTCAAACAACAGATTCAGCGCTGTGCCACGGTGCATCAAAACTTAGTAGTTTTGGAGTTGCGACCCGAAGAGACTATTTATGCGGGGAACCGCTTCATGATCTATGCGCTATTCCCAGATTGCAATATCTCTATGCATGTGATGTGGGGACTAAAACAGCAAAACACGGTGTTTGCAGTAGGTAAATCAATTTTGAATCGCACCTCCAAAACCAATATTGGGGAGTTAATGCTGAAATATGGAGGAGGTGGGCATATTAATGCCGGAACCTGTCAAATTGATAACCAGCAAGCAGACGCGATCAAACAGGAATTAATTGCTCAGATTACGGCTGATGGCTGAAGCCCGTTGCCCAAGCCATCGCCTCACTCCTGCGATCGTTGGTATAAAACCAGCATCAGGGGTGAACGAAAATTCACCCCTCAACACCAAAATTTTCTAGAAAAATTAAATTTATTGGCGCTAACGTTCTTTAAATGTTCATCATAGATTTATCACGGGCAACCTAAGGATATTACCCATTCCAACGCCCTAGTGCCTCGCGGAAGGTAAATCAGTCCTAGCCTGATGGAGCAAATTTATGAATATGATTCCTGTATCAGAGCGACAGAAACCGGTCAGTCTTGCCAACTTGCTCCACCGGACAACTAGCCGGATTTTGCAGTCCTTAACCTTGCCAGATATTTTGACCGCTACAGTGGCAGAAGTGCGATCATTCCTGGCAACTGATCGAGTGATGATTTATAAATTCCACTCAAACGGTAGTGGTCAGGTGCTCGCGGAGTCAATTCTGGAACAACGGTTACCCTCCCTTCTGGGGCTGAATTTCCCTGCCGATGATATTCCCGCTTACGCCCGTGAGTTGTTTGCTCGATCGCGGATGCGCTCTGTGGTCGATGTCTCCAAACAACAGATTGGACAAAGTTTCGTCCGTCAGGCGGAGACTGGCGAAATTATCCTTGATGAAATGCAGTATCGTACCGTTGAACCCTGCCATATCGAGTATTTGACGGCAATGGGAGTGCAGTCTTCTTTAGCCGTACCTATTTTGCATGATCAGCAGCTTTGGGGGCTACTGGTGTCTCACCATTCCGAGCCACGCTCTACTCCAGCCGCAGAACTGCAAGCCGTACAAATGGTTGTGGATCAATTAGCTGTGGCGATCGCGCAATCTATCCTCTTGGAGCAGACCCAGGCAAAGGCGCACCGTGAAACCACCATTAATCGGATTGCCACACTACTACGCTCAGACCCTAGGATTGATTTGTTGGCAGCATTGGCGGAAACAGTGTCCGCCCTGCAAGGGGTCGGAGGTCGGCTCTATGTCACGCCAACTGCATTTGAACTGCAAGCCAGTACCACAGGGCACTTAGTTCAATTCCAAACCACCAGTGCAAGCGGACAACTCTATACCTGCGGCTTACAGCCTGACTGTTCTGAGCAGGGTATGGCAACCGCGATCGAGCAAACAAATGCTTGGCAAACTGCCTTTGAGGCGGATCATCCCACCGTTTGGGCAATTCCAGATACTGAGCAGAGCACAGGCTTACAGTGGTTGCAATCCATCTGTCAACCCGTTAGTATCCGTGGCATCCTGATCATTCCTTTAGAATATGGTCAACGGCGGTTAGGCTACCTGACAATCTTCCGGACTACCACCACAACGGAAACCCTATGGGCAGGACAGTTTGACCCCGATCAGCGCCAGAACCGCGCCCGCCAGTCATTTACGGCCTGGAAAGAATTGAAATTAAACCAGATAGTGGATTGGCGATCGTCGGAGATTGAATTAGCCCAGGCTTTAGCCAGCCATTTTGCTGCCGCTATTTTACATACACAAATTCATGGGCAACTGGAATTGATCAATGCCAGCCTGGAACAACAGGTTCAGGAACGCACCCTGCAACTACAACAAACCGCCGAGCAACAGCAAGCCTTACTGGAAGTAGTCACTAAAATTCGCTCCTCGCTCACTCCCGAAACGCTGTTCCGGACAACAGCTGAGGAAGTTTGCCAGTTATTAAAAGCAGAACGGGTGGCGGTCTATCGCTTTAATCCCGATTGGGGTGGTGAATTCATTCATGATTTTGAATCTACAACTCCAGAATGGCGAGGTATGTTGAGGCTCGGTGAAAACCTGGTGTGGAACGATACCTACTTACAGGTGACGCAAGGTGGACGCTATCGCCATAATGAAACCTTTGCCGTAGATGATATCACCCAGGCAGGGTTATATCAGTGTCATGTTGATATTCTCAACCAGTTTCATATTCAGGCATTTGCGATCGCGCCGATTTTCGTCGGTCAGGAACTCTGGGGATTACTGGCTGCCTATCAGCATTCGGCTCCCCGCATTTGGGATGCTTCGGAAGTGAAGTTTCTCGCCCAAACCGCCGCCCAACTGGGTATGGCATTGCAGCAAGCCGAGTTATTAGCCCAAACCCGTCAGCAAGCCGAGGATCTGGCACAAACCGTCGAAGAGTTACGCCGCACTCAAACCCAACTGATCCAAACGGAAAAGATTTCGAGTTTAGGGCAATTAGTGGCGGGAGTTGCCCATGAGATTAATAACCCTGTGAACTTTATTTATGGCAATCTTTCCCATGCCCATGAGTATGCGGAGGATTTGCTCAACCTGCTACAGAGCTATCAGGCAGACTACCCCAACCCAAGCGCCAGGGTACAGGCACAGGCCGATGCGATCGATCTAGAGTTTATTGCGGAGGATTTGCCCAAACTCCTGGGGTCTATGAAAGTAGGAGCCGATCGGATTCGGCAAATCGTGCTGTCACTACTCAATTTCTCGCGCCTGGATCAGGCAGAAAAGAAACCCGTTGATATCCATGAGGGGATTGAGAGTACGTTGTTGATTTTACAACATCGGTTAAAAGCGAAGCCAGAGCATCCGGGCATTGAGGTGAGCAAACACTATCAGAACCTCCCCCCCGTAGAATGCTACGCTGGACAGCTTAATCAGGTATTTATGAATATTCTGAGTAATGCGATCGATGCGATCGAGCAAGCCCGCCCCAGCAGTACCACCACCCAACCCAGCCAGCTTACCATTCGTACCAGGCTGGGACACTCCCTTGATCGCCCCAGCATTGAGATCCACATTACCGATAATGGGCCGGGCATTCCAGATGCCATCAGAACTCATATCTTTGATCCCTTCTTTACCACGAAACCCATTGGTAAAGGTACAGGGTTAGGACTGTCCATCAGTCATCAGATTGTGGTTGAAAAGCATCATGGCGTACTCACATGCTTGTCACAACCAGGACAGGGCACAGAGTTTGTGATTGAAATTCCCATTCGTTAGCTCCTGAAACATCCAGGTGTCTGAGTCACTCAGACCACGATCGCCCTGCTCTTTCCCCGAAAACCGGAACAGCCCAGGTATTGAGGATGGGCGATCGCGCTCCAACAATGTGTATTTTTCAAAAAGAATCTCAGTAAAATTACCAGTTTTATACTATTCTTATTTTTCGTACCTAAACTAAAACGTGCTTGGATGTTTTGCCAGACTTTCCCCCGCTCTCTGGCAAAATCAATGCTAGTTTCTGGAGAATCGCTCATGAACAATTCAGAACAGGATGTATCTCATCAGCCATTAGGCGAGTCTTTACGTGAACTCGGTCTACTTTCAGATACGCAGATTCGGATTATTTTATATGAACAGCAGCGATCGCCAGGAAAGCGATTTGGGGAGCTATTGAAAGCTAAAGGTTGGGTCAATCAAAAAACGATTGATCTCCTGCTCCTGCGGCAGTGTCGCAGCCGCCTGTTATCGCTGCTAGAAAGAAACTCCGACTAATTGATCGAACCTAAATCCCATAAACCAAACTCCAGTAGTAGATTGCTGCTGGGGTTTTGATAGCAAAGCTAATGGTTTCAGTAAATTTGTTCTGGCAAGAAAAAATTAATGCTGAGGACATACAGCCGCCGTCTAGTCCCTGCGTTGAGTCCAGATTATCAATTAACTAATAATGCCACGGCACTCGCCTAGCCCAATTTTAGGATAACCGGCTCGTTCACAATATCCTCTCAAAATCACTTCGTCTCCGGCAAGTAGGAACGATCGCACCTCTCCAGTCGGTAGCTCGATCGGCTGAGTGCCCCGTTGAGTCGCTTCCAGTAAACATCCCTGTGTCCCACTTGCATCACCTGAGACAGTGCCACTGGCAAACAAATCCCCTGGACGCAGATTACAGCCGTTACTGGCATGGTGGGTCAGCATTTGGGCAACCGTCCAATACATCTGCTGAAACGAGCTAGAGCTTAAGCGTAAGGGAGGTAGATCCTGTTGGCGCATTTGGGCAGAGGTCAACCAAACTTCCAGCGTCAGGTCAATGCCGCCATGCTGCTGATTGTCGGCTGAGGTGAGATAGGGTAAGGGTTGAGGATCGTCCGGCGATCGCTCAAAGGCGGCACAGCGAAAGGGAGCCAGGGCTTCTAGAGTTACAATCCAGGGAGAGATGGTTGTCGCAAAACTTTTGGCAAGAAACGGCCCCAGGGGTTGATATTCCCAGGCTTGTATATCTCGGGCTGACCAATCGTTGACTAAACAGAGTCCAAATATGTAATCTTCGGCCTGGGCGATCGCGATTGTTTCTCCTAACGCATTACCTGCGCCGACAAAACAGCCAACTTCTAACTCATAATCCAGCATTTGGCAGGGAGCAAAGATCGGGACTGTTTCCTGCGGGGTCTTTCGTTGTCCAGACGGACGCTGAATCGGTGTGCCACTGGGCACGATCGACGATGCCCGTCCATGATAGGCGATCGGGACATATTTGTAATTGGGCAGTAAGGGATTGTCAGGACGAAACAGTTTGCCCACGTTGGTAGCATGGAAAATCGAGGCATAGAAGTCTGTATAGTCTCCGATCGTCGCCGGAAGCAACAACTCTGCCGTTAGCATCGGGACTAAAATAGCGTTGGCAGCAGGTGGAGTGTGCCCTGCACTGAGCAACTGACTTAAATGCTGACGCAATTGGGATGAGGCAGTGCGTCCCAGTGCCATTAAGGGATTGAGGCCAGCAGCAGAACAGGCGGCTTGGAGGGCTTCTGGTAGGTCTTGCAATAACCCCAATTGGGAACAGACCGTTAAATCGAGGATTTGATCGCCGATCGCAACGCCAATCCGGGGGGAGTCTGCTCCATCCGGACGACGAAATACCCCCAAAGGCAAATTTTGGATGGGAAAATCACTGCCGGACTGATTTGCCGATTCTACCCAACTGCGCAAATTCGGATCATGAGTGGCATCAATGGTGCAAATCATAGCAGTCCTAAAGTATGAAGATCAGTGATCGGGTCTTGGAATGAACAGGAGCCAAAGGAGTGAAAAAATTGTTGGCGAGACTGGTTAATTTCAGGAATTGATAGAGTGCGATCGTGCCACCTGATCGCTGTATCGGTAAATTGCAGTGGTGCGATCGTCAATGTTTCTAGAAGTGCAGTAGCTTCATCAAGTGACAGGCTTTGCTGATACACCAATGCCGCTAGCACCACGACATTGAGAAACCCATGCATCATCGCAACTGGACTATGCGGTTGCTCCGTCAGGAGATGTTTGCCCCGCAGGGGATGATGTAAACCCGCCGTCGCTTTAAATGGAATTCCTGCGGCTGCCAGAGCTAAGATCCGGTGACTGAGTTGGTGACTATCCGGAAAAGCGACTGCTGTTACACCGCCTGTCCGCAGTTTCGCGGCTCTGTTCGTTTGCTGCAAGACGCTCAGGTAGGGTGCTAACTCGGCATCCCCTGGAATTTCAAAAAACGCTGGTACGCTAGAGGGTAAATGCTGACAAACTTGAAAAATTTGCTCCGGCGGCAGGGGAGCAATTTCCCAAGCGGCGATCGTCATCCCTGTCTCAGGGTTTCCCCCACTCAAATCATTCATTGCTTGCAGTGTCGCCAGTTCCGCCATCCAATCCTTGGACAAAATTACACTCAGTGCCCAGGACGTAGTTGATTGCTGATCAGGAGCAAGTGTAGCTAGAGCTTGATCCAGTTCCACTAAGCGACTGGCTGGAATCACAAAATGATTAAGCATCCAGGCATAGGGTGAAACCTTAGCTCGATCGTAGACGGCGATCGCGTCCGGGAGACTGAGTTGGGCAGGTGGAAAGAGTCCAGCATAGTCCACGATCGAGGTTAGTAGTGCTTGCAACGACATCAACACCCGATTCACCTCCCTGTACTCTAACGCAATTCAGCCAGTTAACGATTTGCTTCCAAACTATCTAATGGTAGCGAGGTAGACACCTTCACTTCACTCAACACAATACTGGTACGAACTTTATCGACTCCCGGTAACTTTCTAATCTTCTCCGTTAAGAATTGTTCAAGCTGTTGCGGATTCGTGACCACCACCTTTAATAAATAATCAAATTCTCCTGTTAAATGATGACATTCCAGCACTTCCGGTAATCCTTGCACCTGTTCACAGAACTGCCCGACAGATTCCGGCTGTTCATGGGTAAGTGTCACCTGAGTAAAACATAGCAGATCTAATCCCAACGCTTCCCGATTAACGAGCGTCACATACCCTTCAATAAAACCATGTTCTTCCAGGCGTTTTAACCGCTTTTGTAACCCTGGAGGGGAAAGCTGGAGTTGGCGGGCTAATTCAGCACTACTGATTCGACTATTGGCTTGCAGTAGTCGCAATAACAGCCGATCTTTTTGATCTAATGGCTTCAGTTGCTCGGTTGGTTTAATCATAGGCTGAACTGATACAGAGGGCAATGTGAGCAACTTATTTCTCTAGATGTATGAAGCCACCAAAATTTATCAGTATCTTAGGAGAAGATGAACCCCGAATCAAGCTTAACAGTTAATTATATTCACTGGACGAGCCTTAAGGGTTAAATCTATAATCTAAGTACGGCTTCTCAGTTTAGTTTATTAACTATTCTGAGAAGCCTTAGGAACGCCACATCCAAGTTGAGGCTGCAAATCTCATAGTTGCTTCAACGGTTATTCTTACTTGCAAATTTGACGCTGACAACACTGTATCGGTGATTGTAAGAGGTTGCCGACGGTATCAGTTGGCATTGATTCTTGAGTATTGTTTTTGTAGTTGCCAGTTAGATGCAGCCACAATGACAATTAACTAATGTTTTATCCTGCCTCTGTCTAGGAGGAAGTGCATGAGTGATTTCTTTCCCATTCTCCGGTACGATCATCTGGAATTTTATGTTGGCAATGCTAGACAGGCGGCAGGCTTCTACGAAACATTTTTTGGATTTCAGAATACTGCCCACCGAGGCTTAGAGACAGGGAGCCGTAAAGTTGCCTCCTATGTGATGGAACAGGGAGGCATCCGCTTCGTCTTGAGTACCGCCTTAAGTTCCGAGCATCCGATCGCCCAACAGGTGCTCAAACATGGTGATCATGTAGCGGTGATTGCCCTGGAAGTCCCGGATGCGGTGGCTACCTATCGCCATGTGACTGCCCAAGGAGCCATAGGTGCAATTCCGCCTACGATCGCTGAGGATGAATTTGGTCTCCTTCGCTATGCGGCGATCCATGCCTACGGAGATGTATTAATCAAATTCGTCGATCGCCAGAACTACCAGGGAATCTTTGCCCCGGAATTCCAGCCGCAGCCGACTGTATCCGAGAATCGAGGTGTGGGGTTACAGGCGATCGATCACATTGTCGCGAATGTTGAGTTGGGTGACATGGATCGATGGGTGCAGTTTTTTGCGGACACGATGGGATTTCAACTGTTGATTCAATTTGATGATCAGGCAATTTCCACTGAATATTCAGCCTTAATGTCAAAAGTGATGCGCGATCGCTCCGGTCGCATTAAATTTCCCATTAACGAGCCAGCGTCCGGCAAAGGCAAATCCCAGATTCAAGAATATTTAGACTATCATCAAGGTGCAGGCATTCAACATATTGCTTGCTCGACTCCAGATATCATTACTACCGTCAGCAAACTGCGGCAAGCGGGAGTGCAGTTTCTGCATGTCCCCGCCACCTATTATCAAGATCTGACTGCCCGCGTTGGCAGGATCGATGAATCGATCGACCAGCTAGCCGAACTCGGGATTTTAGTTGATCGGGATCAGGAGGGCTATTTACTGCAAATCTTTACGCAACCGGTTGAGGATCGCCCCACGTTATTTTTTGAAATCATCCAACGTCACGGAGCCAGTAGCTTTGGTGAAGGTAATTTTAAGTCTTTATTTGAGGCGATCGAACGGGAACAAGCCCTACGGGGTAATCTTTAGCACGATCGCTCAACTCAGTTACGTCTAAACTCATCTTGATCGGTAAAACCTTACCCCGTTCTATCTCTATGCCCCCACCTACCCCATCCTGCCGTCCGGTCTTCATGAGGTAAGACCATGCCCTACTACTACCGCCTTGGTTCCATTCCCCATAAGCGCCATACCCAATTTCGCCAACCCGATGGTTCACTGTACCACGAAGAGTTGATGGGAATTCATGGCTTTACTGGCATTCAATCCCTTCTATATCATCTGCATCCCCCAACTCAGATTGATAGAATTCATTTAGAACATAAAATTACCCTAGAGTTTGAGGATTTTGGCGCATTACGGCATCGTCATCTACGCACTGGCAAAGTATCTAGTCAAGGGGACGCGATCGCAGCTAAAATTCCTCTATTAGCGAATAGCGATGTGTGTATTTCCGTGACTCACCCGACGGCACCCATGACCTATTGGTATCGGTTTGCCCACGGGGATGAAGTCATCTTTGTGCATGAGGGTAGCGGCATCCTGGAAACCCAGTATGGCAGTTTGCATTATCGTTCCGGTGACTATTTAGTCATTCCCACCGGGGTCATGTGGCGAATTCTACCCGATGTCGGAGAGTCGCAACGAATGTTGATGATTGAGGCGCAGGGGCATATTGAACCCCCGGCTCGTTATTTAAATCGCTATGGTCAGTTTTTGGAACATGCGCCTTATAACGAACGAGATTTGCGCCCACCAGACGCGTTAATTCCCCACGATCAGGTGGGTGAGTTTGAGGTGCGAGTGAAATCCCGCGATCGCATCACGACCTATATTTACCATCACCATCCCTTAGATGTGGTTGGCTGGGATGGCTATTTATACCCCTATGCCCTGAACATTCATGACTTTGAACCTGTCACAGGGCGAATTCACCAGCCCCCACCCGTACATCAGACTTTTGAATCGACGGGGTTTGTGATCTGTTCCTTTGTCCCCCGGTTATTTGATTATCATCCCTTAGCAATTCCAGCCCCCTATAACCATTCCAATGTCGATTCCGATGAGGTGCTGTATTATGCGGCTGGCAATTTTATGTCGCGCAAGGGCATCGAGCGATCGTCGATCACCGTCCATCCCAACGGCATTCCCCACGGACCACATCCCGGCATGTATGAGGGATCGATCGGTAAAGATCGCACCGACGAATTAGCCGTGATGATTGACACGTTCCGTCCCTTGAAATTCACTCAGCACGCGATCGAGATTGAGGATAGGCAGTATTCCTATAGCTGGATGGTTTAAAGCCTGTTGTTTGCAATGAAATCATCGGGTTAAACGTTGTGCTTCAAGGTTAGGAGGAAGGATCGATGAATTTTGTATTAACGCCCAATCAAACTCATTTAACTGTTTCGAGCCGAATTCAAGCGCGGTTGCAGCAGGGAGAATTATCTCAATGCCAGGTCAATGACTTTGAGGATTTTCTGCATCACGTCGATCGCGATTTTCTTCACCATCGGATTATTACTAACAATACTTATACCCGTTGGTTTCAAGCTGGAAACGCTACGGATGAAGAATTAAAGTATTTTATTCGCCAATTTTCAGTGTTTTCTAACCAATTTTTGATTGCAGCTTTGTTGAAAGTGATTAATTCACCGACATTACAACAGTCACGGGCAAGTCGAGAAATCTTGCTGAATGAGTTAGGCGTAATCTATCGCAAACCCGGTACACCGATCGCCGCTTCTGCCAGCCCACCTGAGGTTGATCTCGATCGCGAAGGGGATCCAGAGGTTGTCAGTACCGAAGGCACTGTGGATGGGGGGATCTGTCGCTTCCGAGCGGCTCATTTTGAATGGCTGATTGCCGTCGCCGCAGGATTGGGCTTGCATTACGAAGATTTAGGTCAACGCAAACATGGGAGTCCCAGTACCTTACATTTTTGTGATGAATTACAACGCCTGTATGGCAGTGATGATCCCAGTATTGCCGAAGGTGCGAGTTTCGCGGTGGAGAACTGGGCCGCCGCCGGATTCTGGCAGGAGTTAGAAGATGGCTTAATTCAGATCAAACACACTCGCCATCCCCAATTACCCTTAGCCTTTTTTACCTGGCACAATCGCGTTGAAGCGCAACATGCTGGACACACGTTAGAAGAACTGGAAACCGTTTATTTCCAACCGGAATTCGATCGCAGCAAGTTTATTCAGGGGGGGCAAGCCATATTGGCAGCGATCGCCGTTTTCTGGGATGGACTGGAACCCGATCGACAACATTCAGTTAACGCTTAAACCAGGTGGCGATGATGGTCAAGCAAGTGTCGCTGGAACAAATGCAGCAGTGTGGTGTAGAGTTAGCAACGGCAAGTGAACTACTCCCGCCAATTAATCAAGCCCTCGCATCATTGCCTGCGATCGCCTGTTGGCAATATCTCAGCCAGCAGATCTTACAACCGAGCCATCCGTTTGCTTTACATCAACTGCTACATGAAATTACGTTTGCAGACTGGGATCAGGATCTAGCTCCTGCCTGGATACCCACAGTTGAGCAAACTCAAGTTACCAATATTGCAGCATTCATGCAGGATCTAGCGATTACTTCCTACACTGATCTGCATATCTGGTCAACTCAAAATCGCTCTCGCTTTTGGGAGTTGATGATTCAACGCTTAGGCATTCAGTTTCATCAACCCTATACCCAACTCGTTGACCTATCTCAGGGGGCTGAATCACCGCAATGGTTCGTGAATGCGAAGCTAAATATAGTAGACAGTTGTTTTCAAGCAGATGGAGAAGCGATTGCGATCGTTACTCAATCAGAAACTACTCCCTTAACAACCTGGACATACAACGAACTACAAAATTTAACCAACCGAGTGGCGAATGGTTTAGTTGCTTTAGGTTTTCATCCCGGCAATGAGATCGCGGTTGATTTACCCATGACCGCAGAGGCCGTCGCCATTTACCTGGGCATCATCGCCGCCGGTTGCACTGTAGTTGGGATCGCCGATAGTTTTGCTGCCACTGAGATTGCCACCCGATTACGGTTAGCCAATGCTCAAGCCATTTTTACCCAGGACGAGATGCAACGGGGGGGCAAGTTACTTCCCCTGTATACTAAAGTGATTGCCGCCGAGGCTCCCTGCGCGATCGTTTTGTCTCAACAGGCGGAACCAACCGTAACACTGCGATCGGGAGATTTGACCTGGCAGGCATTCCTGAGTACGAATTCCCACTTCAACCCCATTCCTATGGCTCCTGGTAGTCATACTAATATTCTGTTTTCCTCCGGTACGACTGGCACTCCTAAAGCCATTCCCTGGACACAAACTACCCCAATTAAATGTGCGGTTGACGCTCACTTACACCAGGACATTCATCCTAGTGATGTGGTTGCCTGGTCAACCAATTTAGGCTGGATGATGGGGCCCTGGTTAATCTATGCCAGTTTAATCAACCGCGCCACGATCGCCCTATACGATGGCATCCCCACCACGCGGAACTATGGGGAGTTTATTCAGCAGGCAGGAGTCACGCGGTTAGGAGTCGTGCCCAGTTTAGTCAGTGCCTGGAAAGCCAGTAATTGTATGCAGGGGTTAGATTGGAGTGCGATCAAAGCCTTTAGCTCTACGGGGGAATGTTCCAATCCCCAGGACATGCTGTTTTTGATGGCGCTAGCGGGTTACAAACCTGTGATTGAATATTGTGGGGGGACGGAAATTGGCGGGGGGTATCTCACAGGCACAGTATTACAACCCTGTGTTCCAGCAACCTTCACCACTCCCGCCTTAGGGTTAGATCTGATGATTCTGGATGCGGACGATCGCCCAGCAGATAAGGGAGAAGGCTGGATTATTCCACCCGCGATCGGTCTTTCCACAGAATTACTGCATCAAGATCATGATCAAGTTTATTTCGCGAATACACCAACTTTCAACCAACCTGGACGTTCAGAGTTCAATGATTGCCTGAAATTACGTCGTCATGGCGATTACTTAGAACGTCTGCCCAATGGCTATTATCGAGTCTGTGGTCGAGTCGATGACAGCATGAATCTGGGCGGGATTAAAGTCAGTTCGGCGGATATTGAACGAGTGATCAATACCGTTGAGGGAGTTTGTGAAACAGCCGCGATCGCGGTAGCCCCCCCCAATGGCGGCCCCAGCCAATTAATCATTTATGCGGTGGTTTTACCAGGGACTGACACAACGGCACCAGGATTAACATCCATGCTGCAAACCGCGATCGCCCAACAACTCAATCCACTGTTCAAAATTCAGGATGTGATCATTGTAGAGAGATTACCTCGGACAGCATCTAACAAAGTCATGCGACGAGTGTTACGCGATCAATATCGCGAGATTGCTGGCAAGCCCCAATTTAGCCATACAACCTGATTTCCACCAAGTTAATGATTTCTGGTTTGAGGTGCTTATGGAATTTGCGACCCGGATGCAGCGATTAGGAACAGAATCAGCCTTTGATGTGTTTGCGAAGGCAAAACAACTCGAAGCGCAAGGACGATCGATCATTCATCTGGAAATTGGGCAACCCGATTTCCCCACCCCGTTGCCAATTTGTGAAGCCGCATTTCGAGCCATGAAAGATGGGTATACCGGCTATACTCCGGCGGCGGGTTTATTACCGTTCCGAGAAGCGATCGCAGAACATATCACCACGACCAGAGGCATTGAGATTCACCCGGATCATGTCGTGGTAACACCGGGAGCCAAGCCGATTATTTTCTTCACAGTGTTAGCCTTAGTCAACGAAGGCGATGAAGTGATTTATCCTAATCCCGGGTTCCCGATTTATGAATCAGTAATTAACTTTGTGGGGGCAAAACCTATCCCGTTACCATTGCGCGAAGAAATGGGATTTCGATTTCATCTCGATGATTTAGTCGATGCTGTATCCGATCGCACCCGACTCTTGATTCTCAACTCGCCCCAAAATCCCACCGGCGGATTGTTGCAACCTGAAGATTTAGCCGCGATCGCCGAACTGGCTGAACGACATAACTTTTACATCCTATCGGATGAAATTTATTCTCGGATTCTCTATGACGGCAAGCATATCAGCCCGATCCAATTGCCGGGGATGAAAGACCGCACTATCCTACTGGATGGTCATTCTAAAACCTATGCCATGACTGGATGGCGATTGGGTTATGGCATTTTTCCCCAACCCCTGGTAGAAGGAATTGTCCGCTTGATGATTAATTCCAATTCCTGCACCTGCGCCTTCACGCAAATGGCGGGGATGGCAGCACTCAAAGGGTCACAGGCTTTTGTTGAGAAAATGGTTGCCGAGTTCCAACGTCGCCGCGATGCTGTTGTCGCTGGCTTAAATACCATTCCAGGCATCCATTGTCTCAAACCCGCCGGAGCGTTTTACGCCTTTCCCAACATCAAACAACTACCATTATCGGCAAATGCCCTGGCAGATTATTTACTGGAGCAAGCCGGAGTTGCGGTGTTATCGGGGACAGCATTTGGTCACTATGGCGATGGTTATCTTCGCATCTCCTATGCCAACTCATTGACCAATATTCAGGAAGCGATCGAGCGAATGCGATCGGCAATCCTCACTCTGCCGTTACAGCCCTAAGCCAAATTTAGGCACTGTACTAAAGGTTGCCACGTAAGGCTTGTTCGCGCTCCAGGGCGACAAATAATGACTTGAAGTTACCCGCCCCAAACCCGCGTGAGCCGTGGCGTTCGATGATTTCAAAGAATAAGGTAGGACGATCGCCAATGGGCTTGGTAAACAGTTGTAAGAGATATCCTTCGTGATCGCGATCGACGAGGATACCTAATTCTGCCAGTTGCTCAACCGGTAAATCAATTTCCTTCACCCAATCGCCCAGGTCATCATAATAGGTTTTGGGAATCGGCAGAAATTCTACTCCCGCTTGTCGCAGGCGAATCACGGTCTGAACAATGTCATCGGTCGCCAGACCTAAGTGCTGCACTCCGGCTCCATGATGGTAATCCAGGTATTCTTGGATTTGCGATTTCCGCCGTCCCTTCGCCGGTTCATTAATGTTGATAATCGTTTTGTTGCCGTTTTCCAAAACTTTTGACATTAAGGCTGAGTATTCGGTGGAAATGGCATGATCATCAAAATGCATCCGCACATCAAATCCCAACGTCTTGACGAAAAAATCTACCCATTGATCCATCGCCCCAAATTCAACATTACCCACCACATGGTCAATACTCTTTAAACCCATAGAGTTATTGGGAGATGACCGATGCACAAAGCCTGGAGCAAAGATGCCATGATAGTCGGTGCGATCGACAAATTTGATTAACGTATCGCCAAAGGCGTGAACCGCCGCAAACTGAAAGACTCCATACTGATCCTCTTGGGTGGTAGGAGGAATTGCCCCGATCGCTCCATGTTCTGTAGCGTGCTGGTAAGCCGTGAAAACATCGCTCACTTCCAGGGCAATCACAGCGATCGTATCCCCATGTTTGAACACACTTCGAGCGATCGCATAATCCGGGCTTAACGATGAACTGATGACAAACCGAATCTCGCCCTGTTCTAGTACATAGGAAGTGGTTTTGCGTTCCCCCGTCTCTAGCCCTCGATAGGCTGTCGTGGTAAATCCAAAGCATTTGGCATAAAACATGGCAGCTTGCTTCGCATTACCAACATAAAATTCCAGGTGATCCAGTCCTTTGATAGGGCAAACATTAGCCATGGTAATTTCTCCCGCACAGGTGAATGAAGTAAGAGGATGAATGTAACTTAAAGAGATTTTATGGATGACTTAGACCCTTTATGCGCCGCGAAATCGTTATGTACTGGAATTCACAGGTTAGAGCTAGAGAAGCATAGCTAAACAACCAAATTCTGCTGGTGGCATATCACGACTTCAGGCATTGAACTGTCACTATTCAGGAATGGACTTCACTATAAGCGGGTTGAAACCGGATCGGCAGTAGATTTACGTAGTCTTCATGAAAATCCAGGGCTTTATTAAGATCACACCGCAGATTTCCCAGTATTTTACGGAATTAAGTGAAATGCCGATGTAGCGGTTACCTCGTATATTTTGCAAGGTAACCGTTGATACAACTTATAGAGATCATAAAGTTTTCTTGAACAAGAGGGTAATCCTGTTCATTGCCCAAAACCTGATCAAAGTCCTACCTGCTGGCAATTGCTGCGGTGCCACCCCAGTATCTACCCTTAGACTTATATTTTTTTCCAGTAAACTTCCGGGAAACTACTGGCTTTGGTAAAATAGCCATGCTAATTTTCAGGTCTAGATAATTTAATCTATCTTCTTACTTAGCTATCCATTTAGAGAGTATGGAATGTTTCAACTAGAGTAACTAAGAATCAGGAATTAGCTATCCGGCTACTGTAGCCCTTAAAGATCTCTTGCATCAAAATTGTGCGATCGCCACTGCTAGTCTCTAGCAGCTAGATTGGCTGATTCAACCTGTCAATATAAATTAGTTTGCCCTATTTTCAGGAGTGTTGCGATGGTTGCTAGTAATCAAACAGTTGGCTCATTCACCGAAACCACCGGAACAAGTTTAGACTCCGCTTCAATATTGGCAGCTAACGCTGCATCGGTTACGTTGTCAACCGCCGCTCATCTGCAAACACCGACGGCAAGCTCAGACCCCTCACCGCTACAACTACCAGGGGATTTTCTCAAACTACCTCAGACAACGTATCAACCAGAATATTTTGCCTTCACGCTTCCGCCTCATTTAGTAGAGCAACTGCAAACCCAAGCATCCTCTTCCCCAATTAACTCTCGATCGCTGGTCTTGGCAGCTTTTCACGCTCTACTCTACCGCTACGCTCCCCAAAACACCATTCGCTTAAATCTAACGGTTTCAGATCAGCACCAGAATTTGACCAGCGTAATTCATACAAATATTGATAGCCAATTAACATCTGAAACACTAATTGATCAATTAAATTGCACTTTACAACGATGCCAAGCTAGCAAACCAGATGAGGTAGAATCAGCCACAGAATCATCCCTGCCAATCTCAATTACCTTTATTGATCATTTTCTGGAAGATGAAGCCCATTGGTTATCAGATTTTCACTTTACATCAGAATCCGGTAGCAACCCCGATCTACATCTACTCGTCCTCCAACAAGCTCATACGATTTCAGTCATTCTAAGGTACAACGCCAATCTGTTTAAGCCCGATACGATTAAGCGGCTGGCAGGTCATTTGCAGGTATTAGTCACTGCTATGCTTGACGATCGCAACAGTACGATCGCCCAATTACCGCTCCTGACTCAAGCGGAACTCGATCAACTCTTAATCACCTGGCAGAGTTCAACGATCGATTACCCCCAAACCATTGTTCATCAATATATTGAAACTCACGCGGTTCAGCGCCCCGATGCGATCGCGGTTAGATTCAAAGATCAATCCCTCACCTACGCAGCTCTGAATCAGCAAGCTAACCAACTGGCTCATTACCTGCATCAACTGGGAGTGGGAGCCGAGGTCAGAGTGGCGGTCTGTGTCGAGCCATCTCTGGATGTTGCGGTCAGTTTATTCGGCATCTGGAAAGCAGGTGGCGTTTATGTCCCCCTCGATCCGACCTATCCGGCGGCGCGGTTAACAACCATTCTGGAGGATACCCACCCTCAGGTTTTGTTAACGCAATCTCATTTGCTGCCGAATGTACCGGCTTTAGCCAATCACATTTTTTGCCTGGATACCGATTGGGAATTGCTTCAGTCCCAACCCAGCCATAATCCCGATCACGACATTGAGATCGAGCAAACAGCGTACCTGGTTTATACCTCTGGCACAACGGGCAAACCTAAAGGGGTGATGGCAAGTCACGGGAATTTGATCCACTATTTGCTGGCTGCCCAGGCGCAATTTGGCTTTAATTCCCAGGATGTCATGCCTGCGATCGCGCGATTCACCTTTAGCATCACCTTTTTTGAACTCCTATCGCCGCTGGTGGCAGGGGGGACATTACTGTTGCTGGAACGGGATCATATTCTAGACTTCAAGCGACTGGTGCAAACCCTGACCCAGGTGAGTGTGCTTCATACCTCACCGAGCTTAATGCGTAAACTACTGGTTTACATTAAAGAAAATGGTCTGGATCGCCAACGATTTCCCAACCTCCGCCATGCCTCCTGTGGGGGCGATCTGGTTCCTGCCGATCTCTTAGAAACGATGAAAACCGTGTTTCGGCAGGCAGAAATTTATGTGATCTATGGTTGTAGTGAAGTCAGTTGCATGGCGTGTGCCTACCCGGTATCCCGGCAGCAGGTGATGACCAAGAGCCTGGTTGGCAAACCCTTTAATAATGTAACGGTGCGATTATATGACCCCCAGCACAACCTGGTGCCTATCGGGATTGCCGGAGAAATCTACATTAGTGGTGCCGGAATTACCCAAGGCTATCTGCATCAACCGGAACTGACCCAAGAAAAGTTTGTTACTATTGAGCAGCAACGATTCTATCGCACTGGAGACTTAGGACGGTTTGATGCTAGTGGAAATTTAGAAATTCTGGGTCGGTCTGATTTCCAAATCAAACTCCGGGGCATTCGGATTGAACTGGGTGATATTGAAACCACCTTACGGCAGGTTCCCGGTGTACGGGAAGGCATTGTTGTCGATCGCGAGATCAATGGTGAGAAAAGTCTAGTCGCCTACGTGGTACTGGATCACGCCAAGCCGACCACCGTTGCGGCAATGCGGCAGTTTCTCCAAGCCAAACTACCGGATTACATGGTGCCAGCCGCCTTTGTAGTGCTGGAGGCAATGCCCGTTAACATCAATCAGAAGATCGATCGCCGCGCCTTACCGGCTCCGACCTTCTCGAGATCGGAGTTCGATCATCCCGCCTATGTGGCACCCAAGACAAAATTAGAGAAATTACTGGCACAGACCTGGGCAGAAGTCTTGGGATTTGCAGAAATCAGCCTCCATGATGACTTTTTTGCCCTCGGCGGACATTCCTTAATGGCAGCACAGGTGATCTATCGGTTACAGGATGCCCTGTCCCTGGAGATTCCCATTAGCCGCTTATTTGAACTCCCAACGATCGCGGCTTTAGCCGAACACCTGAGCCAACCAGCAGACGGCGATCATCCTGGTTTAGCCCCGATTACGCCAATTCAACGCACCAGTGATTTACCCCTGTCCTCCGCGCAGTCTCGTCTCTGGTTCTTGAGCCAATTAGAGGAAGGGATTGCTTACAATATTCCACTGGTTTTAAAGCTGGATGGAGCCTTAAGTATCACCGCCTTAGAACACAGCTTAACCGAAATTGCCCGACGGCACGAAGCCTTGCGAACCACATTTCCTGTTGTTCAGGGAACTCCAGTACAACGAATTTTGCCGCCCCAGGCGGTGGTCGTGCCCATTATAGACCTGGTAGCCATCCCTGCCGATCGCCAACTAGCAGAAGTGCATCGCCTAGCCCAAGCCGAAGCCCAACGCCGATTTAATCTAGCCCTCGATCGTCCCTTACGGTGTACGTTACTGCGATTGGAGGCGAGTACCCATGTGTTGCTCGTTACGATGCACCACATCGCCTCGGATGGTTGGTCACTGGGGGTATTCCGACGGGAACTGGCATCCCTTTATACGGCATTTTTCCAGGGAGCAGCATCACCTTTAGCAGAATTACCAATTCAGTATGCCGACTTTGCCCACTGGCAACACCAACACCTGCAAGCCCCGACGCAGACCCAGCACCTCACCTACTGGCAACAACAGTTAGCGGGCGCACCTCCCCTATTGGAACTCCCTACCGATCGTCCGCGTCCACCGATCCAAAGCTTCCGGGGTGGCAGCGAATTCTTCCTGTTAGATGCCCAACTGACGCAACAACTGAAGGCGTTCAGCCAGCGATCGGGGGCGACATTATTTATGACATTGCTAGGGGCATTAGCAACTCTGTTATCCCGCTATAGCCAGCATCACGATATTGTGATTGGTTCCCCGATCGCCAACCGCAACCGGGTGGAACTAGAGCCGCTGATTGGTTTCTTTATTAACCTGCTTGCCCTCCGCATTGATCTGAGTGGCGATCCACAGTTCTCAGAATTGTTGCAGCGAGTCCGACAGGTAGCGTTAGATGCCTATGCCCATCAGGACACACCGTTTGAGCAGGTGGTAGAAGCAGTACAACCAGAACGGAATCTCAGCCATAGTCCCCTGTTCCAGGTGCTATTGATTCTGCAAAACTCTCCGACGGATCCGGTCAACCTCCCTGGCTTAACCCTCAATCCGTTGCAAGTGGAAAGCGGAACTGCCAAATATGACATCACACTGATGATGGAGGAAACCGAGGCAGGCATCATTGCCGAATTGGAATATAACCAGGATCTGTTCGATCGCGCCACAATCCGCCGGATGGTCGGTCACTTCCAAACCCTGTTACAGGGAATTATTGCCGAGCCAGAACAACCGATTTCTGCCCTACCGCTCCTGACCGCCGCCGAAACCCAGCAAGTCTTGGTGGAGTGGAATCAAACCGATCTGGCATACCCACCGGAACCCTGTATTCACCAGCTATTTGAATCGCAGGTCGAACGGACTCCCGATGCGATCGCCATCGTGTTTGAAGATCACCACTTGACCTATCGGCAACTGAACGATCGGGCGAATCAAGTTGCTCACTATCTCCAGACGTTAGGGGTAAAACCGGAAGTCATTGTCGGAATCTGCTTAGAACGCTCCCTAGAGATGGTGGTGGGTCTGCTGGGTATCCTCAAAGCGGGCGGCTCCTACGTTCCCCTCGATCCTGCCTACCCGCACGATCGCCTGTCATACATGATCGAAGACTCGCAGTTGCCCGTTCTTCTGACCGAGCGAGGATTCCAGCATCAGTTTGCCGAACAGGCTGTCCAAATCGTTTGCCTTGACACTGATTGGAGTGCGATCGCTCAACAACCGACCAGCAATCTCGACAGTGATGTAGCGGCGGACAACCTGGCATACACGATTTATACCTCTGGTTCCACGGGGAAACCAAAAGGGGTGCAAATCTGTCATCACACGGCGGTCAATTTCCTCAATTCGATGCGACTGCAACCGGGATTAACCGCAGAGGATATTCTCCTGGCAGTCACTACAATTTCCTTTGATATTGCAGTGCTGGAACTGTATCTGCCATTGATGGTAGGGGCACAAGTGATATTGGCAACTCGGATGGTCGCGGCTGATGCCAAACAACTGTCAGACCTGTTGGCACAGTCAGGGGCTACGGTGATGCAAGCCACCCCGGCTACCTGGCAAATGTTATTAGCTGGAGGTTGGCAAGGCGATCGCCGCTTGAAGATGCTGTGTGGTGGGGAAGCCATGTCTCGCAACCTGGCGGATCAATTGCTGGAGCGCGGGAGTTCTCTGTGGAATATGTATGGTCCAACGGAAACAACGGTCTGGTCAGCCGCCTGTGAAGTGAAATCTGGGACTGGATCTATTCCGGTTGCCGAACCGATCGCCAATACTCAAATTTACATCCTGGCAGAATCCTCCTATCCCAGCGCTGGTTCCGTTTATCCAGTGCCCGTTGGTATCCCTGGGGAAGTCCATATTGGGGGGGATGGCTTGGCACGCGGCTATCTCAACCGACCGGAATTGACGAACTCGCGGTTTATTCCCGATCCCTTTAGCGATCGCCCCAATGCTCGTTTGTATAAGACCGGGGATCTGGCTCGCTTCCGTCCCGATGGTAGCCTGGAATTCCTGGGTCGGATTGACCATCAGGTGAAGGTGCGGGGTTTCCGGATTGAACTCGGTGAAATTGAGGCGGTACTCAGCCGCTATCCCATGCTTAAACAAGGGGTGGTCACGGTTCGGGAGGATACTCCGGGGGATCAACGCTTAGTCGCTTATTTCACAACTAAGGGTGATGCAATTCCCACTCCGTCCGCGATGCGCCAGTTCCTGAAGGAACAGTTGCCCGATTACATGGTGCCTGCGACCTTTGTCAAACTCGATGCCCTACCCCTGACCCCGAATGGCAAGGTCGATCGGCGGGCATTACCCGCTCCTGATCCAGCGCTGGTAGCTGATCCGAGTGAAAACTTTGTCGCACCTAGAGATGAGATGGAACGGCAATTGGTCGAGATTTGGCAAGAGGTATTGCAAGTCCAGCCGATCGGCATTCACGACAACTTCTTTGAACTCGGGGGACATTCCCTCTCAGCCGTCCGCGCCTGGGCAAAAGTCGAGGAAGTATTTGGCAAAAACCTGCCGATTACTACCCTGTTGCAATCACCGACGATCGCCGAACTATCCCTCTTACTGCGAGAGGTGGGCAGTGAAGAGCATTTTGGTGATCTAGTCCCCCTGCGCGTCGGCGGTCACAAACCACCCCTATTTTGCTTATATGGCATTCTGTTGTATCGGGAATTAGCCCAACAGTTTGATCCCGATCAACCCGTCTATGGAGTTTACCTGCAAGAAGAGATCGATTTGTTGAAAACTGGCAACATTGACCAGCAGAATTCTATCTTCTCCAGTGTGCCGAAGATTGCCGAGCGCTATCTCCAGGCGATTCGCACCTTGCAACCCCACGGGCCTTACTATCTGGCTGGGGAATCCTTTGGAGGTGTAGTGGCATTTGAGATGGCACAACAACTGCAAGCGATGGGAGAAGAGGTTGCCTTGATTGCCCTGTTCGATTCTAAAGCGCCCCTGTGCCATAACCGCCTGTCGCGGCGGCAAAGGCTGAAATTACATGGCAAACTGCTGTTCCAGCAAGGACCTGCCTATCTGGTCAAGAAAGTTCAGGGCAATCTAGCGTCATTGCAGAAACAGCTATCTACCCGGTGGTATCGGACAACTCAAGGCACTCAATCCGCAATGCAGGCTCAGGTAGACACCACGCCCCAGGATATTCGGCAAGAGGTTCGCGATCGTGCTATGCAAAACTATGTGCCTCAACCCTACACGGGACGGGCAGTATTATTCCGAGCTATGGATCGGGATGTATTCGACTATAGCGATCGCTGTATGGGGTGGTCAGCCTTTACCGATCATCTGGAGATCTTCGATGTGCCAGGAGATCACCTGGGCATCCTCAAACAACCGAATGTGCCCGTGTTAGCCGAGAAATTGCAAGCCTACCTTGGCTAACCCCTGACTGACCCGTTTCCCGGTGAATTCCCCCCTCTCTGACGGATCAACTGTGCTTTACAAGGATTGTAATTTACAGGGATTAGTAGAGAGGGGCTTTTTTGCCCCAGCGATCACGAATCAATTGGGGTAGCAGGCAATGGCAGATCCGGTTGCACGATCGCCAGGGCAGATTGCAATGCCTGAAACCGATTTTCTATCTGGTAAATTTGCGCGGAACGGGAAGGCTCTCCTGTTAGCACTCCCTTACGGGCGAAAAATCGTTGCAACCTCAGTTTCTCAATCCGGTTACGCACCTGTCCAGGAGTCACCACAATCCAGACATGCCGTTGCCGCTTGGCGGCATCTTCCACCATTGTTTCAACCGCCAGCGCTGCCGTCACCCCGATCGACGGCACCTCACTTAAATCTAATACCAGAGCTTGATACTCTTTAACGATCGCCATCCGTTGAGAAATGATTTTAGCCGCCCCAAAACTGAGCGGACCACCCAATTGAAATAGCAGAATATTGCCGCCAGCCTGGGTCAGAATCGCTTGTTCCGCCGGACTGAGGTGGGGAGATTGGGTTGGATCGGTAATGGCTTGGACACGATCGCTTTGGACATCGGTCAACCGTTTAATGGTCAGCAGATTAGCAATGAATGCTCCAATCACCACGGCCGTAATTAAATCGACAAACACCGTCAGCACCAGCACCAGATACATTAAACCAGTGCCTTTGAAGGAGAGATGATGTGCCCGCTTAATAAAGCCCCAGTCAATAATATCAATCCCGACTTTGAGTAGCAGACCTGCCAGTACCGCATGGGGAATCACGGCGGTTAACGGTCCTGCCCAGAGCACCACCAATAATAATACGATCGCGTGAGTCATCCCGGATAGTGGGGTTTTGCCACCGGCTTGCACATTCACAACCGTCCGCATGGTCGCTCCGGCTCCGGGCAACCCACCAAATAGCCCAGATAAACAATTGCCAATGCCCTGACCGATCAGTTCTTTGTCAGAATCATGTTGCGTTCGGGAGACACTATCGGCAACTAGCGAGGTTAACAAGGAATCGATCGCCCCTAACACCCCTAGCATCAGCCCATAGCGAAACATCTCTTGCAACTCATTCAGGCTAAAGACTGGCATCCGTAACCTGGGCAAGCCCGTCGGAATCGAACCAATCCGAGGCACATTGGCATCACCAAACAGCACGACCGATAGAAGCGTGACGACCACAAGGGCCAATAATGGTGAAGGGAGAACTCGATTCAGCTTGGGTGGAGCCGTAAACACGATCGCTAAGGTCAGCACCCCTAGCCCTAACGCGATCGGGTTCGGTTGGCTCAGATAGGTGGTTAATTGCTGAAAAGTTCCCCAAACTCCACCGACCCCTTCATAGCCTAATAGCGGCGGAATTTGGATCAGAATAATAATCACTCCAATCCCTGACATAAAACCAGAGATTACGGTATAGGGCATCAACGTAATGTACTGTCCCAGGCGCAACACACCAAATAGGATTTGGAAGAGTCCGCCCAACATCACGACGGTAAATGCTAGAGCTAACCCTGTATCGGGATGACGGCTGACTAACGCCGCAATTACAGTAGTCATCACAACGGTCATCGGTCCTGTGGGTCCCGAAACCTGAGCCGGTGTACCACCAAACAGCGCCGCAAAGAACCCGACGAAGATGGCTCCATATAACCCAGAGATGGCTCCTATCCCAGACGACACTCCGAAGGCTAACGCCAGGGGTAATGCGACGATCGCCGCCGTTAAGCCGCCGAATAGATCACCCCGGAGGTTCCGCAGATGAATATGATTGACAAATTTAATGGACACAATAGGTACTCAAGTCAAGTGCTTGAGCGGATAATACTGCTGTTGTTGGTGGAACAGCAATATGGGAATATTCCTACTGCATACTCGTCAGGCTCAAGGGCAGGGTGAGGGTGAACTGAACTTGATGGGCACAACTCTGGACAGTAATTTCTCCCTGAAGCCGCTCAACCAGCTTTTTGACCAAACTCAACCCTAAGCCTGTCCCACCATGTTTCCAGGGATCATTGTTGGGCACTCGATAGAATTTATCAAACACGTAAGGTAATTCCTTCTGAGAAATTTCTACCCCAGAATTAGTTACTGTAATCTGTAGAGCGTCAGGAGCGGTAGGGCTGGATCGCTTCATAACCGCCGCGATCGTGATCGTTGCTCCGGCGGGGGTATATTTACAGGCATTTTGTAATAGTTCGGTCAGAATTCGTTCCAGATACTTCAGATCAGTGATGATTGACGGTAAATCAGCCGAAATCTGAATATCTAATTGTTGTTTTTGTTGACGAGTTCGGGCTTCAAATGGTTCTGCGATCGCTGGAATCCACATGTGCAAATCCAGTGTTGTCAACATTAACGGTTCGACCTTAGCATCTAACCGCGATAGATTTAATAAATCATTAATTAAATTCGTTTCACGTTGACATTCATGATTGAGGATCTGAAGATACTGGCTCGCCCGATCGTTCGTTTGCAAAATGTCAGTTCGACTCAAAATAATTTCTAACATCTGAGCCGCCATTTTAATATTAGACATAGGAGTCCGGAGTTCGTGAGACACCGTACTTAAAAAGTCATCTTTCAGGCGATTCAATCGTTCTAGTTCCTGCACCTGTGCCTGTGCAGCTTGAAATAACCGGGATTGTCTTAACGCGATCGCACACTGGTTGGCAACCTGTTGCACCAACCGCACTTCCAATTCGTTAAACACCTCTTCTCGATGTTTAAATAACCATAAATCCCCCAGAATACCTTGATCATCGACGATCGGGCAGGCAAGCACAGAGAACAGGCGATGTCGCGATCGCACTGGGTTGGGAATCAGATCACAGAACAAACAAATTTGTCCGTTTAATAAGTATTGATAAACATCCACATGCGGTGCATCGGCGATCGCAAACGTTTTTCCCTGGGCTGGGCTGAGGCTTTTAGTAAATTCATAGGCGATCGTTGAAGTGGTTTGCTCGGCATTATAAATGCCAGTATCACAACACTCAATCTCTACACCCCAGGCTAATTCTTGCACTGCCGTTTGCAAAATCTGTTGCTCATCCAAGCTATCTCGCACTTTATCCGTAATTCGTTTCAAGAGGGCTTCAAAATGTAGGGATTGCCAGAGTTCGATCGTGCGCTCTTGAACTTGTCGTTCTAGCTTGGTATTAAATTGTTGTACTTGTTGATAAAGATAAGCTTGATGAATCGCAATACTGACCTGATTGGCAATTTCGGCAAGGAGATCCGCTTCCCACGTTTGCCAGTGACGCGGTAAATGACATTCCTGGGCAATCAACAATCCCCATAAGCTGTCCTGATGCAGCACTGGAATAGCCATCTGAGCGACGGCTTCCAATCCTAACAAATAGGAGAGGGGACAGTAATCGGCTCGATAGGTCGCAACATCATCAATGACCAGGGGACTCTCCTGGCAGAAGCTGGGATAGCACCCATTCGGGCAATTACAGCGATAGGTTTCTCCAGCCAGGGATGATTCACCCGCAACTAACGCTTCGGTTTCAACTTTGCCGGTATAGTCGGGATAGAGGCGCAGAATCAGCACTCGATCGCACTGCAATAGCCCCAACACATCGGTCACTGTAGCCGTGAGAATGTTATTCAAATCCAGGCTTTGCCGAATATGTTGAGTAATCGTACTGAGTAAGCGTTGGCGGTCTGCCTGTTGCTGCAATGAGGCTTCCGCCTGTTTGCGTCTGGTAATATCCAGCAATGTGCCCAGGAGCCGAACGGTTTGCCCCTGGTGATCGTGAATCGCTTCGCCTCTCCCTTCAACATATTTCACGCTACCGTCAGGATGGACAATCCGGAAATCAACGGCAAAGGGTTGCCCTGTAGTCGCGATTTGATCAACTGCCGCTTGGACTAAGGCACGATCGTCTGGATGAATGCGTTGCAGATGCTCCTCATAGGTTGGTTCCGGCTGGGCTGGATCAAACCCAAACAAGTGAAAACTTTCCTCCGACCAGATGATCTTTGCTGTCAGGACATCCAGTTCCCAACTGCCAACATGGGCAACCCGTTGGGCTTCCAGTAATTTGGCTTCCTTATGTTGCAGTGCCGCTTCCGTCCGTTGTCGTTCCCGCGATTCGAGAATCAATGCCACAATATGAGCCAGATAACTGGCAAAGTTTTGTTCTTCGATCGCCCATTGTCGGGTGGTTTGTACCTGCTCATGGCAAATGACCCCGATGGTTTTTCCTTCAAAATGAATCGGAATATCCATCATCGATTGGATGTTGTGGGGTTGTAACCAATCCAGTAAAAACTCCTGAGTTCGAGGGTCGCTCACCGCCTGTTCCACGACGATCGCTTCATTACTCGCTAGAGCCTGAAAGTAATTTGGGTAATCTACCGCACTGAGTTCAATGCCCTGCGAGTGACACTGTGGACTCAGTTCATACTGATCTTGAAGGATAATCCGGGTATGGCTCGGATCGTAAAACCAGATACTAACCCGTTCTACCTGCAACACCTGAGCAGCCGTCTCTGTGATCAATTGCCAGGCGGTTGTCAGGTCGTCATTGTAAAGGACAGGATGTTTGCCTAAGTTAATCACGGCAGTATGGAGTCGGCGCAACCGTTTCTCACTGGCTTTGAGGGCTTGTTCGGCTTGCTTCTGTTCGGTAATGTTCCGAGATACCCAAACCACCTGGTGGTCATGCAGGGGGGAAACACTGGCACTAAACCAGGCAGTCTGTTGGTTAAGCAGAAAGTCGTATTCAATGGTTTGAGGTTGTTGCGTGGCTAACACCTGCTGAATCACCTGGATGACTCGTTCTGCCGTTGCCTGCGGAAAGACATCGTAAGCGGTTTTACCCAGTAGTTCCTCAGCCGGAGCAATCAGTAAAGCCGAGTTGATGGGCGGAATTTTAATATATTGTCCCGATCGATCCATAACCAGTACCACATCAGACATGGCATTAAACAACGCCTGTAACTCGGCTTCAGATTGCTTTAAAGCCTCTTCAGCTTGCCTGCGTTCAGTAATATCACGCCCACAAACACTCACTCCAATAATTTGTCCATCAGCGGTTTGAATTGGACAAAAGCGATAATCAAACCAAATCAATCGAGGGGCAGTTTGTTTTTGAATTTCAACTTTGAATTTTTCACCTTGCAGTGCCCGATCGTAATATCCCTGCCATTGTTCTCGTAGCGCAGTAGGTAGCTCGGGCGGCAATACATATTCGTGTTCAGTCACGTCACGCTGTAAGACATGGCTAAAGTTAGCCCGAAACTGATAATTGCTAGAAATTAAGCGGTACTGGCGATCGACCGACCAAATGCTGCCATCAGTATTTTCAATTAACGCCGTCAAGTTCGCTTCATTCTCACGTAGCGTCGTTTCGGTCTTTTGTCGATCGCTGATATCCTGTTTAATCGCAATAAAATGACTAATTTCGCCCTGCTCATTCAGCACAGGCGTAATCGTCATCTCCTCAACATACAGGCTGCCATCTTTGCGGCGATTCGTGATCTCTCCATGCCAGACGCGACCTGCCAGAATAGTGTCCCACAACTGTTGAAAAAAGCGGCGATCGTGCTTGCCAGAATTCACCAGATCTTTAGGGTTCTTGCCGATCGCTTCCTCTACGGTATAGCCTGTGAGGTTTGCAAAGGCAGGATTCACCCATTGAATGGTGCCCTGGCGATCGGTAATTACAATACTATTGGCACAAGCTGATAATGCGGCGGTTAATACGCGCAAATCGTCAGCCGCAGGTAGAGAGGGGGCTTCAGATGCTTGATCGGCGGTGACATCTCGCAAAATCCACAGATGACCGTGTGATAAACCGGATGCTGTAACCACGTAGTCTATCTGCCGAATGCCACCATCCGATCGCGTCAAGCAAAATCGACCTTTGATTGGTTCAGCAGGCAGAGGATGTTGCCAGATTTGCGCGACCTGCCCATCTAATGCACAAATATCTGCAATTCTATGTCCTAATAATGTGGCTTTAGGTAGCCCTAACAGTTCACAGGCAGAGGGATTAACATCTAAAAATTGCCCTTGCTCATCAGTCAGGATCAGCGCATCAAAGGCATGAGCAAAATAAGGGAGGCTATAGTGAGGCAGGTCAATCTGACCATCATCGGCATTTGCGTTAGCATCCGCATCAACGATCGCAGCATCTCCAACATTTAAACAAAGTTTAGGAATCTCCATAACTAGTGAACTGCAAGCAGGTGAATTGTAGAATTATTCCCTAGTTAGCCCCTTAATTTAAGAATTCCACACTAAACAACGGAGTTATCAAAAACCAATAAAGCCTTATGCTTCGTTACAAAGGCAGGCTAGGCAGAGCGAGACAAGCGATAGCCATGCCTTCAGATTTGCCTCAGCCCCATTGCCCTCAGAACTGTTTTTCTACTGACAGAACTTTTGCCCCTATTTTAGCGTTCAGCCTGGTTCAGCCGTTAGGAGATTTCTGAGAAAGATATTACCCCTGTACGGGTTTAGCATTCGGCAGATTCTCTCTGCCCCATCGGAAAGACTGTTGACCGAATGCCAAACCCCGACAATTTGTGGGGATAACTTCTTTTGGAAATGACCTTAGAGGATGTTTTAAAGGTATCAAAACGATTGCACTAGCCCCCTAAATCCCCCAATTCTGGGGGACTTTGAATCCGGTTCCCCCCAGAATTGGGGGGTTAGGGGGGCAGTTCAGGTAACGATTGTGACTTTTCAAACGCCCTCTTAGACCCACTGAGCAACTTCCCAACATTGATAAGACTAACTTAAGTTGAAAAAGAGAAACATAAGTATTTACTGTAAATGCTTAAACAAAGTTTATAAATTATCCCGGGATGGTGGTAAAAATATCCGGACTACCTGAAATCGCTGGCTTATATCTTTAAAGTAAGATCACTAATATGCCCCATAGCAAGGTTAATGATGTCAGGCAAAACCCAACCCGATGGTGATACCAACGGCGAACATGCCTACCCAGAGTTTTTACCTCAATCCCCGATTCTGTCTAGTGGGAAGACGTTGTGGGATGGCATTAGCCTAGACCAAATGTTGTTGCCCCCCGGAGAAACCCCCGAATACTCTCTGGAAGAATTTGTCATCACCATCAATTTAGGACAAGGGTTTCAGGTAGAACGGGTGATGAATCAGCACTCACAAACTGGTTTGATGTTGCCCCGATCGATTGCCCTTTGCCCAATCCAAACCACACAAGTTATTCGCTGGAATCGGGATGCTCACGTTTTGTCATTATATTTGCGACCCGAATTACTGACTCGCCATGCGATCGAAGTGCTAGACACGGATCAGTTTGAGTTAATTCCGCATCTGCTGATACAGGATGAGTTGATTTATCAAGTTGGATTGGGATTAAGCAAGCAACTCGAAACCTATGGTGTGCATAGTCGTCTGTACGCAGAATCCGCTACTACATTTTTAGCTATCCACCTGTTACAAACCTATGCAGCGCAAACATTCGTAGTATCTCAGTATGAGGGTGGTTTACCCCAACAAAAGCTCAAGCAAGCGATCGAGTATATTCAGGATCATTTAGATCAGGACATATCTGTGAATGAGCTCGCTGCTCATCTTGGTATCAGTCGATATTACTTTTGCCGATTATTTAAACAATCCACAGGATTGAGTCCATACCAGTATGTCATTCAACAACGGATAGCCCAAGCGAAACAGTTGCTATTACAGGGGAAAATGAGTATTTCCGATGTCGCGATCGCTTGTGGTTTCGCGCATCAAAGTCATTTAAACCGTCATTTCAAACGGCTTACAGGAATCACTCCAAAAACATTGCTCAAGTCATAGCAAGATTAGGCAGAAACGGCATAAATGTGCAAGATCATTTTGCCATTGCTTGCCACTATTAAATAGTTTGATCAGCATGATCTACCTATCAAGCCTCCTATGCATAGTCCCAATTGATCAACCATGTATGGGAGTACAGGCTAATTTCAAGCATAGAACAAACCTCATTAGCCTGATGATTGCACAACTATCAAAGGAGGAATACCATGTTCCGTCAGTCTTTAAATGTGACATTAGCATCATTGCCAGCATCCTGCTTATTACCTGCACTCAGCGATTCTGAACAACAGACTATTTGCGGCGGTAATAACTCTAGACCGTACACCGGACCAACCGCCGTGAAAGCGTGTCATAGCCTAAACGATATGCTGCCACCAGAACCGGGACAAGAGCGGTGCTAATGCGGCAAAATGATCATCCAGATTTTGTAAACAGTTGTAGAGTCCAACTCTAGCAAACACTGTCAGGAGGCTGAAATGCGAGAAAAGACAACTCAACCACTACAAACCATTTCCCATCCCACGCTATGGCAAGACATGGCAGAGGAAATAACCGCACAGATCAGTGGTGGCAGAGAGGCGATTGGTGAAACGCCAGCCGTTGACGGATTTGGCAGGCCTGTCCCATCCCGACTTGTTATCTCTTTAGTGCTGCTATTTGCTAATCCATTTGCCTGAGACAACTCTGCCAGAATTGCCGCCAATAACCTGGTAATGATCAGCATTCAAAGCTAGGGCTAGAACTTGGCAAGAGGTTACAGCGCAGACGATCGCCATCGCCTAGGTAGCGATCGTCTGCACTACTTTTTAACTGTTGATTCGGCTCGTTAACAGTAGAACCTCCAAAACATCACTCAGCCCATCGCAAGATCAGGCAAAAACAGCATAATTGTGCAAGATTTTTCGCTAATTTTTTGCCAAAATAGACATCCCGTTAGAACTGTAACAGGTGCGATCGTTACTTCAAGCTGCATAATTTCCAACGGGCAAACATGTAGATTAATACAGGGTAGTTACAGAGCAAAATAACTTTTACCCTTCACTAAGCCCCTATGTTTAGGAGTACGAATGATGACTTATCAGCCCCCCATTTCTCGATCGTTGCAGTCTACCTTTGAGGTCTTTCTTACGTGTCATTTAATCGTAGAACTGAATGCAGAAGATACCGAAGCCTACCTGGGAGGGAGCTTTACTGGAGACGATCGGCTACGCTCCAGACTACAAGCAGAGGATAATTCTACTACCAGCATCGCGAGTCAATACGGCATTCGGAGTATTCCAACATTAATGATTTAACCGAATCACTGCGAGTTGAGTCGTCACTACTACTTTTACTTAAACGTCAACGCTTGCAGTAGTGATAGTGACATCTACCAGTCGTTCATCACAATCTGTTACTGAATCATAAGCACTGAACAGCATTGATTTGAGCGATCGCATCAATTCAATTCTATTTAGCAAACTGGAGTTTTAGCAATGAAGAAAACCCTTTGGCAGGCGTTAGAGGATCAACAGGCAGAACGACTTTCTGCGGGTAGTCTACGTCGATTAGAACAAGAGTTTGCCACTGAACTTGTAGTTGTCCAAACGACAACCGCTCGGCAACCAGAAGCGGAGGGCAAGATTAGAGGAACCCTGTTATTAAGTTTGCCTTAATTTCAACCAGATATGGCATTGGAGTTTAACCCATGATGAATCAATTCCCAATCAAAAAAACATCACAATCCAGCCTGGATTCTAACTCGATTCAAGATCTTTTCATTAGACTAGATGAGTTTAATCAAGAGTCGTTTTCGGGTGGTGCTAAGGAACAGTTTGTCCGATATAAGCCGTATGTAAACATTTTAGTAGACAGCAGTGAGACAACAGAACTGTATGGTGCAATCCGAGCAACATTCCGATTCTAAATTCGTGAATTTTCTCATTCGCCTAGGTGAAACAAGAGCTATGCTTCATCAACCCTTAAACACAAGATTTCCTGCTACTAAATCATTGCCAGATTTATGATTAATCTGGACGAACGGCATCAGGAATCACTATCTGGAGGAATAAGGATAAAAATGCTGCGGATCTCAGAAATTGATTTATTGGATGGCGTTAAAACACTCAGCAATGAAACGGCTGAATTAATCTCAGGAGGACATGGATCTGGACTGTTGACAGCGTTAGGAAGCGGTGGTGATAACGGCATCATTGTTGCCCTTGGGAACGGAGCGTGTGATACCCCTTCTCAATGTGGACAGACCTCCTCGGTACTTGGTTCTGCGATCGGGGGTGGCAGCACAGTGACAGCACCCGCAGCACAAATGCGCTAGTCCAGGGGTTAAATCTAAGGGCAGATTGAACTAAAAGCAGCAGAGTTAAACTCATAGGAGGCTCAGATCATGTTGCCGATCCAATTTATCAAGCTTGAACAGCAAGTTCAGCCAAATCAGTCATGGCTAAAGCTAGTTGTTAGCCTAAATGAACGCAATGAGGAGTTGATATCCGGTGGGAGTTCAACGGCATTACCGTCATTTCTGAATCAAGCCAATCGGGCTCGCCAAACTAGCAAAGACATCATTCTTGGTGATATCACTCCTATAGAAGAAATAGGAGTTGTTAGTCATTACTATGGATAATATACGCGCTCAAATTTGTTGGGTGAAATGGCTACGATCGTCATTTCTAATCACTCCTCTATGGCAGCCCATTGAAGATGAACAGGCTAGTGCTGTTGTTGGCGGTAATGGTGATCCTGATCGACCTGTGATGGTCGGGACAATACCAACTTTGGAGGCAAGTCCAAGAATCAAAATTCGGTTGAAATCCTATGATCATTGATTAGCAGAGAATGCTGATACAACCGATCGCATCTGCCAGGTTTCCAACCTAAATTCACCCAGGAGCAAGGAGCTAATCATGTTTCATCACACTCCAATCAAACACTCACCACCACAACTTTCGATCAATCCTTCATTGCAAAACATGGTGGTGGATTTAGCCCCAGAGCAAGAAGAAGCAATTTCAGCAGGAGGTCATCTTCCTGTGATCCTGATTTTCTTCGCCCAACCAAGTCAACCTCAAGCTGGAAAGCAAGGTGGTTACATGACTGTGTTAACAGACTATGAAGTTAAGTAGAGAGCCTTCTCCATGCGAAGTAACCGGTGGACTGACGATCAGACCTGAAGATTTCCTAGTACACCCCAGTAAGGAGTTAACCTATGTTCCATAAAACCGCAATCAAACATTCATCACCCCAACTTCCGAGCAACTCCTCATTGCAAAACATGGTGGTGGATTTAGCCCCAGAACATGAAGCGGCAGTTTCAGGAGGGAATGTTTTCTTCCTGATTCTCTTCGCCCAGTCAAGTCACAAGCTGGAAAGCAAAGTGGTTACATGACTGTGTTAACAGACTATGAAGTTGGGTAGAAAGCCTCCTCCATGCGAAGTAAAAGCGCTGAATCTGTATTAAGGATTTAAGAATCCTAAATGTTCCCCCGGTAGTTGGCTTAAAGCTGCCGGGGTTCCCGTTTGTTTAAGTTCACCTTGATCCAGCAGCACAATCCAGTCTGTCCGTTGAATCACTCTGGGGCGATGGCTGATCATAATCGTGGTTTTACCTTGACGATATGCCAGCAGTTGATCCAAAACCTCCGTTTCCGTAACCGGATCAAGCGCACCTGTTGATTCATCCAAAATTAGTACGGCAGGATCGGTGAGAATCGCTCGGGCGATCGCTAATCGTTGCCGTTGTCCACCCGATAAATTGGCACCAAACTCACCCAGTACCGTATGGTATTTGTCCGGTAGTTGGCTAATAAACTCATCCGCACCTGCCACCTGACAGGCATAGACAATCTGTTCCAATGTGGCATTGGGGTAGCTGAAGCGGAAGTTAGCCAAAATCGATCGGCTCCAGAAATGCGCCTCCTGCGGCACTAATACCACTTGCTGACGCAAACATTCCAACGCCAAATCCGATTGATTATACTGCCCAAACCGAATATTTCCCGATGGCAATGGATATAGCCCAGCAATTAGTTTTGCCAGTGTACTCTTACCACAACCCGACTTACCAATTAACGCCGTTACTTGACCACCGGGAATTGTAATAGAGAAGTCTTTCAACAGTGCGACCCGCCCAATATGGTGAAAGTTGAGATGAGTACACACGATATCTGTATTGGTTGGAATGGTTGCCCAATCCTTTGAAACCTGGGGTGCAACTTCAGGGCTGGCATCAATGATATCGGTAATTCGTTGAGTTGCAGTTTTAGCTCGGGCAAACTCATCCACAAAATTCAATACGGTACTAATCAGCGCCGTAAAATTTCGGCTCATGGCATTGAATGCCAACAGTTGCCCGATCGTCATTTCCTGCCGGATCACCAAAACACTGCCAAAGCATAATACCGCTAAGGAACCCAGACCGGATACCAGCGTTGAGAACACATTATTGACAATACTAATCTGCAACAAACGAAAAGTGGCATGCGCTAATTGACCAAACCGACTTTGCAATTCTTCCCAGGCTTGGGGAGCCGCATTACTGGTTTTCAGAGTCAGCGCTCCCTTAAAGGTTTCTACCAATAAACCTTGATTTTCGGTATCTGTTACTAATACATCGCGGGTCTTTTGTTGCAACGCAGGGAGAAAAACCAGGACAGACACACTCATCAGCCCAGCGACCACGATCGTTGCGGCGGTTAGCTTCCAGCTATAAATCAACATCAGTCCCAGAGACACCAGAGCAATAAACGACTGGCTAGGTAGACTGATCACCACCTGCGAGATGAGCAGATTAATTTCCCGGATATCCCGTAACCGGCTGACAATCTCCCCACTGCGATGGGACTCATAGTAACTGAGCGGCAGTTGTAAAATTTGACGACCAAAATCTAATGCCAGACCTAATTCCAGGCGTTGAGCAAAATGTGCAACTAGATGCGCTTGAATCAACTGCATCACACTGCTAAACAGCGTCATGGCTGTCACCGCGATCGCGACTGTCACCAATAGATCAAAATCGCCCCGGACTAACACATCATCGGTCAAGACCTGAATTAACAGTGGAAAGGCTAAGGATAATAACCCAATCACCAAATTCAGGGGCACAACTTCTGCAATCAAAGCGCGATAGTGCCAAACCCGCCCCAGAAATCGCCCTAACCCCGCTATGCGATCGTTGGGCTGTTGATAAAACCGACTGGCATCCGGTTCCAGCAACAACATCACGCCATTGCTCCAGGAATCTGTTAATGCCTCGCGTGTGAGATAACGTACTCCAACACCGGGATCAGCAATGACATATTTTTGGCGTTGGCGACCATGTAAAACAACCCAATGATACCCTTTCCAGTGGATAATAGCGGGTAACGGCACTTCCTCTAAATGTTCGATTAATTCAGGGGTCGCTTTCACCGCTCGTGCATTAAATCCTAACGCTTCTGCGCCCCGCCGTAAGCCTAATAACGTTGTACCCAATTGCCCTGTACCAACCGCTTCCCGCACCCGCGAGATCGCCAAGATGCGCCCGTGAGTTTTCGCGATCGTGGCAAGACAGGCAGCACCACAATCTTCTTCACTATGTTGGAGAACACAGGGATATTTCACCAAATTCAACTCATCAAGACCATCAGCATTGTAAATCTCAATTCTTTAGCTGAGAACCGAGCGATTGATAGATACGATCGAGAATAGAATTTGCTATCGATATGAGATTCGATGATCATCACACTTGTTGATAAGCTATTTTCGGAGAATATTAAATGTAATGGATAGTCCTAAACCATTGACAGCCCAAGCAACGATAATTAACCCCGATGGTCTTGCCCCAGTTCAGCCCAATGAGTTTTTGCCCCCGATCGGTCGTTGGAGCATTTTTGGCGGCATCGTCATGCTTATCAGTTTTGCAGGCGCGATCGGTCTAGCGGCTATTCTCAAATATCCGACCACTGTACAAGCACCCGCCGTGATTCGTCCCCAGGGAGAACTCCGGTTGGTACAGGCAGCCGCTACTGGCACTGTGAATCGCATTGATGTCAAGCTTAACCAATCGGTGCAACAGGGACAGGCGATCGCCACCCTGAATGATTCGCGCCTACAAACCCAAAAGCGGCAATTAGCCAGCAGTATTCAACAAGTACAACGTCAACTGGAACAACTAAAGGCTCAAATTGCCGCAGTACAGACCCAGATTACAGCAGAACAACAGGCGGTTCAGCGAGTGGTGGCAGCGGCTGAAGCCGAACTGCGACTGAACCAACGCCAACATCAAGATCAACGGGTCACAACCCAAGCCGAAGTGCGAGAAGCGGAAGCTGCTGTCAAACTAGCCAAAGAAGAGTTAGCCCGGTATCAAGAATTAGCCAATACAGGGGCAGTGGCACAATTGCAAATTAGTGAGAAGGAAGCCACATTAGAAGCTGCCCTTGCCCGTCTACAACGCACCAGAGCCTCATTGAATCCCAGTACGGCAACGATCGAGATCGCGACAGAGAAAATTACTCAGGAACGGGCTAGAGGAAGTTCAATCCTAGCTACGTTGAATAAAGAACGGGAAGCGCTGATCCAACAGCAGGCACAACTCCAAAATGAGTTGACTCGCGATCGCCAGGAACTCCAGCAGATTGAAGCGGATCTGAGCCATACCGTAGTTCGCGCACCCGTCACCGGGGCAATTCAACAACTGAACCTCCGTAATCTAAATCAACTGGTGCAAGCAGGTGACTTAATTGCCCAAATTGCTCCCAATCAAGTGCCTTTAGTGATTAAGGCGTATGTGTCACCGCAGGACATTGGGCAAGTTGAGGTGGGACAGTCCGTTAACCTGAGAGTTTCCAGTTGTCCCTATCCTGACTATGGCACTCTAGCAGGTAAAGTTACCGCCATTTCGCCCGATGCCGCCGTACCTTCTACTTCTAATAGCCATTCTGCGGTGCCAAATCAATCACAACCTGGAGCCAATGCTCAATATGAGGTGACGATTCAATCCCAGGAACGATCGCTGCGATCGCATAATCACACATGTAATTTGCAAGCTGGCATGGACGGCAATGCCAATATCATTACCCGGCAGGAGACAGTATTACTGTTCTTGCTGAGAAAAGCTCGTCTATTGATCAGAGCTTGAACTACTTACAGTGCTTTTCCCTTGATTAAACTACACCCACCCCATTCCCCATCTTTACTGTGCTTTATTCGTCCAACAACGGCTGTAAGATGCAATGACATTCTTAACGGTGATTATAGTTGCGTATTCAGAGTTATTCAGCATCACTCCAACATCACACCAAACTCGGTAAGCAATACAGGGCCGAGTAAATAGTGATGTCCTAAGCAGCTTAAGCCGGATTGCTGACCGAAATGTTCCCGGACGAATGGACTATAGAAGCGAATATTACTAGGCAGTTTAATCTCTGTAGTGGGTTTTATCCATTGTCCAGGTGTAAAATCAACTAGATAAAATCGCCCGTTTGGTTGTAACACTCGTCGCACTTCTGTGAGTACAGCCGTGGGATTGGGATAATGCAAAAAACTAATGGTATTAAACACGGCATCAAATTGCTCATTGGCAAAGGGGAGCGCTTCAGCATTTCCCTCGACAAAGATTAATTGAGGATGACGTTTAGCAAGTCGAGCCTGGTGAATCATTTCGCTGGATAAATCACAGCCGATGCCAAATAAATCCGGAAGTTGAGCCACCAGACGATCGAGCAAGCGACCTGTACCACATCCCAAATCCAATACTTGAGGACGATCGGGTAGTTGCACATAGTCCAGAAGGCGCTTGTGGATTGCCCGATAAAACACCGATGGCAACAGGCGATCGTAGCTTGGTGCCCAGCGATCGAATAACCATTGTTTTTGTTGAAAGAAATCGTTTGTCATTGCAAATTTATGATAGAGAGGCAAGGGATAGTTGGCGAACTACTATTATTTTCCAACCTAAAATCAAATTTAGCGCTCGATCGGAAATGATCATAAAATAACTGCAAGTTAGCCACTGGGATCATATTTGCTGACTGAACCAGTCAATCTCTTATACGAGGATCATGGCAATTCAACTCAGAGTCGTCCAAAACACAGTGTTTAAGCTCACTACTGAAAATGCTGCCCAACTACCTGCCAATAGTAAAGCCTCCGTTGCGGCGGGCAGAGTGTTTAATATTCACTCTTGGAAAGTGGTTGATCAAACTCATATTCGGGTGGCTCTAGTTGGAGATTTTTTAGGAGACCCACCCCGAAATACCTGGTGTGCCTATATTCCCCATATCCAACTGATTGAACCTGCCAGTTTAAGAACCATTCGCAATACCGTATTCAAGCAGTCCACGGCGGATTCATCTCAACTATCGGCTGAAGAGAAAGTGGCAGTGGCAGCAGGCAGAGTGTTTAATCTCCATTCCTGGGGAACAGCAGCCAATAACCATATCAAACTTGCCCTATCTTTAACTTCTTTAGGAAATCCCGCCCGGAATACCTGGTATGCCTTCACACCAGATATTCAATTTATTCAACGGCAAGCCCAGGTCGTTAATATCTCCTATACCCCACCGAATCCGGGTGGCTTACCCAGCACCAAACGGCTCAACGTCCCCTACAAGAGCCAACTGGATAATGTTTACAACCCAACGGGAGCGTGTAACGTCACTTCATTTGCAATGGTTATGGCATATTTCCAAATTCGGGGCAACACCAGTATTCGGCAATTAGAGGATGAACTGTATGTCTATATGGAAAACAATGGGTTAAGCCGTTGGGATCCATTGGATTTAGCGAAAATGTCTAGAGCCTACGGATTAGTCAATGATTTTACTATGTCAGCTAACCTGGCAGATATTCGTAAGGCGATCGCGGAAGGTCGCCCCTGTATCATTCATGGCTACTTCACTAGCTTCGGACATATTATAGTCGTGCGGGGATATGACCAATTTGGCTTCTTTGTAAATGACCCCTATGGTGAATGGACTTCATCCGGCTATCGCAATGATTTAACCGGAGAGAATTTACATTACTCTAATGCCCTGATTCAACGAAAATGCTCTCCAGAGGGAGAAAATTTTATTTGGTTACATCGGCTGGCAAAAGCTAATTGACCCGTTAGCTAATAGGCAGATGCTGGGCTAACAATAATTGCTCAAACGTTGTAGAAGGTACAGGAGGACTGAAAAAGTATCCCTGGGCAATGTTGCAATGATGCTGCTGAAGAAACTGCTTCTCTGCTTCTGTTTCAACGCCCTCCGCGACAATGTTTAAACTAAGACTATGGGCCATTTGAATAATTGCCTGAGTAATTGCTACTTTATCCGCATTTTGGTTGACATTTCCGATGAAACAGCGATCGATTTTGAGCGTATCAAACGGAAAGCGCTGGAGATAGCTTAACGAGGCATAGCCTGTACCAAAGTCATCGATCGCAAGCTGTACACCCATTTCCTTCAGTTCATGCGCCATCCGAATCGTCCCATCGGTATCATGCATAAACATACTTTCGGGCAATTCCAAACTTAAGCTTGTGGCATCTAAATGAGTCGCCGCGATCGCTTGGGCAACCTGTCTATAGGCTGTATTTTGCTTGAAGTGTCGGGTGGACAAATTCACTGAAACACTGAGTGGCAGTGAAAACCGACGTTGCCAAACTTGAATTTGAGAACAGGCAACGTGTAACACCCATTCCCCAATCAATTCAATTACGCCAGTCTCTTCCGCTAAGGGAATAAAGTTGGCGGGTAAAATCATGCCCTGGTGGGGGTGATGCCAGCGCAAAAGTGCCTCTGCCCCAACAATTTGTCCAGTTGTTAGATTAACAAAAGGCTGATAATAAACTTGTAACTCTCGATTATCTAATGCAAAGTAAATATCAGTTTGTAGGGCAGTTTGATCGGGGGAAGTGAGTCGCTGAACCGTTTGTCTCAGCGTAGCTTGCAACTTTTTACTGAGGTTATCGGCAATTTCTAAGGACTTGATTACTTGAGTTTCTTGCTGATGTTTATTGATTGCCATACGAATTGTGGCATTTAACTCTTTTTCTTTAAACGGTTTGAGGATATAGCCGTAGCAGCCCGTTTTTTCTGCTCGTTGTAAGGTTTCATCGTCGGCATAGGCAGTTAAGTAAATGACTGGAATGCCATAATCTTGATAAATTCGATTCGCTGCATCAATGCCATCCATCTCTCCTTTGATGACAATATCCATTAACACTAGATCAGGAACTTTTTCTATTGCCGCCAGGATAGCCGCTTCCCCCGAAGAAACAATATCAACTACGGTATGACCTAATTTGGTCAGCTTACGCGCTAGGCTCTGGGCAATCAATAGTTCATCTTCAACAATCAAAACCTGTGATGGACTCATAACTCACTCCTGCCCGTCAAGGCTCTAAAGTTTATTGGTAATCGTGATCTAATTCCAGATTGATGGGGCAATCTATCCCATCTTGTTCAGCGATGCATTGGTAATGCCCGATCGCTACCTGAATGGTTCCGTGTAGCTGTTCTTTTTTAAAAGGCTTAACCACAAATCCGTAGGCTCCTGTTTCTTTAGCCCGTTGCACTGTCCTCTCATCCGTATAAGCCGTAACATAAACGATCGGAATTTGATACTGGCTGCGAATGATTTGAGCCGCTTCAACCCCATTGATCTGACCTTTAATCACAATATCCATCAGGATTAAATCAGGCTGTTTCTCAGCCGCTACTTGAATTGCCTTTTCACCAGAAGACACAATATCAACCACGACATAGCCAAGCTTTTTGAGCATTCTAGCTAAGTTATGTGCGATTAATAGTTCATCTTCGACAATCAAAATCTGTACTGGTTCTATCATTTTAATCAGTTAATGGGCGATCGCCCGATTCCGCCCTTCATGCTTAGCTTGGTAGAGAGCTTGATCTGCCCGCTCTAAAATCGCATCAAAGTTATCATCATTGAGTTGATGCATGGTGACTCCGATACTGACACTGATCAAGAGATTCTGGGCTCGAATCTGAACAGGAGTTGAGGAAACTGCATGGATAATGCGCTGAGCAATGATTAACGCTGTTTCAGTATTCGTTTGAGGTAGTAAAGCTGCAAATTCCTCCCCGCCAATTCGTCCCAAATTATCAGTTCTCCTGAGAACATGCAGCACTGCTTGAGCCACCACTTTAATCACTTCATCACCAAAAGCGTGCCCATAGTGATCATTAATTTGCTTAAAGTGGTCAATATCAATCATCAGGACTGAGAAACTATCTTGGTATCGGAGGGCGCGATCGAATTCCTGAGTCGCTAGATCCATAAAATATCGACGATTGCCCACCCCCGTTAAAGCATCTGTGGTCGCTTGTTTCCAGGCTGCTGTAGCCGTTTGATGCTGACCGATCGCCATCTGAATCGTGGCATTCAACTGTTCTGCTTGATAGGGCTTCACAATAAACCCATAGCCACCATGTTCTTTAGCCTGACTGACGGTATTGTGATCAGCATAGGCAGTTAAGAACACAATGGGAATGTGATAGTTATTTTGAATCTGTTTAGCTGCTTCTATGCCATTGATTTCGCCTTTAATCACAATGTCCATTAGGATTAGATCAGGTCGTTGTTTGGCGGCAACTTGAATTGCTGCCTCGCCTGAAGAAACAATGTCAATAACGCTATATCCCAACCGCTTCAATGCTCTAGATAAGTTATTAGCAATCAGCAATTCATCTTCCACAATCAAAATATTGATGGTAGGCATAGTTAGAGTCTCTTGCAATAATTTAATTCCGAAAAAATTAAAGTAAATACAGCACCATGATCCTGAGTAACGCGAATCTCTCCTTCTAATTGTTGGGTTAACAGACAAATTAATTGGAATCCCATTGATTCTGTATTGCAAATATTGAAGTCTTGCGGTAATCCAATGCCATTATCTTTAACAGTAATGCTTAAACAGTGATCCAGTTTTTTTGCGCTTAGCCAGAGATGTTTATCTCGATCGTCTGGAAAGGCATGTTCAAACACATTAGAAACTAACTCACTAATGATTAATCCACAGGGAGTAATAGTTTCAATATTTAGTAGAATGGAGTCTAGATCAAAGTGTAAATTAACCGTTCCAGTGATCAAGTTAAATGATGCTTGTAACTGGTTGACTAACGTTTCAACATATTCACCTAAATTAATTTGAGCTAAGCTTTGAGACTGATACAACTTTTCATGGATCAGTGCCATCGATTGAATCCGACTCTGGCTTTCTCCAACCATCCTGATTAGGGCTGGATCGTCCATATAGTCTGTCTGCCATTCCAGCAAACTAGACACAACTAACAAATTATTTTTAACCCTGTGATGAATCTCTTTTAATAACACTTCTTTTTCATGTAATGAAGCCTGAATCTGTTCCTGCGCTTGTTGTAATTCATGTAAGGCAAACTCACGTTGACTCAGTTCAATCTGAAGTTGTTCATAGAGTTGAGATTGTTGAATCGCAAAACCAACTTGAATAACTAATTGCTGAAGTAGCTCTATTTCCCAGGGTTGCCATGTTCGTGGGGCTGAACAGTGCTGAACAATTAGCAACCCCCAGAGGTATTGAGCTTGCAGAATCGGGACAACCAGATTTGCTCGCACTTGAAATTGTGCCAGCATTCGCATATAACATTCGGGTAAATCAGCCCGATGAATATCACTAACGGCTTGAATCCGTCCTTGCTGATAGGGATTAAGGCAACGCTCTTGCATAAAGCAAGTATCAATAATGCGGCGACCTAGTAGGGAAGTCCAGGGGCTATCGATCGACTCAACAATGACCGTACCACTCAAATCAGGTTCCAATCGATACAGTAATACTCGATCGGTATGGAATAGCTGGCGGATTTCAGTTACGGTGGTATTCAAAATTTCATTTAGATTCAGCGATTGGCGAATTCGTTGGGCGATCGCACTTAACAACTGAGCCTGCTGAAATTGTAGTTGTACCGCCTCCTGGGCTTGCTGCCGTTCAGTTACATCATTCAGTGTGCCGGAAGTGCCAATTACGTTACCATCCACATCTAATAGTAGACGGGCAAACACCTCAATCCAGCAAAAGCCTCCCCTCTTTTTGAGGTAACGAATTTCGTGGCGGCAATACTCCTTCCGTCGGGCAATCAACGGTTGGAATCGGTCTAAATTAAGTTGACGATCGTCAGGATGCACAAAGTCTAAGAAACTTCTGCCTAAGCTCTCCTCTAGACTAAAGCCAGTAATTTCGCTCCAGGCTGGATTAAGAAATGTCCAAATCCCAGCAGCATCCGTTTGGAAAATCACTTCCTTGAGATTAGCAACGACTGAACGGTATTGCTCTTCACTCTGGCGCAGAGCAGTTTCCACTCGCTTACGCTCAGTAATATTGACTAACGATCCCAAGAGCCCCTGCTCCGATCTAACCCGAGCAGACAGTTCTAACCACACGATTTCCTGGGCTTTAGAACAGAACCGTAGCTCCTGACCTTTAATGGGCTGGGACTGCTCAAAGGGTGGAACTAGACCCGATAAGGCACGATCGTCAGGATATAAAAAGTGGTCGATCGTTAAACCTAAAGATTCCGTGATTTCATAGCCTAGATGCTCTACCCAAGCATGGTTGACAAAGGTTAAATATCCAGCAGCATTAGTTTCAAACACAATTTCATATAAATTTTCGACTAGCTCTCGGTAGCGTTGTTCTGATGCAGAAAGCTGTTCAATCAAGCGATATTGAATTTGAGTGTGCAATTCATGGTCTGAGTCTAAACTCATACTACTACCTGTAATGATGTGAGTAGCTGGTTAGAAGTGATGACATTAGCATAGAGCGGGAAGATGTTATTACAGTAAAAATCCTGTTCAAATACGGTGCGAGCTGAAGTGCAATCAGAAAGTATCGTGACTTTGTAGCCCAATTCATAGGCCGATCGCCCGGTGGAATCAATACAGATCGAAGTCACTGTTCCTGCCAGCACTATCTCTGTAATCCCTTGTTGCCGCAGGATAGTATCTAAATCGGTATTAGAAAAGGCATTCAACCCACGTTTGCCTGGAACTTCCACAATCCGATCGCCAAATTGCCGCAACTCTGGAATGGTTTCAGAACCATAGGTTCCTCGTTGGAAAGCTCCTACCGCTTTAATCGTTTGTAAGATGCCCACCGGTTCAATTAATTCACTATAGCTTGGCGTGAAAAAAATAGGTATAGAAATGATCGGAACTGAAGTTGATTGTAGTTGTTTGATTAAAGCGATCGTATTCGCTAAAATATTCGTGACTTTCGACGATACCTCAATTACCGAATGGAGAATACCATCTGGAGCAAAATAGTCATTTTGATAGCCAATTAAGAGCAGAGAAAGGTTGTTGGGATACATAAAAAGTTCTTCCAGGTAGATTACCGCCAAACCAGAGTTGGCTAATTTAGCAACAAAAACGTTAAATTCGATTGCAATAGTGCAGTTCTGTAAATGTCAGGCAGAAGGCTGTACCATGAGCGCGATCGATTTGAATTGAGCCTTCTAACTGCTGAGTTAATAAACAAACTAACTGTAGCCCTAACGATTCCGTATGACGGAAATCAAGCTCCGCAGGAAATCCGACCCCATTATCTTGAATGGTGATGGTGATCTGGCGCTGTTGATTTTGGGTAACTTTTAAGCAAACCGTTCCAGTTTTGTCTAAGGGAAAAGCATGTTCAAATACATTAGAGATCAACTCACTCACAATTAGCCCACAGGGGGTAGCCGTCTCGATATTTAGAAAGATTGGTTCCAGTTCAAATTGCAGATGTACCTGGTCATCATCTAAATCAAACGTAAAGAATAACTGTCTGGCTAGAGTTTCCAAATACTCACTAAAGTCAATTTTGGCAAGATTCTCAGAACGATAAAGTTTTTCATGAATCAGTGCCATCGATTGAATCCGAGTTTGGCTTTCTCCCAGCATTTTTAAGATGGCTGGATCATCCACGTAATCCGTTTGCCACTCTAGTAGGCTGGAGACAACTAACAAATTATTCTTAACGCGATGGTGGATTTCTTTCAGTAAAATCTCTTTCTCCTGTAATGAGGCTTTCAATTGCGCCTCTGATCGCTTGCGATCGCTGATATCGCGGCAGACACAAACCATTCTTCCTCCTTCAATCAGGGTAAGGGACACCTCTTCTGCAAAGGTTGAGCCATCCTGTCGTTTGGCGGTTGCTTCTCCCTGCCAGTGGCTATTCTGTCCCAAAGATGGAAACACCTTCTGTTGAAAGTAAACAATCTCCTCCGGGTAGTACAATTGCTGCCAGGTTTTACCTAACAACTCAGTCGGTTGCTCGTAGCCAAATAACTGCACATGCGCTGAGTTCAGGTAAACATAACGACCTGCTGCATCGAGAATCGCAATGCCATCGATCGCCGCTTCGATCGCCGCTAATTGTTGTTTGAGGAACTGTTCTACCTGCTGTCGCTCCGTAATATCGTTTTGAATTCCGACAAAATGGGTCAGGTTTCCTTGCAGGTCATAGATCGGAGAGATACTCAGTTCATTCCAGAATAACGTTCCGTCTTTTCGGTAGTTGCGTAGAACCACCGTATCGGCAGATCCGTGTTTTAACGCAGTCCGGAGTTTATGCAGTTCTGGCTGTTCCGTCTCCGGGCCTTGTAAAAATCGACAGTTATGCCCAATCACTTCGGTGGCAGTATAGCCTGTGATCTGTTCAAAGGCGGGATTAACATAAATGGTCGGGCTATCGGGTAAACGGGCATCCACAATCACAATGCCATTACGACTGCCTGCGATCGCCCGTTCCTGTAATCCTAATTTTTCCTGAATTTGCTTATAGTCAGTAATATCTTCAGCAATCCCCGCAATGCGGTAAATCTTCCCGGCAGAGTCACGAATGGGAAAGGCACGATCGTGAATCCAGCGAATCGAGCCATCCGGATGCATGATCCGATATTCCTCGTCATACTCACCACAACTCTGTTTAGGAAACGCTTGCAAGATGCGATCGCGATCCTCCGGATAGATGGCATTTAACCAACTGCGGGGGGAACGATAGACCTCGGCTAAGGACAAGCCCCAGATCCGCTCATAGGCTGGAGAGACATACAGCATCTGCTGTTTTTCCGGATCCGTCATCCAAAACACACTTTCGATGTTTTCGGTCAGTTGCTGAAAGTATTCCTGATGCTGGCAGAGGTCGATCAGGTTGGCTCGACAGTTTTGCCATGCCGATGTGGTTCGTTGGTGAGCATATTGCGCCTGCTGCAACGCTTGAGTTTGCTGTTTGACCTCCTGCTCTAACTGGCTAATCTGGTTTGTTAACCTCAGGTTAGTTGCCTGAAGTTGACGCAACTGAAGCTGGAGGTGAACTCGATGCAGCACCTTAGTCTGGCAGCAGGGTTTGGTAATCCAGTCAGCAATGGCATAGTCAACATCGGATTGGGGTTGCCCAGCCTCAGATTCCACCATTAAGAGGATAGGGATTGCTGGGGTTTGGCAGTCCTGAAGGAATGGAGATAAATCCCTGTTCTGCGGGATTGTTCGCTCATCTAGGAGAATTAAATCAGGCAGTGATGGGTGAATTAGCGCGATCGCACCATCCAAGTCAGAGGCGGCTAACACGGTGTAACCGGCTCGACTTAAACTGTCCTGTAGTGATTGCCGATGCTGAGGCTGACGATCAATCACTAAAATCGTAAACATATCTAACTGGGATAGCATGTAGCTTCCTACTCAACTCGATCAAAATAACGACTTAAGACGGATGCGCGGCTACCTTTAGACCGGTTAGTACCTCAGTGCCACTTGTTTAAGAGATAGTTGGAACAGTAGCCTGTTGTGGATTTAAGCACCTTTGAGGAAATAACTTTCTAGCAGGCGAGACATTTATCGCTCAATAGCATCGCTAGATCTAAGGTATATCTTCCCAACAGAGAAAGACTACTGTAAAAACTCGGTATGAGTTTGAGAAAGCCCTCAGTAACTTACGTTACGGGTATTTACCCTCAGCATCAGGGTAATTCAGTAGTTGCATAAGGCACACGATCGGGGGTTGGTTTGCCACCCTCCCTCCGGAGGAAAAATTTTATAATTCGTAATTCGCAATTTGTAATTCGCAAGACTGAGATCATTCGGGCTAGCAGGTTTTAAACTGGTGAAACCCCTATTGTTGGAAAATTCAGATTCATTTGTAGACAACCACCATTTGGCGATTCATCACCTTACGGAATCTTCAATTTACGGTGTGAATACAGAAGGAGTGTTGGCGAACCGATAGCCAGGGTGCCTATCTAATCAGAGCGTTGTACGGTCAGTGTTTGCGCTTTCACTTACCTAGATCCAGGTTATTAAAAAAAGATTATGTTCTCTGTCTCTCCTGTCCAAACCTTGCTCCGCGTATTACGGGGGAAGCCGTTGCTTCAGCGTCGCTCTCGTCGATGGGCATCCGTAGCATTGTTAGCCAGTAGTCTGATGATCGTGGGGGCAACCGCCGTCACCAGTTATTGGTTAGTTCGGCAAATCATTCTGGATAGTGTCAAGGCAAATGCGTTACTCACGGTCGAAAAGGCGGGAGACGACATTGATCAATGGTTAGCGACGCGGGTGGCAGAGGTAGAAACCCTGGCGAATCAGGTCGCGATCCGGTCGATGCATCTGGAAGCGGTGATTCCGTTTTTGTCCCTGGAAGCCGATCGCTTACCGGACTATCACTTTTTAATGTATGCCTATCCCGATGGCTCCCATTACCGCACCGATCGGGGGTTCGTCCGGGATCAAAAAATTCTCGATAGTCCCTACTTTAAAACTGCGATCGCTGGAGGCATCAGTATTTCGGGGCTAGTCCGTTCACCCGAAAATGAACTGCAACAGATCAGTATCGCCGCCCCCGTCTGGTCAGCCCCACCACTCCGCCGTCGCATCTCTCCCCAGCGAGCAGAGATCCGGGCAGAAAACCTTTATGCCTTTGGCTTACCCGATGATCCCTATCAGCCGCCGAAACCGATCGGGGCACTGGTGGGGGTAATTCCAATCAAACATATCGCTGATGTGGTTGCTAATGTCCCAAGAGTACCGGGAAGCTATGCCTTTGTTCTGGATAATCAGGGAATGCCGATCGCCCATCCCGACACCGATCACTCACCGCCAACGGGCAGCCTGCTGAACACAGACGATCCAATCTGGCAAAACATCTACCAAACCATGCTGCATTCCCAGCGCGGAGTACAACGGGTCAAGGTCGGGGAAAACTGGATGTATGTTGCCTATGTACCATTACAACGAGCCGATTGGTCACTGGCATTGGTGATTCCCAAGGATCAGGTAGAAAACCAATTAGATGCCTTGAATACGTTGGCGATCGTAGTAGCTGGGGTATTAGTGATTGCCGGAGTGATTGGCTTGCAACAAATCCGCTTGCTGGAAGAGTCGGAAGAGCGATCGACGGAACTGGCAGCAACCAATGCCAGATTACAACAAGAAGTGACAGAGCGCGAACGGGCAGAAGCCGCCTTACGGGAATCGCAGGCAGACCTGGAGAATCGCGTGGTAGCACGCACCGCCGAATTAGCGACCGCTAACCAAGTTTTACAAGCCTCAGAAACTCAACTGAAGCATCAGGCGCATCAATTAGCCCAAGCACTACAGGAATTGCAGCAGACCCAAGCCCAATTAGTGCAAACGGAAAAGATGTCCAGTTTAGGGCAATTAGTTGCCGGAATTGCTCACGAAATTAACAATCCGGTTAACTTTATTCATGCCAATCTGCCCTACGCCGAACAGTACATGCAAGACCTGATTCAATTGGTACGGGTGTATCAAGCTGCCTATCCCCATCCGGTGGCAGTGGTACAGGAAAAGGCTGAAGAAATTGAGGTGGAATTCCTGATTGAAGACTTAGCTAAATTAATTAATTCGATGCAAATTGGCACCGAGCGCATTCGTCAGTTGGTGCTATCCCTACGCAACTTCTCGCGACTGGATGAAGCCGACATGAAACAGGTGGATATTCATGACGGGCTGGATAACACCTTAATGATTTTGCAGAATCGCTTAAAACCTAAATCTGGGTCTGGCGGTATTCAAATTGTCAAGGAATACCACAATCCCCATCTGGTCAATTGTTACGCCGGACAACTGAATCAAGTATTCATGAATATTCTGGCGAATGCGATCGATGCGCTCGAATCCTCTCATGATGAGATCGCAGATTCAGCCTCAACAGAACGAGCGTTACAACCTGCGATCGCAGCGGTTGTCGGTAATGCAGATTCCCAACAAGCTGAACCACTCCATTCTGCTGTTCATCTGCCGACTGAGGCAACAGACCTTTGGCAACGGTCTCGTTTACTGACCACTCAACTCTCACCCACCATTTGGATTAAAACCATGACTCAGGAGGATGGTTGGGTGGAAATCCGGATTGCCGATAATGGTTCTGGGATGCCCGAAGCCGTTCGGCAGAAGGTCTTTGATCCCTTCTTCACGACGAAACCCGTGGGACAGGGGACAGGCTTAGGCATGTCGATCAGCTATCAGATTGTGGTGGAAAAGCATGGGGGACAATTACACTGTGAATCCACCCCCGGCAGTGGCACAGAATTCATCATTCGGATTCCCATTCACCAATCTGCGAATAAAGTGTTAGCGTCGGATGTGGCGCGATAAGCAACTCCAGTGTTTACAAAATTTTATTCGCTCTTCAAATAAAATAAGCAAGAATACTAGTATGGTTTCTTTTTAAGATCCTAGATTGAGTCCGATCGTCGCAACATTAAAAGAAGCTTTGTTTTGACATTAGGCACTTTCTACTGAGAGGGTATTTTAAAAGTCAAAATTGTTACGTGAACTGCCCCCCTAGCCTCCCAATTCTGGGAGGGAACCGGATTCAAAGTCCCCCAGAATATAGCCTGCGGCATCGTAGAAAGGGGGCTTAAAGCCCTACGGGCATACCAGAAAAGGGGCTGGTGTAATCACTTTGATACTTTTAAAACGTCCTCTGAAGGAAATGTCTCTAATTGGCTGTGGGTGACGCTACTTGCCCGATTCATGCTGAAAAATTAGGGGGCTTCCTTGCCTGGGGATTTCCTATATCCTTTCCACCTGGGTTCTCCCTGCATATCTTTTACCCATCATGAGATGTGCAAGGCAATTTAATGTCATCCTACTACATTAAATTTCTGTTTTGCTCCCTTGAACAGCAAGTAATCACCAGTGTCGATACTCATCTGTCATGAGTTTTAGATGAGCGAAATTGTGTGTATTTAAGCAGGAGAAAGTTTATGTACTTTAAATCCCAAGTATCAATCCATCCGTATGGTTTTGCTCCTGAACTAACCACTGAAACTAACCATTTTCGACATGCTAATTTGTTTGATGATCATTGCCATAACCTGGGGCGATCGAGTTCGCATAGAGTCATTCCAAATAACCGCCCGATCGCAGGGTACTCCCAAGCCGATTTAGGTGATTTATGGTGGCAGTATATTGAGACAATTCCTGTTAATCAACATTTTGCTGCCTTTGACGATACCACTGATCTCCGGGGTCGGCGTGGCTCCATTGAGAAAGCGTTGATCAATCAACCCCTCGATTCTGTGCTGTTAATTGGTGGAGCATTTGGAGATTTGCCTCAAGGCGTTGACGGAACCTATACCATCCATCGCACGATCGTACTGCCTCCAGGCACAACCACCCTTTTCTTCCCAATTTTGAATGCCAATGCTAGCAATCTGACGACAACGCCTGATGATATTGATGTCAACGATCCGTTTGTCAATGGCGGTCGGAATTATGCCCAATTGCGAGCCGCCGCCGCCTACTGGAGCAACCGACCCTCCGAAAATATGAATCAGCCCTATGAGCCATATCGGGGGACTGGAACCTCTGCTCTATTTGCCAGCATTGACGGCAAAACCGTTCAAGATCCTTACAACTATCGGCAACGCACCCAGAATCCGAATGGATATATTTCTTATCCAGTTGCCGGTGGCATCACTGAAATGATTCTCCTCTATCCACCTGATACCAGTTACCTGGCAAATCCCCAGGGTCAGGGAAAAGTGGCTACACAGAATTCCCATCGCTATAAGTCAGTGACCGAACTTGGTGGATATGGGCAGTTTGAATTCGGGCCCTTGTTTGCTGATGGCTACTGGTTAGGGGTCGAGTTGCGTCCAGGGGAACACACGCTCAACTTTGGTGGAACTTTTAGCCTGAAAGATGCAGAAGGAGCACTGACCCCTGCCTTTGACCTGAATATTACCTATAACATTCTCAATCCTATTGAGGGAAATCGGTGTGATAACAACCTGTACGGGACAACTCAAAATGACTACCTGAATGGCAAGGGTGGTCACGATCGCTTATTTGGTATGGCAGGAGATGATCTAGTGGTTGGCGGAAACGGTGCAGACTATTTGGATGGTGGAATTGGAAATGATGAACTGTGGGGCGATCAGGGAGCAGATACCTTTGTGTTTAAGCAAGGGTATGGGCAGGATATGATTTATGACTTTGAAGTGGGGGACAACGTTCAACTGGATATGCGAAGAGGCTACAGCATTACCCCTGTAGATGTGGAATTATCGAATCAGCAGTCAGGTGCAAAATTAGATTTCGGTGGAGGTGATACCTTAACTTTTGTTGGCATCAGAGCGGAGCAGTTAAAGATTGAAAACGGCTCCATCAGGTTAATTCCAGCTTGTTGAAGCTGCATTTACGATCGCGACTCCCAATAGATTATAAAGAGTCGGCATCAATAGCTGGCGATCGCAGATAGTCACTTGGTAACTGCGTCAAAATTTGCGATCGTCCAGTTGCTTGCCGTTGCCGTAAAGGCATGAAATTTAGTGTCAATCCTGTTCGCGATCGGGTGGGATTGAGAAAATTTAGCAGGCAATCTGTTTAAATCCTCCATCTGAAAGCACTATTGACAAAATTACGACTTTAGACAGATGCCAAAATGGATTTTGGGATTCTTATTAGGTTGCGATAGAGAACTTAACGATTTATGAGTCATTTTCAGGGATAAATCTGTCACTTTCCAGTCACATTTCATTCGCAAACTAAAAACAGGTCAGAAACGCATCCCTGGAAACCTCTAAACTTTAATCCTAATGTTAGATCTCTGGTACAAAAACGCCATTATTTACTGCATTGATGTCAAAACCTTCATGGATGGAGATAGAGATGGAATTGGTGATTTTGTTGGGCTAGCGCAGCGCATTGATTATCTGGCGAGTTTAGGCATCACCTGTATCTGGCTGATGCCGTTTTATCCATCTCCTCACAAAGACAACGGCTATGATGTGATGGACTACTACAACATCCATCCCCCGTTAGGCACACTGGGCGATTTTGTTGAATTTACCCGTCGAGCCGAGGAACGCGGAATTCGCATCATTATTGATCTAGTCGTAAACCATACGTCAGATCAACATCCCTGGTTTCAAGCGGCTTGCCAGGATCAGCACTCTAAATACTGGAACTATTATCTCTGGTCAAAGGAACAACCACCAGATTTGACCGAAGGGATGATGTTTCCCGGAATTCAGGAAACAACCTGGACCTATCATCCAGAGGCAGAAGCCTATTATGCCCATCGCTTCTATGACCATCAGGCAGATTTAAATATTACCAATCCTGAGGTGAGAGCCGAAATTCAGAAGATTATGGGCTTCTGGTTGGCATTAGGTGTATCTGGCTTCCGGATTGATGCCGCCCCTTATTTGATTGAATTGCGGCAAGCAGACAATCTCTTAGAAACTGTAGAGGATCCTTACATCTACATCGATGAACTACGAAATTTCCTCTCCTGGCGGCGGGGTGATGCCATCTTGCTAGCAGAAGCCAATGAAGCTCCGGCGGAGTTATCCAAATACTTTGGTGGGGGCGATCGTATGCAAATGTTGTTTAACTTCTGGGGCAATCAACATCTGTTTCTGGCACTCGCTCAGGAGCAAGCCATGCCATTGATCCAGGCATTCCACCAATTACCACCTGTATCCATAACCGGACAATGGGCGAATTTTATTCGGAACCATGACGAACTTACCTTAGATCGCCTTTCTGCCACGCAGCGAGACGAAATTGCCACTGCCTTTGCCCCCGATCAAGAACAGATGTGGATTTTCGATCGGGGGATTCGCCGCCGCTTTGCTCCGATGGTGAATGGGGAAGCTGAACGCCTGCGACTGGTCTATAGCTTGCTGCTGACCCTACCCGGTACCCCCGTGATTAACTATGGGGAGGAGTTGGGGATGGGCGATGATTTATCGCTGGAAGAGCGCAGCCCTGCCCGTACCCCAATGCAATGGTCAAATGCCGTGAATGGCGGGTTTTCTTCAGCAGATCCCGATCGCGTGATCTTACCTGTGATCTCAGACGGTGAATATGGTTATCATCATCTAAATGTAAATATTCAACGCCGCAACCCAGAATCACTATTGAATTGGATGAAGCAAGCCATTCGGTTACGAAAAGAATGTCCAGAATTTGGTTGGGGCAATTGGCAGATTCTAGAACTAAATCATCCCAGTGTGATTGCCCATCGCTGTGAGTGGCAAGGTGAAGTAGTCATGGCAGTCCATAACCTGGCTAAGACAGCCTGTAGGGTAACGTTGGCATTGCCAGATGATGTTGGCAAATGTTTGATAGATTTGTTTGCAGATCAACCTGATCAGACGATCGCGGGGGCAGAGCATAAACTGGAGCTAGGCGGCTACGGCTATCGTTGGTTTCGTATGGGTGATGTACCCGGTTAACCAGTTTTACGTAAGGAAAAAATACTGTGGTTCCTCTGCATGATAATAACCCTACTCGTATCACTCCCTATGTCAATTATGTATTAATTGGCATCAATATTTTTATTTTTCTGTATGAGATTAGCCTCTCGGCTCCGCAGCTACAGCAGTTTGTGGAAGCCTATGCCATTGTGCCCAATCAGCTCACTACCAGTTTCCAGAGTGGAGATCTGGGGCAAATTCTGCCGCAAGCCTTGACGCTGATTACCTCCCAGTTTCTGCATGGCGGTTTTTTGCATCTGATCGGCAACATGTTGTTTCTGTGGGTGTTTGGCAACAATATTGAAGATAAATTAGGGCATGTCAAATTTCTCATTTTCTATCTGCTGTGTGGGATATTAGCCGCCTTAGCTCAGTGGTTTTTCTCGATGGACTCCACCGTACCCATGCTGGGAGCCAGTGGCGCGATCGCGGGAGTCCTTGGAGCTTACATTCTGCGCTTTCCGAAAGCTAGAATCTTAACGTTGGTTCCGATCGGCTTTTTTATCACCACCTTCAGAATTCCTGCCATTTTCTTTTTAGGCTTTTGGTTTGTTCAACAAGCCCTCTATAGTGTGGCTAGTCTGCAAGTCCGCAGCAACGTGGGGATGGAAGGAGGCGGTGTTGCCTACTGGGCACATGCGGGGGGGTTTGTGTTTGGGGCACTGCTCGCACCGATGTTTGGTTTATTTTCATCGGAAGACCCCCGACCCTCCAGATTCTAAGCAATGGGAATCGAGATTGGGTAGAGGCGGGTTTTGCGGTTAAATTCATTGCAACGTCCAGCTTGGTCTGCTAAACCCACCCGTATAGGGTGCGGATTTATTGAATCTACAATCCTAAGTGTCACTTTTGAATCATATTTGTTGTCAATAGTGGATCTATATCGGCTGTATTTACCACTATGAAGGCAAGGATGGTAATGAAAAAGTTTTTACAACGCCCTATTCGCTTTTTAGTCACTGGGATGGCACTGGTAGTCTTGCTAATTGCCTGCCAAACCAGTCCCCAAGCGCAGTCTCCGGCACCCACCACGGCTCAACCAGCGGCGGTTGCCTCGCCAGAGGGCGAACTGAGTGCAAATCCGGCACAACTGCCACCCCTACCCTACGAATATGGGGCATTGGCACAGGCGATCGATGCGGAAACGATGAAACTGCACCACGATCGCCATCATGCTACCTATGTCGAAAATTTGAATGAAGCCCTGAAGGAACAGTCCGACTTACGCAATCGCAGTGTAGAGGCGTTGCTGCGTGACCTGAATAGTGTGCCCGAAGGCATTCGGACAACGGTACAGAACAATGCTGGTGGACATCTCAACCACACGATCTTCTGGCAAATTATGAGTCCCAATGGCGGTGGACAACCTACAGGCGAAATTGCTCAGGCAATCAATCAGAACTTTGGTAGTTTCGACAACTTTAGAAAGCAATTTAACGAAGCGGGGGGCGATCGCTTTGGTAGTGGTTGGGTCTGGTTAGTGCGGAATGCCCAGGGACAACTGCAAATTACCACAACCGCCAATCAGGACAGCCCGATCATGGAGGGCAACTTCCCGATTATGGGGAATGATGTCTGGGAACATGCCTACTACCTGCGCTATCAGAATCGACGGGCAGAGTACCTGAACAACTGGTGGAATGTCGTGAATTGGCAAGAGGTCAATCGTCGTTGGCAACTAGCCTCTCAACAATAATCGTGCAGGAGTCTGATCATGAGACGGTTGTTAATGCATAGCCCGATCGCGGTTGCAGCACTGTGGATTATCGCCTATTTATTGCTCACCTTATTTCCCCTACTCGTCCTGCTTCTGCATCCTGCCCCCTCTGGTCGGGATTTCTGGACTGAGTTCTCCGTCGCCCTGGGCTTTATTGGGCTGGCAATGATGGCGTTGCAATTTATTTTGACGGCGCGGGTGAATCGCATTGAAGCATCCTATGGAATTGATATTCTGCTGCAATTCCATCGCTACACCTCCCTGGCCGCCTTTGCGATGGTGTTAGGTCATCCAATTATTTTGTTTATCGTTCAGCCAGAAACTCGCCAATTGCTCAACTTTCCCCAGGCTCCGCTCCGGGCACAAATGGCAGTGTTAGGGACATTAGCATTTCTAGCAATGGTGATTACAACCATCTGGCGGAAGCAACTGAAGATTCCCTACGAACCCTGGCGGGCTTCGCATACCATCCTGGCGGTGTTAGCGGTGGGGTTGGGGTTTGGTCATGCGATCGGCGTTGGCAACTATCTAGGACTCTTCTGGAAAACCATCCTCTGGTCAGGTATCATGCTGATCTCGCTGTGGTTAATCATTTACGTCCGGTTAGTCAAACCCTGGTTAATGACCAAGAAGCCCTATGTGGTGGAAGAAGTGATTGCCCAGCGGGGAGATGTCTGGACATTGGCACTGCGTCCTCTGGGGCATGATGGCTTTACGTTCCAACCCGGTCAGTTTGCCTGGTTGACGCTGAACATTACTCCACTGAGTATGCGAGAACATCCATTTTCCATGTCTTCCAGTGGCGATCGCGCCGATCGCATTGAGTTTGGCATTAAAGCGATCGGCGACTTTACCAAACGGATTAAGGATTATCAACCTGGAACTAAAGCCTATTTAGACGGTCCTTATGGCGTGTTTACCATCGATCGCTATTGGGATAGTGCGGGATTTGTGCTAATTGCTGGGGGCGTTGGCATTACTCCCATCTTCAGCATTTTACTCACGGCGGCAGAGCGGCACGACGATCGACCATTTCTATTAATTTACTCGGCGGCATCCTGGGACGATATCACCTACCGGGAGCGATTAGAATCCTTAAAGGAAAACCTGGATTTGACGATCGTCTATGTGTTACGCAAAGGTCATGACGACTGGACAGGGGAAACGGGCTATGTTGATCAAGCCCTCCTGGAGAAATATATTCCTTTACATCGGGGGAGCCGCCAGTATTTCATCTGTGCTGCCCCCGTAATGATGGATGCCGTGGAACGGGCATTATTTGAACTGGAGGTGCCAGTGACCAATGTCCACATGGAACACTTTAATTTGGCATAGGGGAAATGTATGCGCTACAGTATCATGCTGCAATTAGTGACCGGGACAACGCTGATTCTGCTTGCCGCCGCCGCTCTGTTTGCCTGGATTCAAAATCGTTCGGAACCGATCGAGGTACGTCGCGAGACTATCTCCGATCGACGGCTGCTGCTGGTCAGTCTTTAATCCGATAGCTGACAATTTTCCTCACGGTATCAGGAGACATTCTAAGTTCCTGGGCGAGGGCAGCTTCTACCTGACTGGTTTGAGTGGTGGGAAACTCGTACTCCAACTTTTTCAAGGTTGAGTCCGCCGTTTTGATTAAGATCGTAGTGACATCTCGTTTACGATCGATCTTTGCATTAATCGCCAGGATTGTCACTGATAGCTTAACATCCAACTGAGTTTCGGTTTGCAGCGTATGAATCGAGTCATAGGGACGGCTCAAGACCTGCACTGCCATCGCGTTGCCAACCACCCAAAATATCATGGCAATGAAGGGGAGCGGTAACCAGAATTCCCACCCAGTGCGGTGGAGCAGTTTGAGCACACGTAAAGAGGTCATAGGTCAGGATCAGGTTAGGATAACGGGATACCAGTCATCTTAGTTGGCAACAGCCATGTTCAAATCCGACCTATGATGGATGCTGGGATCAAGTTATCTCTTTAATATCCATGTGTGCAGGATGGATGATGATAGCTATGCGGATTCTGCTGGTAGAAGACGATGTTAACCAACTAGAACCTTTACAGGTAGCGCTTTCCCAAGCCGGGCATATTGTAGATGGGGTGAAAGATGGTGCGATCGCTCAGTGGATTTTATCGCAACGAGAATATGATTTACTGATTCTCGATTGGCTGCTACCCCAAATTAGTGGACTGAATTTGTGTCAACAATATCGTCGTTTGGGCAAAACAGCCCCAGTCTTAATGTTGACCGCTAAAGATTCCACGGCGGATAAGATTAATGGCTTAGATGCGGGAGCCGATGATTATCTGGTCAAGCCAGCGGATGTGTTTGAACTGCTGGCACGCGTGCGGGCTTTAGGACGACGATCGCCGCTCTGGCAGGGGGATACCCTCCAGGTTGAGGATCTGATCCTGCATTTACCCACACTTACCTTAGAGCGGGAGGGACAAAACCTACAATTATCCACCCGAGAATTTCAATTGTTAGAATATTTAATGCGTCACCCCCGGCAGGTGCTGTCTCGCAACCAGATTGAACAAGCGTTATGGGAATGGGGTAGTGAACCAGAAAGTAATGCGATTACGGCTTTAGTTCGACGGTTGCGCCAACGGTTACAGGCGGTGGGTGTATTTAATTGGTTAGAAACGGTTTATGGCATGGGATATCGCTTGAATCCAGATGTTCAATCGTAGCCGTCGCACTCTGGCTCGCTGGTTCATGCTGTCTATGGGCAGTATTTTGGTGCTGTTTGCTGGGGTGATTTATTATCAACGGGTGGTGGATCGGTTGGAAGAAAGCGATCGCCTGCTCTACCGAAAAGCCCGAGTTATGGTTGCCAATATTGACTATCGCAATCGGCAAGGTCAGGATGAAATTGACCTGAGCTATGTGCCCGTATTGGGCAATTATTCTCCGCCGACGGATAGCAATATCATCTATGCTCGCTGGTATTCCAACCAAGGGGAATTGCAGCAATTCTATGGAGCGCAGCCATCTGACCAAATCCAAGCGACGGCTGCCTTTGAAACGCTGCAAGTGGATAATCTGTGGCAACGGCAATTGACCCTGCCCGTTGAGCAAAACGGACACACGATCGGCTACCTGCAAATTGCCATTCCGTTAACCGAAGCTCAGGAAACCATCCGAGATCTGCTGACAGTCATGGTAATCGCGGTGCCCCTGACGTTAGGGGTGATTAGTCTGGCGGGTTGGTTTCTCAGTGAACTGGCAATGCGACCGATTCGGAGTGCCTACTTGCAATTACAACGGTTTACGTCCGATGCCTCCCATGAATTACGGGCACCGTTAGCGGCAATTCTCAGTAATGCTCAGGTCGGTTTACTAAGTCCCGTTAACGAGGGTCAACCCAAACATGCCCGATTAGAGAAAATTGTGGCAACTGCCAAATCGATGAATCAGATTGTGACGGATCTGTTGTTTTTGGCAAGGCAATCAGGACGACTCAGTCCTCACTCGATGCCATCCGTGAATGTGAATGATTTGTTGAAAGATGCGATCGCCACTCCATCCATCCAAGCCTTTATCCAGCATGTGACGTTGCATGTAGAAATACCTGACGCACCCCTTGTCATTCAGGCAAATCCCGATTTATTGCGGCAAGCTATCACCAATCTACTCACCAATGCGGGTAAATATACCTTGAACGAGGGAACGGTTTGGGTGCGGTTAATTCATCAGTATCACCATTGTTTAATTCAGGTCGAAGATACGGGGATTGGCATTCCCGAGTCCGATTTACCCTATATTTTTGATCGATTTTATCGGGTGAATCAGGAACGAACCCGCGAAACCGGGGGGGCAGGTTTAGGGCTAGCGATCGCGCAGCAAATCGTAGAAGCGCAGAGTGGTCGATTAACCGTCAGTAGCCAGGTGGGCAAAGGCTCGTTGTTTCAAATTGAGCTACCGCTACTGTAAAAATTACTTATAAAAATACTCAATGAGTTTTCGTTCTTGACAAAGAATTTGTCATCGGGATGTCACCTGTTTGTCATTTTCACGTCACATTGTCCACTAACGCTAAAAATTGGCGTATAGAGGTGACCCACCATGAATCCACCTGAACAGTCTTCAGCGTTTACTAGAGGTCAAGCCGGTTCGCAGCAGGAGTATGTACTATGGCTCCAAGAGCAATTGCAAACCCTGTTAGAACACGAAGATTTAGATGCGGCAAAGGCTTTGTTAATTCCAGCCCATCCGGCGGATATTGCGGATGCGATCGAAACTCTACCGAATACCATGCAGGCGATCGCCTTTCGGTTATTGTCAAAAGATGAGGCGATCGAAGTTTATGAATATCTCGATCGCTCAGTACAACAGGCATTACTGGAAGACTTTAAACAACCAGAATTCTTAGAAATCGTCGATCGCATGTCACCGGACGATCGGGTGCGATTGTTTGATGAACTCCCGGCTAAAGTGGTGCGGCGGTTATTTCAACAACTGACTCCAGAGGAACGGGATGCAACTGCCCTGCTGCTGGGGTTTCAGCCCAACACGGCTGGACGATTAATGACTCCCGAATATCTATCTCTCAAGGAAGAGCAGACAGTGCAGCAATCATTAGAAAAAATTCGGCGGTTAGCCCATCAGGTAGAAACAATTTCCTATTTATATGTCACGGATCGCGATCGTCATCTGACCGGAACCCTATCGCTACGGGAATTAGTCGTGGCACCACCTGAGCAAACGATCAGCAGTATTATGCAGCGAGAGGTGCTGTTCGTGAATACAGACACCGATCAGGAGGAAGCTGCCCGATTGATTCAGCAATACGATTTTGTGGCATTACCTGTCGTAGATCGAGAGCAACGATTGGTCGGCATTATCACGGTGGATGATGTCCTGGATATTTTAGAACAGGAAACCACAGAAGATATCTATGCCATGGGAGGCTTACAGGCCGGTAAAGATGACTATTTTCAGTCCAATCTGTTTACAGTGGCTCGCAAGCGGGTGACATGGCTATTGGTTTTACTGATAACCAACACATTAACCAGCGCGGTCATTCGGAGTCAGGAAGATGTGTTAGAAGAAGTGGTGACTTTAGCCGCCTTCATTCCCCTCCTGATTGACGCGGGGGGCAATGTGGGGGCACAGTCGTCAACGGTTGTGATTCGGGGGCTGAATGTTGAAGAACCTCGGATGAAACAAGCCCTGTGGGTAGTACGGCGGGAGGCGATCGCGGGTCTGCTGTTGGGCGGCATGTTAGGCGTGGTCGTGTTTGTCTGGGCAACGGTGCTGCAAGGAGATCCCTTAGTCGCCAGTTCGGTTGGGATCAGTCTGTTTGCCATCTCTATTCTGGCATCGATCGCGGGAGCCTCTCTACCCTTTCTATTTCGGAGTTGGGGATTAGATCCGGCATTAATGTCAGCCCCCTTTATCACCACTGCTGTGGATGTTTTAGGGGTCTTGATTTACCTCAATGTTGCCAGAAACATTTTGCAGTTGTAGGAGTTCATCCCGACTGTCACTTTCCCGTCACATTTGCCAGGGACTCTAAGAATAGATTCTAGTTATTGCACTATTTCTAATAGGTTCTTGGCAATGAATACTGCACGCATTAAGCAGCTTGTTTTCGTTTCTGGTCTTGTTAGTGTATTCCTTTTAGGTGGGCGATCGGCACAGGCCGAATCATCGCCAATCCCAGACGAATACGCCACTTCCCCAGACGTTATTTTGGAGACTCAACCGCTGGTTGCCCCCGAACAGGCATTTGATCAGGAGATCACGCCACCAATTGAGGTCGTTCCGGCTCCTGGAACAGTTGAAACTTCGGCGGCTAGTTTACAGCCAGAGATGTTAACGGCTCAAACCGAGATTCCCGCTCCGGCAACCACTCCGGATCCGATCGAGACTACGCCTGGAACAACCCCAGTCCCACCAGAAACAACTTCGCCGGTTATCTCCCCCGGTCGGGCAACCCAATCTGGGCCCAGTTACGTTGGTGTCGGTGGCAATATTGGCTTCGGTGGCCGTACCGACCTGGGCAGAGGCAGCTTTACAGCCTTTAGTAAAATTGGCCTAACAAATAACTTATCGGCCCGTCCAGCCGTTATGGCTTGGCGACGACCCGCTGTTCTTCTCCCTGTCACCGTGGATTTTCCCCTGGGTTCTGTAGTGGATGGACGGCTTAGTGCTGCACCTTACATTGGGGGTGGCATTGTCATCTCTACGGGTAGAGATAGTGTGGTGCGAGCGTTGCTCACTGGTGGAGTGGATGTCCCGTTAAATGAACAGTTCACTGCCAATGCCGGGGTCAACGTTGGCTTCTTTGGCAAAACGGAAGTGGGTTTACGACTAGGTGTCGGCTACAACTTCTAGTCGTTAATCAGGTATGGCTGTGAACAAATTAGAAAACGCTGCATTACTGGAACGTCACTCTCCTCTAACGGCGGCTCCAAAACCGTCTCTAGCGTTAGTCGATGCGATCGCGTTAATTGTGGGACTCGTCATCGGGGCTGGGATCTTTGAGACACCTGCTCTGGTCGCCGGGAATACAGGCACAGTGAATGGGGTGCTTCTAGTTTGGCTAATCGGTGGTGTCGTGTCATTACTGGGGGCACTCTGCTATGCCGAACTGGCAACCACCTACCCCCATGTGGGTGGTAACTACTATTACCTCAAACGGGCATTTGGACAACCGATCGCTGTCCTATTTGCCTGGGCCCGCATGACCGTGATTCAAACTGGCTCGATCGCCCTACTAGCCTTTGTGTTGGGTGACTATGCCTCCCAACTGGTTTCGTTGGGCAGTTACTCAACCTCTATCTATGCCGTCGGGGCGATCGTGCTATTGACCGCCTTGAATATCATTGGATTACACCAGAGCAAGCGACTGCAAAACTGGCTAGCTGTAGCGTTAATCCTGGGCTTAGGACTGGTGATTTGCATTGGACTGATCTTTGCGCCACCAGCGACAACCACTCCGGTAACACCATCCACGACTACGCCTGCCTGGGGCATGGCACTGGTCTTCGTGCTGTTATCGTATGGAGGTTGGAATGAAGCGGCTTACATCTCGGCAGAAATCCATCATCCACGCCGAAATATTGTGCGATCGCTGCTGTGGAGCATTGGCATTATTACCGGACTGTATTTATTGATTAACCTGGCATATCTGCGAGGCTTAGGCATAGCCGACATGGCAGGTTCCCAAGCAGTGGCAGCCGATTTACTACGCCGCTCTTTGGGAGAACTGGGCGCTGGTTTAGTCAGCTTACTTGTGGTAGTTGCCACCTTAGGCTCGATCAATGCCACGATTCTAACCGGAGCCCGCACTAACTTTGCCTTAGGGCAAGATATCTCGCCATTTCGCTGGTTGGGACGCTGGCAACCCCATCCCAGCTCACCGACCACCGCTTATTTAGTACAAGGGGCGATCGCCCTGATTCTGATTGGGTTAGGCACATTCACCCGTAAGGGATTTGAAACCATGGTGGACTATACTGCACCCACTTTCTGGTTCTTTTTTCTGCTCAGTACGCTGTCACTGATCATCTTGCGGTGGCGGGAACCCTTTCGACTGCGCCCCTTTCGAGTTCCTCTTTACCCGATCGTACCCATCCTGTTTTGTGCAACTTGCGGCTACTTACTCTACTCCAGCTTAGTGTACACAGGCATCGGAGCCACTGTTGGAGTCATTGTGGTTTTACTCGGTCTACCATTTGTTCGTCGCACTAGTCATTAACCCAAACTCACCCAACCCTTTTTACAGGAGATAATTACATGCAACCTAACTTGATTCGGCGATCGTTCGTCATAGGTATTAGCGTTCTTAGTCTGACTGGCATTGGCTGTACGCAACTGCGGAATTTTGAACCAGAGGTAGAAAGTCCAACGGCGGCTGCCCAAACAAATTCGGTATCTGAACAAGCCCAAGCCAATCCAGCGACCGAAGCCCCCACTCGCAGTCCTGATGTGGTTTACGTGCCCACACCAACGGCAGTTGTGCAGGAAATGCTACGACTGGCGAATGTACAGTCCAATGATGTGGTCTATGACTTGGGCAGTGGCGATGGTCGCATTGTGATTGCCGCCGCTCAAGAGTATGGTGCCCGTGGGGTTGGGATTGATATCAACCCGCAACGGGTTCGAGAAGCCAATGAAAATGCTCAACAAGCCGGAGTCACCGATCGGGTGGAATTCCGTCAGGCAGACTTGTTTGAAACAGACTTTAGCGAGGCTACCGTGGTGACACTGTACTTGTTACCCGACCTCAACGTCAAACTGCGTCCCAAGTTACTAAATGAATTAAAACCAGGGACTCGCATTGTCTCCCATGCCTTTGATATGGGGGACTGGAAGCCCGAGCAAGTGGTTGAAGTGGATGGCAGAACGGTGTACTACTGGGTCGTGCCTGAGAATCCCCCGGCTAATTTGCGCTAGCACTTACGGATGCTAACCTTGACTAGCCATCCCCGGTTACTCAATCGGCAGGTTCTGAAAGGTGGGATAGCGTCGATCGATGTGATGGGCTTTGTAGGTCAGCCAGCGGAACCCCAGGTTAGCCAACTTCAATTGTCGAAATGCCGCATGGGGATCAGACAGGTGAGTTTGGGGGAGTGGCTGACCGATCTCTTTGAACACCAGACCTAACGGAATCTTGATCTGATCCTGAAGTTGCAGACAGCGAGCAAAAAAGGGCCCAAACGCGGCAATCAAAGAACCCACTCCCCCCCGAGCCTGTCCCCAACCAATGTAATAGATACCCTTGTAGTCATCTAAAAAGCTACCACCATAACACTTGACGATCGCGCCTTCAACCCGTTGCAGGGCAGGCGGTAGAAAGGGGTAGGACAGATGAAATCCCGTCGCACAAACGATTAAATCAAAAATTTCCCGACTACCATCCCTAAACTCGACCGTATCCCCTTGCAGGGATTGGACAGCGGGTTTAGGATGAATCCGCCCATGTTGAATGTAGTAGGGCACTTCATTGTTAATAGTGGGATGTTTGGCAAAAATGCGGTAGGTTGGTGTAGATAAACCATAGTGCTCATGCTTGCCAAAGGTTAAACGAATCATGCTATAGGCAATCAGCCGTTGCAGCGATTCCGGCATCCAGCCATGAATCAAATCGGTGATCGGTACTCCGGCAAAGGTTTTGGGCAAAAACCAGACCGATTCCCGCAGGCTCAAGACCGACTTTGCCCCCACCCGAGCCGCTTCGGCGGCAATATCACAGGCGGAGTTCCCCCCCCCAATCACCAACACCCGTTTGCCACGCAGTTGATCGGGGTGTTTATAGTCTTTGGAATGAATCATTTCACCGGTAAATTCGCCAGAGAATTGGGGAAAGCGTTTATCCCAGTGATGCCCATTACACAGCAGTATCCCTTTGTAAATTCGCTGTTCTCCATTCGATAACGTAACGTGCCAATAATTATTTTCGATCGGTCGAATGGCTAGCACCGCACAGTTCAATTCAATGGCGGGACGTAAATTAAAGTGATCTGCAAAGGCATTCAGATACTCCCGCATTTGTACCGCACTGGGGAAATCGGGATAATTGGCGGGCATCGGAAAATGGGTAAACTCAGTTACCTTCCGTGATGAAATAATATGTGCGGTTTGATAAACCCCGTGGTACCAATTGCCCCCAATTTGATCACTGGCATCCACCTGGTCATAGGCAATTCCAGCCACCTGAAGCGCCTGAGCCATGCCTAGTCCAATAAATCCGGCTCCCAGAATTAAGTGGCGATCGCGGCGATCAACAAGAGAGGTTGCCACCCTGGGACGATCGATCTGTATCAAAATGTCTTCTCCGCTTCAACCTGTGCTATATCCAGTCTAAAAGCCAGGGAGCAAACCGTTGCAGTAGATGAATAATATAGGCAAAGCGATCGGGAAAAATCTGCCGTTGATTGCGTTCAATTCCCCGCAGAGTGCGATCGATGACAGCTGCCGGATCGGTGATTAAGTGATCGGGAATACTACTACCCTCCTTTGCCAACGTGCCATAGCATTGCACTTGCAGAATCGGAGTTCGGCTGAAAAACGGATAAACGGCAGTGACTTTCACATTGTATGGTTTGACTTCCGCTAACAGTCCGGCACTGAAGCCGCGTAGCCCGAACTTGCTTGTAGCGTAGTGGGTCAAGCCCGCCGTTGCCACCCAACCCGCCACTGATGACATATTGACAATATGCCCCGATCGTCGAGTAATCATATCGGCAACAAATAAATGACTTAAGCGCATCGGTGACAGGAGATTAATTTGCATCAGCCGTTCCCCTTGCTCTACCGGAATTTCATCCATCCGTCCAAATACCGCAATCCCCGCATTATTAATCAAAATATCTACTGGAATATTGAGCGCTTGCACTTGTTGGTAGAGCTGGTCACACCCGGCGGTGGTAGACAGATCTGCCACCAAATAGGTGAGGATTTCTCCAGTAGCAATCTCCTGCCGCATCGTCTTGATCTGCTGTTCCAGGGCGGCAGCATCCAGATCCGTCAGAATCAGCCGACTCCCTGCCCTCAACAACTGGCGAGTCAGTTCCTGACCAAAGCCCCCTGTCGCTCCGGTAATCAGCACAACGGCATGGTTTAACTGAGTCATGGCTGTTTCCTCAATGCCCAGGCAAGAAATCGCTCGGTGTAGTATAAAGCCAGCTGATTACTGACCCCATTAAACACGGCATCGAAGGCATGTTCTGCCCAGGGAATTTCTAGCCAAACTACCTGATTGCCTGCATCCTGCAATTTCTGGTAAAGCTGCCGTCCAAACTGAGGCTGCACCAGATGATCGCGCCCCGCATACACCAGCAGGGACGGAGGCAGATTGGGCTGAATGTGATTAATCGGGGAAGCCTGATGATAACGCTGTGGCTGTTGCTCGGGATTACCGCCCAGAAAAGCCTCCAGAATCGATCGCGTATCGATCGGGTCGGGAACAGGCGGATCATAATACCCTGCCGTCAGGTTCACAGGACCGTAGTAGTTCACAACTGCTCGGATCGGTAAGGAACTCTGTCCATAGGCGGCTAACATTGCCAGATGGGCACCCGCCGATCGCCCCAGCAACGCCACCCGCTGGCGATCGATCTCTAGCGTTTCCGCCTGGGTGTTAATGAAGGATAACGCAGTGCGGATATCTTCAAGCTGTGCCGGATACTGAAACTGCGGCGCATGACGGTAATCCAATGCCACCACCGTATAGCCCTGGGCAGCCATATAGCGGCTAAAGGTTTCATCGTTGGCAGGGGTTCCGTTTTGCCAAGCTCCGCCATAAATCACCACGATCGTCGGATGCAACCCTACAGACAGAGGACGATAAAGATTCAGGGTCAAATCCATCCCCTCTACGGTAGCAAAGGGCATACCCCGATCGATCCGCACGTCTGGTACATGAATTCCTCGAAACGCATCTGCCCAGACAAACGGTTGAGAACGCATCACCTGGGGAATAGGCAGAGTTGCCGTTAACGCTGATTTGCCTAATGCCGCTTCCATCTCAGTGGCAATCCGAGCATTGGCAGTCGGAAACTGCATCAGAGGCAATAGACTGAGCAACAAACCCAGCAGGCTACACCCCAGAGCGATCCCATGCAGCCAACTCAACTGGAACCGCAATGCCACCAGCAGCAGAGCAATCGCATTCACGACAATTAACCAGGGACTGACCTCCGGAGCACCAATGCCCAGAGGCAGCAGGAACATGGTAGGGGCGGGAAGCACAATCCAGAGGCTGAGTAAACAGCCCACAACACTCAACACCCAGGGAACCCAGAGGGAAGCTACAAATCCCATCACGAGGGCTATCTTACGCTTATTTCGCATGTCAGATTAGAAATTGTCTGTCGGCAAAGATATTTTGGCACAATTGTCCAAATAACCTGTGGTATGAGTGATCAACATTGGTAACTTAAGGATTGTCAAAAAATTCTATGATTGAGGCAAATTGAGTGAATCGATCGCTTTATGGCGACGACTCCCAAACAGGTAGGCATAAACATAGGACAGGACACAACCAAATAGAAAGATTTGAAAGGTGAGAAAAATCCACAACATTAAGATCATCACACTCCCAATCACACCATAGGATAGAAAATGGCTCCCGATCGTGATCACACTATTGCCAACCAATTGTTGTAATCCTACTAACAACGCTGTTGTCAGCAAGGCACTGAGCCAGACATCTTGCCAACCCACCTGAGCAACGGGCAGGATTTTGTACAATACACAGGCAACTAGAGCCATGATTAAAAATGATGAACTGAGTTGTAAGCCTTTCGCTAATTGCAGTTCATCAATGGGGAGAAAGGCAAAGGTCGCCTGAAAGTTAGCAATCAGTTCTAAGATCGTTTTAATCACAATATTGGCGATTAAGGATGTCAGCAGGAGTAAGGCACTCCCCAAGACCAACAAGAATGCTAACAGCTTATTAAACGTAAAGGAGAGGACGATCGTCAGGATTGAGCCAGTCTCCGAGACCTGATCCGGCGATCGCCAAATCTGATTGACTGAATTTCGCAGCACTCCAAACACCGCACTTGCCGCAAATAGCAGCACAACAAAGCCAACAATGCCCGCTCCCACACTGTTTTGATTCAAGGAGATGATCGTCGCCCGGATCAACTCGTGTACTTCCGGGGGCAAATAGCGTTGCAGGCTGTTCCAGATCGATCGAAAGGCTTCACTATTCGGTTCAATCAGCCACCCAATCACGCTCAAAATCACCAGTAGCATGGGGAACAAGGAAAACAAACCGTAATATGATAAAGCGGCAGCCATGCCGGGGCAGTTATCTTGATTCCATTTCAATCCAGTTTTAATCAGGAGTTGAGCCGGTTTAGAGGGCACGATCGTAGATCGAATATAGTGCAACATATCAGGATTTAGAATGGGAGGTGAATCAAGAAAGATTGTAAAAGAATTTTTTGGTGCAGGGAGTCTTTTACTATCCAAATTCACTGAAAGTCATGCTGTCAAATCACTTCATCCCTGAAAAGCGTAGGTTGGTAAACCTGTCACCTCAGTTGGCAGACTAAACAAATCACCGGAGTAAAAACTGGCTTGAATCTCTGTTTCACTTAACCCGATCGAGGCGGAAGTAATGTATAACGTCATGCGATCGGGATTGCCAAACACACAACAGGTAGGGCGCTGCACTGGCATTGGTACCCGCATCATTTCCTGCCCCGCTGGATCAAATCGAATCACGCACCAGCCATTCCACATTGCTGACCAAATGCAGCCTTCTTGATCGACGGTTAACCCATCCGGTTCAAATGATTCAGCAGTTAAATCGATCAAAACGCGGCGATCGCTTAAATCACCACTGGCAAGATCAAACTTGTAGGCATAGATGGTCTTACGAGCGGAATCCGTTAAGTAAAAAGTTTGATTGTCAGGACTCCACCCTAATCCATTCGAGATCGTTAATCCAGTTTCCTTGACCTTTACCGTCCCCGTAGCATCATAGGAATATAAGCAAGCGGTGTTCTCATGAACACTCACCGAACCAAACCAAAATCGTCCCGCCGCATCGCATTTGCCATCATTAAAGCGAGTCTCTGGATGGCTATGCGCGATCGTGACGATCGGGGTAACAGTGCCATCACAGGTATCTAAAAATGCCAGTTGGTGATTCATTGCCATGATCAATCGCTGTGCTCCGGCAGGAGCTAAACACCCCACCACTTCACCGACTTCAAACCATTGATGTTCACCTGTTGCCGGATTGAATTGATGAACTCGATGATTGTAGATATCCACCCAATACAAAACCCGATCGCCTGAGTGCCAACAGGGCCCCTCACCCAGACGGGCTCTAACTGTGAGAATATTTTGTGGTGCAGATGGCATCGTGTTTCCCTCCGTCATAACTTGGTAGATCACGTCTCTTCCATGGTATAAGGGTAATGATGGCGATGGAGCTCGCCGAAAACCGCCCCAGGTTAGTCAAAAGATGTTTGATAGCACTGAGGCTGATGGCTCCTACTGTTCCGACTTGTGGCGGAAGGGTAGGGGCGTTGTTGTCTTTTCATCACTTCTGCGACAGGTCACGTTGGTTCTACCACTTCAGGGTAACGTGACGTATGTTAGCAAGCCTCATCTGGATATTGCTGTTAGGATTTTTCGTTGGACAAATCGCTCGACGGCTCCAAGCACCCGCCCTGGTGGGAATGGTGATCGTCGGTATGCTGCTCGGGCCTCAGGTCGGTAATGTCATTAGTCCAGACGTGTTAGGGTCAGCCGATGCCCTCCGGACGATCGCTGTCATGGTGATCTTGATGAAAGCAGGGCTAGGACTGGATCGCGATAAGTTAGCCCAGCAGGGCAGTGTTGCATTACGCTTAGGGCTGTTACCTGCCACCTGTGAAGCGATCGTCATTGCGATAGCTGCTATCTGGCTGTTGCAGTTCGATTTTGCCACTGGACTCTTACTTGGTTGTGTGATTGGGGCAGAATCACCCGCCGTAATTGTCCCAGGTATGTTGCGGTTAAAAAGTTTGGGTTGGGGCGTAAGCAAAGGCATTCCCGATGCCATTCTGACGGGCAGTGCCCTATCGGATGTCCTGCTGTTATTGGGCTTTAGCCTGCTGCTCGCCTTTCTGGCTCAGGGGAATTCCGTTGGCATCACTTTACCGGGTGGAATTATCCTCAGTCCATTACAGATATTACCCTTGCAGGTCATGATTCAAATTGGGCTAGGCGTGTTACTAGGCTGGGTAACGGCTCGCCTGTTAGTTTCCCTCCTGGCTCAACAAAACTGGACGCAAAATGCCATTCAGGATGGACTGGTGGCAGCCAGCGTTGCCTTGTTATTAGTGGTTTTAGCCACCCATGTTCCCATTTTCTCTGGCTATCTCGCGGTGATGGCAACCGGCTTTTTTCTGATTGAGCTAGATGCCCCCCTGGCACGACGACTGCGACGGGGATTCGACGGTCTGTGGGTCGTTGCCGAAATCATTCTATTTGTGTTGCTGGGAGCCAGTATTCACCTGAATGTATTGGGGGATACCCTGTTCATTGGACTGTTGGTGTTGGCGATCGGTCTTTTAGTCGGGCGATCGCTGGGCTGGTATCTATCCACGCTAGGCAGTAATTGGAACTGGAAGGAACGGCTATTTTTGCTCCCCGGAAATTCGGCTAAAGCCACGGTGCAAGCCGCGATCGGTGCAATTCCACTGGCTCAGGGCATTGCTGGCGGCGAAACGATTTTAGCGATCGCGGCGCTCTCTATTCTCGTCACTGCCCCGTTAGGAGCCTGGGCAATTCCCACCTTTGCCCCTAAGTTACTGGAGCGGGGGGAAGTCGATCCAACGAAAGTCGCCATTTCCCGAGCGATCGTGTTACTTGCGGCAGTGGATACATCGCCTCTTGCTGTAGCCGTCTTAACCAAAGCTGCCGAATTAGCTCGCCGCAGTGATGCCGCAGTGATTGTCCTGCATGTGGTTCGGCTTGACAATCCCCACAGCACAGAACAACTCTACCGACAAACCAAACAACTCCTGGCGGACATTCGCTATCGGTTCATTACGACCTCAGGTGCAGTGGCAGAAGATATTATTCAGACCGCCCAAGCCTACAAAGTTGATGAAATTATTATTGGCAAACGGGGGCATCGTTCCCTAGAAGATGTCATCGTTGGCTCAGTTTCTCAAGCGGTGTTAGAAACCAGTTCGTTACCTGTGATTGTAGTTGAGGAGTTTCTATAAATTTATTGTCACGATCGCTGATGCTCCTGCAATAGCTGCGTGTAATCGATCGGAGTGTCAATATCGCAGGCGGCATCCGGGCAAGAAACGGTCTGGAGAGAATGGCTGTATTGTTGCAGGATTGGTTTAGCCCCACGATCGCCGTTTAACCGGATCAAGGCAGGAAACAAGCGGCGATCGAACAGGGCGGGAACCCCGACAACTCCGGCATATTCGGAGGCAACGATCGGTTGCTCGGTCTGTCGATAGGTAGTGACTAATTGCTGGATGAAATGATGGGAAATCAAGGGCTGATCACACACCAGTAATACAACGGCTGCAACCTCTGGTTGTACCGTCAATAACGTCTCTATACCAGTACGAATCGAAGCACTCAGACCCTGTATCCATTCAGGATTGATCACTACTTGCACCGCAACATTCTGGAGTTCGGCTTGAATTTGGGCAGCATTTGCCCCTAACACGACAATAATCGGTTCACCCACAGCCGCGATCGCCGTGGCAACGACTCGTTGAATTAAACTACCTCCCTGATACTGCAAAAGCTGTTTGGGAGTGCCCAGTCGCCTGGAAGCTCCTGCCGCCAGAATTACAACACCAACACTGGACATGGTTGATCATCCCCGTGAATCGCTCCGGCTTTGTCGCGTAACGAGTGCCCCGATCGCTGGTTTAAAACCGCCTGGATTTCCGCCACGATCGCCAGCGCAATTTCATCAGGGGTTTCTGCCCCCAAATCTAAGCCAATTGGAGCATAGAGCCGTTGTAGTTGAGTGGCTGTGAATTGTAAACCGTGATGGTGTAAATCCTGTAATAGTTGTTGAGTCCGTGATTTCGGACCAAGTACCCCCAGGTAGCGAATGGGAGACGGTAACAATAGTTTGAGCAACGCTTGATCTTGTAAATAGTGATGGGTCATCACCACCGCGATCGTTGACTCATTTAACTTGATCTGATGGTAAATCTGATCGACATGACCAACGATAATTTGATCCGCTTGGGGAAAGCGATCGCGATTGGCATATATGGGGCGATGATCGATAAGTGTCACCTGCCAGCCTAATTGTTTCGCCAGTTGCACAACCGGAACTGCATCATATCCCGCCCCAAACACTAACAGAGGGACAGGAGGGTGAATCACTTCAATCAAGGCTTCCACGCTGCCATGCTCTAGCGAATAAGTGATAACGCGATTTTTTCCCGTTATCAGACTGCGATCGCTGTCCTGCAATAACCGAGTCACTAACGGCGGATCCGCCATGCCATAAACGACCGTTTGATTGGAATTCACCAATACGCGATCGCCGATCTGCGCGTTGACGGAGCCCGTGATATGAAATATTGTAGCGATCGCTCCGGCTTGTTGTTGCCGCCAACAGTCGGTGATGAATTGCAGTGAACCGATCGCCGCTTCCGTCTGTAAGGATTCCAGCAACACCTGCACCATGCCATTACAACCCATGCCCAATCCCCAAACCAGATCCTGACTGGCAGTAGTGTCGTAGGTGAAGACGATCGGATCAGTGGCTTGATGCAGCAAGGGCTGTACCCGTTCCCACACATCGGCTTCTAAACACCCCCCACTAATTCCACCAATGATTTGCTGATCTGCTGTCAGCACCATGCGTGCCCCCGGACGACGATAGACCGAACCACTGGTCTTTACCACGGTCGCGATCGCCGCCGATCGGGGATGAGCCTGAAGTCGTTCAAAGCCCTGAATGATCTGTTGTAAGTCATGGGTCATTGCCGGTCATCCCCAACTCCTTAAATAGCCATTAACTTATCGGGAGTTAACGGTAAGTGCCGGAAGCGTTTACCCGTGGCATGATACACCGCGTTCGCTACCGCCGCAGACACGCCCGTAATCCCAATTTCACCCACCCCGCGCGCTCCCGCCGGATTAAAGTTGCGATCGGGTTCCCCGACAAAGACAACTTCGATCCGGGGAATATCCGCATGAGCCGGGAAATGATAGGTTGCCAGGTCATACACCACCGGATAACCACTCTTGGGATCAAAGTGGCATTCCTCCATTAAGGCTTGCCCAATCCCCATAATCACCCCACCCCGGATCTGGCTCGCCGCCGTTTTGGCATTGATTACCCGTCCCACATCCATCACCGACACCCAGCGAGTTACCCGGAGCCGCCCGATCGCTTCATCCAGCATCACCTCACAGAAATGGGCACCCCAGGATTGAAACGCCCATTGTTTCATCTCGGCCCCCGGAGCCGTGGTTGCCGTGGCTTCGATCGCTGCCCGTCCCGATTGTTGCAGCGCCGCACAGGCCGCCGTTGCCGTCGTACAGTTGACTGATTTTAATACCTCCTGGCAAGCCTGAATTACCGCCGGAGCCAACGATGCGGTCATTTGAGAGCCTCCCGCCAAACCACCATCTGGGAGCTGAGAATCGCCCATTTCCACCCGCACCCGTTCTACCGGAATACCCAGGGTCTCCGCCGCCGTCACCGCGACCATCGTATAGGCTCCTGTGCCCATATCATTCCCTGCTGTCAGAATATGTGCCGTCCCATCGGGCAGTAGCCGCACCTTAACGGAAGCGACCCCGCGCATCGCCGGAAAAGTTGAGGCAGCCATGCCCCAACCGACTAACTTGCCATCCTGAGTCAGCGATCGCGGTGTCATGGGGCGTTTCTGCCAGCCAAATCGTTCCGCTCCCACCTGCAAGCATTCCGAAAAATGTTTGGCGGAAAAGGGTAAGCCTTTTTTCTGGTGGGTTTCCGTTTGATTAGTTAAGCGCAACGCCACTGGATCGAGCTTCAGTTGCCACGCCAGTTCATCCATTGCCGACTCTAACGCCCATAATCCCGGATTTTCTCCCGGTGCCCGCATAAAGGTCGGTGTGCCCACATTCATTACTGCCAGTTCTTGATTCGTATACAGATTTGGCGTGGCATACATCACAGGCGTAATGCCAGTACAGGGTTCTGTAAACGCTTCCACAGGGGAGGTACAGGATTTTGCAGTATGGGAAATGGCGACTAACTTCCCCTCTGTCGTTGCCGCGAGTCGTACCGTTTGTTCGGTCTGCGATCGATGTCCGGTATTTGCCGTCATTTGACGACGACTCAGCACCAATTTGAGGGGACGCTGGAGTTGCCGAGCTGCTGCCGCCGCCAGAATACCGTGAGGCCAGGGAAATGCCTTAGAGCCAAACCCACCACCTAAATAGGGGCTAACTATCCGGACTTTTTCCGACGGCAACCCAAACAGTTCAGCATAGGTACGCTGAGTCCCCATCACCCATTGGGTCGGTTCGTAAACTGTTAGCGATTCTGTGCCCTGCCAGTGCGCGATCGTGGCATGGGGTTCCATTGGGGCATGGAGTTCCGTCGAGGTGTGGTAGGTCGCCGTCATCGTCGTCGCGGCTCCTGCCATTGCTGCCGAGAAATCCCCGGTCGTAAACTTACCTGTTTGAAACACCATATCCTCCCCAAACATGGAGGGAGCAGGCTTAAACACCGCCTCCTCAGCCGCGATCGTCGGCGGTTTGGCGTTATAGTCTACCTGAATCCGTTGGGCAGCATCCCGAGCTTGCTCAAAGGTATTTGCCACCACTAAGCCAATGATTTGTCCGGCATAATGCACTGTGGCATCCGACAATGGCAACCGCGCTTCATAGATTTTGGATTTCCGGAAGTCATTGGTGGGTTTGAAGATTTTCGGCGCATTCTGGTGGGTAAAAACCGCGATCACTCCCGGGGATTGCTCTGCCGCCCGTGTGTCGATCGCCCGAATTTGCCCGTTGGCGATCGTGGCAGTCACCACATACCCGTGAACTAATCCCGGCAACTGATGTTCGGCAGCATAGGTTGCCTGCCCCGTCACCTTCGCCAGTCCATCTTTGCGGCTGACGGCAGTTCCAATCATGTTGCTCATGCCACACCTCCCCCATTCGCGGCGATCGTTAAGGCTCGACGAATAGCTCGTTGACTAAGTTCCACTTTGAAGCGGTTATCGGGTAAAGGACTAGCCGACTGCATCGCCAGTTCCGCCGCTTGTTGCAATATTTCTGGTTGCACAGGTTTACCAATTAAAAACTGCTCCGCTACCGTCAGTCGCCAGGGTTTGTGTGCCACTCCCCCCATGGCTAACCGCACTGCTTGAATGCGATCGCCCGTGACCTGCATTGCCGCCGCCACCGAAATTAAGGCAAAGGCGTAGGAAGCCCGATCGCGCAACTTGAGATAGACACTGGACTGCGCCCAGGGCAGGGGAGGCAGCACGATCGCGGTAATTAACTCCCCTGGCTGCAAATTGCTATCCCGTTGAGGGGTGTCACCTGGTAGCCGATGGAACTCCGTAAAGGGAATTTGCCGTGTTCCCTGGGAGCCTGCCACTTCGACGATCGCATCTAATGCCGCCAGGGGCACACACATATCGGACGGATGGACGGCGATACACTGATCACTAGCGCCAAAAATAGCGTGCATCCGATTGATCCCAGTTAACGCCGCACAACCACTGCCGGGATTACGTTTATTACAGGCAAATGCCGGGTCATAGTAATACGGACAACGGGTACGTTGCAGCAGATTGCCACCCACCGTCGCGACATTGCGAATTTGCTGCGAGGCTCCTAATAAAATGGCGCGGGACAGCATGGGATAGTTGCGCCGAATTTCGGCATGATCGGCAACGGCTGTATTGCTGACTAATGCACCAATCCGGATGCCCTCCCGACCTGACTCAATCCGGGTCATGTCTAAGCGGGTGATATCAATTAAGCGATCGGGTTGGTCGAGAAATGCCTTCATGCGATCGACTAAATTCGTGCCACCGGCGATAAACATGGTACTGGGTTGGGTCGATGCTTGCTGCACCGCTTCTTGTACCGAAGTCGCTCGGATATAGGCGAAGTTTTTCATGATGCTCCGGCTCCTTCCTGCACCATCATCACGGCTGCCGCCGAGGGGGGGGTTTGTCCTGCCACCTGTTGCACCGCCGCCACAATCCCGTTGTAAGCGCTACAGCGACAGAGATTCCCACTCAAGCGCTCTTGAATTTCTGTAGCTGAAAGGGTCGCCAGTGACGGGGATTGATTCAAATCGGGGGTAACAGCACTGACACAGCCTCGCTTGACCTCATCCAATAACGCGACAGCCGCACAAATTTGTCCAGGTGTGCAATAACCACACTGAAAGCCATCCTGTTCAATGAAAGCCGCTTGCATCGGATGCAAACTATTTCCCTGGGTCAAACCTTCGATCGTGACAATTTGCTTGCCCTCCTGCATGATTGCCAGGGTTAAACAGGAGTATACCCGTTGTCCATCAATCAGTACCGTACAGGCACCACACTGACCGTGATCGCACCCTTTTTTACTGCCCGTTAGTCCCAACCGTTCCCGTAAGGCATCCAGTAACGTTACTCGTGGCTCGATCGCTAAGGTTTGCGGTTTGCCATTGATCGTGAGTGTGATCGTCATATTACCTGAGCTAGAAGCAGGGACTTGAGCTAAGGTTTCGTCCTGGGCGGTGGTTGCCTGGTGAAGCAATGTGGGGGCAGCGATCGCAGTGCCAGCCGCCGTTAAGGCTTGCCCTAAAAAATTGCGCCGCGATGTACCGCGTTTTTTCTCTTCCGAATGTTGCATGATGTCAGCGTTAAAGGCAGAAAACTCACCTGAGGGAAACTTTTCTTCCCCAAAATCTCTCATACTCTTTGGGGGAGCGCTATAGGTATAGCTAGTTTTAATAAATTTTAACTATAGCCTATATTAAATTTTCTAATCAAAGCTTATTCGGATTGCCAACTTTATCCACTGTAAAGGTTTCAATGATGTCAAGACCAATGCCCAATCCGAGGCGACTGAGCAAGAAAGTCATCAGATGGAACGAAGCAGCATACAATAACACCCTGAGCAACCTAATCCTGATTTGAGCCTATGAGAGCACGATGGACTCGCAACCTGTGGCAGCGATGGCTACGATACCTGTTCCCCCTCCTATTCGCGGTCTCCTTGATCACAGTATTAGTGATCAATAGTCATCCTGCCCTCTCCCAGGCAACCCCTCGCCCCATTCGTGGGGTCTGGATGACTTTGAATGATAAGGATGTGCTGAGCGATCGCGCCCGATTACAAGATGCGGTTAGCAAGCTAGAACAATTACGCTTTAACACCATCTATCCAGTCGTGTGGAATTCGGGCTATGCCATGTATCCCAGTGCTTTGACGCAGGAGACAGGAATTCAATCCTTTGCCTATCGTGGCAATGACGGACAGGATATGCTCGCGGATCTAATTGCCCAGGCGCATCAACATCGGTTAGCCGTGATGCCCTGGTTTGAGTTTGGCTTCATGGCTCCCCCCACCTCCGAGTTAGCGTTGCAGCATCCCGATTGGTTGACGCAGAAACAAGATGGTAGCCAAACCTCCATTAGTGATGCCGGTGAGGTCGTTTGGTTGAATCCATTTCATCCCGAGGTTCAACAATTCATTACTAATCTTGTCTTAGAAGTCGTCACTAATTACGACGTGGATGGGATTCAATTTGATGACCACATGAGCTTACCACGGGAATTTGGTTACGATCGCTACACAACTGCCCTCTATACTAAAGAAACCAAGCAAGCCCCCCCCAGTCCCCACGATCCAGCCTGGACCAAGTGGCGGGCAGATAAGATTTCGGCATTCATGACCCAATTGAATCAAGCTGTGAAACAACGCAAGCCGAATGCCGTGTTCTCCGTTTCCCCCAATTACTATGACTTTGCCTATAAACTCCATCTTCAGGATTGGTTAACCTGGGTGCGAACTGGGATTGTAGACGAGTTAATTGTGCAGGTATATCGCAATGATCTCCAACAGTTTTTAGAACAAATTAATCGATCGGAACTGCAAGAGGTACAACAGAAAATTCCAACGGGGATTGGGATTCTGACCGGCTTAAGAAACCGTCCTGTGCCCATGTGGCAAATTCAATCCCAGGCGAGAGCCACTCAAGAACGGGGATTAGGAGTTGCCTTCTTCTACTATGAAAGCCTATGGGATCAAGCCTCCGAACCCATTCAAGAGCGGTTAACTGGATTTGCTCAACTCTGGTATTAATCGCATCAAGGTTTGCGGCTCAAAATCGTGCGATGGCGGGGATCGCTGGCCACAGTGGTGATGTAGTCAAACCCTACAGACTGCATCGCCGCTTCCATATCAAAGGTATAGTAGTCATCTGACCAGGGTTCAGTGCTTTTCATTAACGTAAATAATACGGGCGGCAAATTTTGGATCACGGGGGATTTAGGGTTATTATCCACGATCGCTAAATGACCACCAGAACGCAACAATCGGAAGGCTTCCCGGAAAATGGCTGTCGTGGCGTGACCCGGCAACTCATGGGTGACAAATTGCAGCGTAATTAAATCAAACGAGGCATCTGGCGATCCCGTTTGTTCAGCTTGGGCATGAATCCATTCCGCAATCTCATGCTGTTCATCCCGTTGTCGCGCCACGGCAAGCATATAGGGAGACAGATCTAAACCAACGGTGCGGACAGGCGTAGCCTGCTGACTCTGATAAAAGCGGTGGAGTGCCAGCGTTGAAATCCCGATCGAACAACCAATGTCCAGAATATCCTGTACGGGTTGGCTGATATACTGAGCCAACACCTGATGAAAACTGCCTCGTAAGCGAGCCTGGGCAACTTCCCCGGTTAAGGGCTCATCCTTCCATACCCGCAGTGCCATCGCATAGGTAGCGGGTTCGGCTTCAAAGGCCGCTTCCCAGCATAAATTACCGCGATCGTAGGCATGGAAAGGCACTTGATAATAATTGGGATAGGTGACATCAGGATTCGTGAACTGAGTTAACTGCTGTTGAATCCCCGATGCCGCTAATTGCTCACAATGTTGCCGCCAGGAAATGCCATGCCGCTCTGCCGTCTTAATCAATACCTGCCGAGCCTGTTGCTTCATCACCGCATAGATCGGTTTAGTTTGAATTAAGACATTGACACAACGTGATAATAAATCATCGCCTGCCCAGGCAGGCTTACTCTGAAGACTCATAACCCTACAATCCAGTGTGAACCACCTCATTTTATAAGGTTTTATGCCTATTCAGTTGTAGAGTGATGAAAATTAAGTTTCGGTGGCTCATTAATCGGCAATGGATTGCGTTGGTAAGGGAAGATACATTGCAATGGTAAGCAGGACTGAGATCGCAGCCATCCTGGCTTTGCAGCGATGTATCTCTGTCTTTGGAAAGAGGATGCCTGTTAAGCCAACCTTTACCATTCTTCGTATTGGTTTTCTGCTTTAGAAGTCAATAGTGTGTCAATTTTCATGAGGATGCTCCAATCACTTTAATTCTCCTGCAATCCAGCATCGACGACTGACTGACCAGAAAACTAAACATATTTCGATAACGCAGGTTTTTAGTGCTGAATAATCCCCAGCAATTTCGGATTGCTAGCCTAAACTTGTGTTTGTCTAATGCCTGGATAGATTGCCAGCATCTAAGTATTTAACTTCCCAGTTGATGGCTGAAGATGTTGATTCAGTACAACACCTCAAATGATTACTGCAAGGTTTAGCCGTCGCTATGAAAGTCGCTCTTGTTCACGACTATTTGACCCAAAGGGGAGGAGCCGAACGAGTATTTGAATTACTCTGTAAGCGCTATCCCCACGCCGACATATTCACGTCGTTGTATGAACCGAATCAGACGATCGAACTCGGCGATCGGGTCGTTAAGACAACCATGCTACAGCATATTCCGGGGGCAACCAAGTACTTCCGGTTAATGGCACCCCTATACTTCCCAGCATTTCGCTCGTTGGATTTAGACGGGTATGATCTGATCATCAGCAGCAGTAGCAGTTTTGCGAAAGCTGTGCGGAAACATCCCCAGGCAAAGCATATTTGTTTTTGCCATAATGTAACGCGATTTCTCTGGGATACCCAAACCTATCTGCGTGAATATAGCGCCTATAAGCGGTTTTATCCGCTCCTCAAACGGGTGTTTCAGAAAATGCGGCAGACAGATTTGCACTATGCTCAGGAACCCGATCTATATATTGCCAACTCCAGTGTGGTTGCCGATCGCATTCGCAACATCTATGGCAAACCTGCCATTGTGATTAATTATCCGATCGATAGCCAGAAGTTCACATTCTCCAACCAAAAGGATGATTTTTATTTAGCATCAGCGCGATTAATTAGTTACAAGCGAACTGATGTAATTATTGAAGCATTCAATTGGTTAGGATTACCGCTATTGATTACAGGAGAGGGGCCGGAACGAGAACGGCTGCAAGTGCAAGCGATGGGAAACATTCAGTTCTTAGGGCATGTCAGTGATACAGAACGTCAGCAACTGATGGCAAAGACCCGATCCGTGATTGTAGCTGCCCTGGAAGATTATGGGTTAGTTCCCGTCGAAGCCAATGCCAGTGGCACTCCAGTCATTGCCTATGGTGCTGGAGGAATTTTAGATACTCAGATCCCCGGTCACACAGGGGTTTTATTCAATCGGCAAACACCGGAAGCCTTACAGTCAGCCTTAGTCACCGCCAACGAGATTCCCTGGAATTATGAAGCGATTCGGAATCATGCGATCGACCACTTTTCTGAGGAGGCATTCTTTAACAAAGTCGAACAGGTGATCACGGAGTTTTGTGCTGGCAGCAATTGAAGCTTAGTTCCATCGTCTACGGTTAAATTATTTATCTTATTGCGTTGTGAGGAACAGGTGTGGCGACCAATCAGTTAGATATCCATGAAACAGAACCAGGGTATGGGCAACTCTTCGCAGTCTTAATACGACGCTGGCCCTGGATATTAGGGACTCTAGCCAGTATGTTGGCGATCGCGGCGGTATATACCGTACTGAAGCAACCCACCTATCAAAGCTCAATGCAGCTCTTGATTGAACCGAACTATCAGGGTAGAAGAGACGCAGCTACACCCAATCAGCAGTTTGCTGATGCCAATATCGAAATCGACAACTCTACCCAAATCACCCAGATGCGGAGTTCACAACTGCTACAGCGAGCGGTAAATTTGCTCAAAGCTGAATATCCTGAGTTAACTGCAAACCAGGTGCAGTCAGATTTGCTGTTAAAGCAAGTCGAAGAGGATGATGTCAAAACGAAGGTGGTTCAAGCCATTTATACCGATCACGATCCCATCAAGACCCAAAGAGTATTACAGGCCATTCAACGAGTTTATCAAGACTACAATCGGGAACAACAAAAACTCCGGTTAACGAAAGGGCTGGCATTTATTAACGACCAACTCCCCGTTCTAGGCAATCAGGTTTTAGGTACAGAACAGGCATTAGAGCAATTTCGTCAACAGCAAAATTTAATTGATCCCGAACTCCAGTCTCAGGCATTAATTGACTCGCTCAAAGAGTTAAGATACGAACAGCAAAAGAATCGGGCTGAGTTACAGGCTGCCCAAGCCCGGTATCAATCCCTTCAACAGCAACTCGATCGATCGCCCCAACGTGCCCTGACGGCGGCTCGCCTGAGCCAAGCCCCCCGTTACCAAGCTCTGCTGAATGAATTACAAAAGATTGATTTGGCATTAGCCCAACAACGGGTACGATTTACCGACGATTCCCCCGTGATCCAAAAGCTACTGGAGCAACGGGAAGAACAGCAAGCACTCCTCGCAAACGAAACTCAGCGGGTTTTAGGCAACAGTCCTGCGGCTGCTCAAGCCCCAACTGACATACTCGTCAAAGATGCTCAGATGGGGGAAGCAGAAGTCACCTTAGTCAGCCAACTTGCTGAAGCCCGGAACACTTGGGCAGCGTTGCGATCGCGGGGAGAAAGTTTGGATCAGTCGGTGCGATCGTTGGAAGCCGACCTGCAACGCTTTCCTACATTACTGGCACAATATGGTCGTTTACAGCCCGGAGTACAACTGAGTCGAGCGACCCTTGAGCAACTCCTGAAAGCTCGTCAAGAACTGGCTCTAGAAATTGCTCGCGGTGGCTTTGATTGGCAGATTGTTGAGGAGCCAAAACTGGGTAAACATATTGGACCGCATCTGAAGCAGAACCTACTACTTGGGGCAGTTGCCGGACTGATGTTAGGTTGTGTGATTGCCTTTGTTCGCGATGGCATGGATGATGCAGTTCACAGCCCAGATGATTTGAAAAATTTATCAGAATTGCCGCTGTTAGGGATGATTCCGGAGCTACCGTATGCTAAAAACAAGAGGGCACTGCCAGCCGACCAGCCTCTCCTGATTAACAGCTTGCGCGATCGTCCCGCCGGAGAAATGGTGACATCGCTGGAACAAATCATGCCCTGGGTGTTATTTAGAGAATCCCTCGATTTAGTTTATAAAAACATCCAGTTGCTCTCTGCCAGTACCAATTTACGGTCTTTAGTCGTCACTTCAGCCTTAGCCGGGGAGGGCAAATCGACGATCGCGCTCGGGTTAGCCATGAGTGCCGCTCGGTTACACCAGCGAGTGTTACTGATTGATGCTGACCTGCGCCGCCCAAGTCTACATAAACAACTTGATTTGCCGAATGATCAAGGCTTATCAACGCTGTTAGCGGGGGAAACCACGATGCCGAACAAACGTAGCATTCAGGTTTCCAGTTTATACACAGACATTCCGATTTCTGTGTTAACCTCCGGCCCACCTCCCAGCGATCCAGTTCAACTTCTTAGTTCTCAACGTATGTCTGAATTAATGACATTCTTTGAGCAGTCCTATGATTTAGTCGTGGTAGATGCCCCCCCTGTACTCGGCATCGTTGATGCCATGTTAGCGGCTTCTTTCTGTGACGGAGCCGTACTCGTCGAGCGCATTGGTCAGGTAAAACGTACTGATCTGACTCAAGCGACGGCAATGTTAAACAAACACCGGGTGATTGGAGTGGTTGCCAACGGTGCCACAACCACCACCAAGCCTTATCTTGCCCATGCCCATAACTTCTAAGCCCATCTACTCATCTTGCTCCGACTATCCCAACTAATCCCTGTTTACCTTCCTTTCGGTACAATTTCTCCTTGGAGTTTGGCATTATGACAACACTCTTCCTACCCAATCAAGTTCCTATTTCAACCACCGCAGCCGCAACCCCCTGTCATCATCCTGGTCACTACAGATTGCAATGGCGACAGAAACAACTGCTGGTGAAGCGCACCCAGGAGCCAACAAAACCGTATCTACCCCCCTTAGAGCATCCTGACTGGTTAAGCGAGTGTTTGCAGCGATCGCCCATTCAATTAGTCAAACTAGCCGCCGATTTAAATGAGGCAGAGCTAGAGTTTTGGGCAAATGCCTGTTCCAGCGCGGGTAAAGCAGCCTTTCTCCAGGTTCCTAACACCAGTAAGTTGCCGAAAAAACGCCAACGGTTCAAGTGGTGGCTCAAGCGCATTTTCGATTGGAGTGCCGCCCTCTTCCTGGTGATTCTGTTTGCCCCAATCATGCTAGTCATCGCTGGGTTAATTTGGGTGCAATCTCCTGGTCCGATCTTCTTTTCCCAGTGGCGAGTTGGGGAGCGGGGCAAACTATTTCGCTTGCTCAAATTCCGCACGATGATCGTTGGGGCAGAACAACTCCACCATCAGGTAATGGGCTGTCAACCGGGACTGCATAAATGTGAAAATGATCCTCGCGTTACGGCGATCGGTCGCTGGCTCCGCAAATTTAGCCTGGATGAATTACCCCAATTAATCAATGTCTTGCGGGGTGAAATGAGTTTAGTCGGGCCTCGTCCCTGGGCATTATTTGATGCCTTGCGATTAAGCCCTCAGGTACGCCATCGCTTAAGTGGTTTACCAGGAATTACCGGAACCTGGCAGGTATTAGCGCGATCGAACTTACGAGATTTAGAGGCAGCAACCTGGATTGATTTGGGCTATCTCAGTAATTGGTCAATCTGGCAAGATTTCAAAATTTTGCTGATGACTATCCCTAAAGTATTGTTAGGGTTTGGTGCGTATTAGTTCAAATCATTTCACGCAAATCATCCATGCTGTTAAAACTTCCGGCATTTGTTCGCTCTGTTTTGCAAGCAACTCGTTTCTGGCAAACTAACGCATTAATTCTCCGAGAATTCAAATATTTTCCCTGGGTTGCTGTCCTGGCAATTGCCTTTGCTTTGGCAGCCGCAACCTTTGAAGGGTTCGGATTAGGGTTTTTACTGGCATTCTTACAAAGTTTAGTCAGTCCGGATGCTGAACCTTTCAAAACCGGAATTGAATGGTTTGATGTGTGGGTTTTGGGCATCAATGCCTCTGCCACCGATCGGTTATATCGAGTATCGGCGTTAATTCTGTTAGCCACCTGGCTCCGAGCCGGATTCAATTATCTAACTCAGGTTTATACCGAACTGAGCCAACAGAATCTCGTCGATCGCCTGCGAAAACGGATTTTTGAACAGCTACAGGCGGTCAATCTCAGTTATTTCTCTAAAACCCGATCGGGGGAATTAATTAACACCCTAACGGGAGAAATCGGACGGCTCCAATCCGCCTTTGGTCTGACGGCTTTTATCATTACGAAAAGTCTCACCCTGGCTGTTTATTTGGTGTTAATGCTGCAAATTTCCTGGCAACTGTCGCTGATTTCCGTGTTTTTATTTAGTCTGGTAGCTGTCGCCCTGACTAAAATTAATGCTCGGGTGCGAGAGGCTAGTTTTGATGTGTCGATCGCCAATGGTCGATTTACCTCGATCGCGATGGAATTCATCAGTGGCATTCGCACCGTTCAAGCTTTCGCCACCCAGGATTTTGAGCGCCAACGGTTTTATCACGCCAGTACCGGAGTGCTGACTGCATCGATGAAAGCCACAAAAGGATGGGCATTGGTGCGACCGTTAGCCGAAGGGCTAGCCACAACTGTGTTAATTGGCATGATTGTGATTGCTCTGACCATCTTTGTTGCCAATGGCACATTACAAACGTCATCCCTGTTGACCTTTCTATTTATCCTGTTTCGCTTGGTTCCGGCAGTCCATGAGATCAATGGCAATCGCTCGATGTTAAATAGTTTTCATGGTTCTCTGGATAATATTCGGGAACTATTGCGAACGGATAACAAGCCCTATTTGCCCGATGGTCATATTGAATTTACCGGACTGCGACGGGCGATCGCGTTTGAATCAGTGGATTTTGGTTACGATCCAGCCCAGCCCATTCTCCACAACATTACCCTGACAATTAATCGGGGGGAAATGACCGCGATCGTTGGCGCATCTGGAGCCGGTAAAACGACCCTGGTAGACTTAATTCCCCGTTTCGATGACCCGATCGAGGGCAGAATTCTGCTGGATGGCACAGATTTACGGGAGTTTCAAATTACCTCGCTCCGTCGTCGTATGGCGATCGTTAGCCAGGACACCTTTATTTTTAACGCTTCCATTCAGGATAACATTGCCTACGGAGTCCCAGAAGCCACACTGGAAGACATCAGGGAAGCCGCTCGATTAGCCAATGCCTTAGAGTTTATTTTGGAGTTGCCAGAGCAATTTAATACTCCCCTCGGCGATCGCGGAGTCCGACTTTCGGGGGGACAACGCCAACGGATTGCCATTGCGCGTGCCTTGCTGCATAACCCTGAAGTCTTGATTTTGGATGAAGCAACCAGCGCCCTCGATTCCATTTCCGAACGCTTAATTCAACAATCGATCGAGCAACTGGCAGTCGGACGCACTGTAATTGCGATCGCCCACCGTCTGTCTACGATCGTGCGAGCCGATAAGGTTGTCGTTCTAGAACAAGGGCGGATTATGGAACAGGGAACCTATCAAGAGCTACTGGCTCAACGCGGCAGGCTATGGAAATACCATCAAATGCAACACGAAGCCAGTTCAACCTGATCTCCGGTAATCACTAACCCGATCGATATAGCATCAACTGATTGTTTCATCTTCGAGGAGTAGACCCATGCATTTAATTGCCCTGGAACAAGCCCCAACCTCATTACGGGGCGGACAAGAACTGAATCTGTTAGAAATTTGTCGGGACTTGGCTCAGCGGGGGCATCAGGTCACGCTCCTGCACGAACGCGAGGGGAATCTCCTCGATCAATATCGCGAGTTTTGCCAGCATGTAATTCGGATTAATAGTTACGGCTTCGATCGCCGTCGCCTGGATGATGTCCTCAATTTTTTCCCCAGCCTGATTCAACTGGGCACGATTCCGGTCAGTCAGGATAGTGTGATTTTTAGTAATGTTTATCACACTGTTTTTTGGGGTTATCTCTTAGCTCGCTATCGCCAACGCCCCTTTGTTTGCTATTTGCAAGTACCTCCGTTTGACTTTAATCGCCAACGGTTACTCGGTCTGAAGGGAGTCGATCGCTTCATTGCCGTTTCCCATCAAACCAAACAAAACTGGACTAATATTGGCTACGAAGCTGACAAAATCGATGTCGTACTCAATGGCACAGATACCGACCAGTTTCAACCTGTAATCGATCTAGGAGCAGTGCGATCGCAGTGGGGGATTCCACAGCACCATAAAATTATTTCCTATGCCGGTCGATTGGATAAGGATAAAGGGCTAGAGACGCTAATTACTGCCTTTGCTCTGGCGCTAAAGACGCATCCCCATGCTCACCTATTGATCGCTGGAAAACCCTTATTACACATTAATCCCATTAACAATCGCGAGTGCCCTGAGGAATGCCACAAATATGAGCGATCGTTGGACAACTTAGTGGCAGACTTAGGGATTCAAGAGCAGGTCAAATTTTTAGGTCATATCACCAATACAGAAGCCCTCTACCAAGCCAGTGACGTGACTGTAGTTCCGAGTCGTTGGCCCGATCCCTGCCCCCGGGTTGTGATTGAGGCGATGAGTTGTGGAACCCCCGTTGTCGCGAGCCGAATGGGTGGCATTCCCGAGGTACTCACTGATGAATTTGATGCCCAATTAGTCGAACCAGATCATCCTCAAGCGTTAGCCAATACCCTCAGTCAGGTCATGATGTGGCGTGATCACAACCCAGGATTAGGACAACGCTGCCGGAACCATATTCTTAATCGGTTTAGCCGCGAGAAAATGGTTGATGGGATTGAGCGATCGCTGCTACAGGTGTTGCAGCCTAAGGAACGCCAGCTTGTCGGTGCAGGGTTGGTAGAACCCGCTAATACTCGGCAGTCATAGGGGAATTAACCGATGCATATTATGGCGTTAGAAGATGCCCCAACGTCATTACGGGGAGGACAGGAACTCAATCTATTTGAGATTTGTCATGGCTTGGCTCAACGCGGTCATCAGATTAGCTTAATTTACAGCAAGAATGGGAATTTGCTCGATCGCTATCAGCAATTTTGTCAGCATACAATCAAGATCGATCGCTATGGCTTCGATCGCAGGAAGCTTGTCGATGTTGTGGGGTTTCTACCCAGTCTGGCTAAAATTCCCACTCTGCCGACGCAATCCAACACAGTGATCTTCAGTAATAGCTGTCATCCCGCTTTTTTCAGTTACCTGTTATCTCGATACCATCAACACCCGTTCATTTGTTACATCCAAACCCCATCGTTTAGTTTTAATCGGCAAAAATTACTGGGATTGCAGGGGGCGAAGCGGTTCATTACCGTTTCCAATCAGATGAAACACTATTGGAGCGACTTAGGCTATCCCCCCCAAACCATCGATGTCGTTCATAACGGCACTAATCTGAGTCAGTTTCAGCCAACCGATAATTTAGCGACCGCCAGAGCCGCCTACAACCTGCCGGAATCCAGCCGCGTCATTAGCTATGTGGGCAGACTAGACCCAGAGAAAGGGGTAGAAACTCTGATCAAAGCCTTCTCCCAACTACCTCCCACGATCGAGCCAGTCAAATTGCTGATTGCTGGAAAATCGGTTATGGGCACTAATCTAAAATCCCCTGATGGCAGCAGCGAGGGTCAAGATTACCAATCCCGGTTGGAGCAGTTAGTCAACGATTTAGGGTTGCCCGATCGAGTCACCTTTTTAGGGCATGTTAGCGATCCGCGATCGTTATATCAAATCAGTGATGTCACCGTTGTGCCCAGCCTGTGGGCGGAACCCTTTGGCAGAGTCGTGATTGAAGCGATGGCCTGCGGAACTCCGGTGGTTGCCAGTCATACGGGTGGTATTCCAGAAATCCTCACCGGGGAATTTCGTGATTACTTAGTTGCACCGGGGAATGAGCCGGATTTAGCCAAAACCTTAGCTCAAGTTTTGAATTGGCGAGCCACTAAACCCGATTTAGGTCAGCGTTGTCGGGATCATGTTTTGCAGCAATTTAGTTTAGAAAAAATGGTGGATGGAATCGAAAAAGTTCTTGTCAAGGTCGTCAATCATGCCTAACAATCCTCGCGTTTTATCGATTATTGAAGAGTATTTAGGTCACAAAACCTATGGCAAGTTAATGCGAGCTTATTTTAGTCAGGTGGATGCTTGCCAGGTCGATTTCTATTGGTACAACGAAGACCGCGAACTATTGACGCGAATCATCAATCGGCTGTTAAGTTACAATCTTGCTAATCAATGGGTACAACAGCAAAACATTGATCTTCATGTCTTCCGCGTTCAACTTGGGTTTGCCTATATGGCAAGGCGATTAGCGATCCGTAAGTTGAAACAAGCGAACTACTCCGTCCTGCATTTTCATACCCAACCGTTAGCGTATTTGGCATTAGATTTGATGCGATCGATTCCAACTATAGTGAGCATCGATCGCACCATTGCTCAGGCCTCCAAAGAAAACACGGCTCCCCACTGGCAATGGACCTATGCCCCCAATATCTTTTTAGATCGGCAGGTGTTCCAACAAGCAGCCGGGATTGTTTGTTTCTCTGAAGCCAGTCGCCGATCGGTGATTAACGATTTTCAAATCGACGATCGCAAGGCACAGGTGATTTATCCCGGTGTGAATCTGCAACAAATCACCATGCCCGATCGCAGCACCCCTGCCCAACAACGCTGCAAAATTCTATTTGTTGGGGGTGATTTTGAGCGCAAGGGTGGACATGATTTACTCGCTGTGTTTTTAGAGCAGTTCGCAGATGTGGCTGAACTCCATCTGGTGACGCAAGCGGACATTCGCTGCGATCACCCGCATGTGCAGATTCATCGCCAGATTAACGCCTATACTCCCGAATGGTTAGCCCTGTATCATCAAGCGGATATTTTTGCCATGCCCACCTATTCCGAACCCTTTGGTTGGGTGTTTATTGAGGCAATGGCCGCCGGACTACCGATCGTGGCGACCGATCTGAATGCGATTCCCGAAATGGTGACCCCAGGGGAAACCGGATTTTTAGTGCAACCGGGCGATCGTTTAGCCCTGGCTCGGAGTTTGCAAACCTTGATTGACCAACCGGATTTACGGCGATCGATGGGCATGAAAGCCCGTCAGGTTGCTGAACGTAAATTTGATGCGAATCGCAACTTCCAGGCACTCGAAACGTTATTTCACGATGTCGCGATCGCGCCACCCCAATCTTCAGCAATCGCCACCCCATCAATTCCTCCTTCACAATTGGCAACCCATAGTAGAACCCTTTAAATCTCGGAATCCATCACTGTCGTCATTCTAGTTAACGTTTGTATGAATATCCTTTTCACCTGCCACTATAACTTCAATATCAATGCTGGTGCAGCAGGCGTAACATGGCGACTGGGTCAAGAATATCAACAATTAGGGCATCAAGTAGACTATTATTCTCTCGATAGTTTGCCCCAGCGATTACATCCCCTTGCCAAAGTCGCCGCCTTTCCCGAATTTGTTGCCGCCCACATCGCCAGCTTAGAACGCCACCAGGCAGTTGATCTGATTGATGCCTCCACTGGAGATGGTTGGGTGTGGGCAATGCTCAATCACAAACGCAAACAACGTCCTTTAATCGTTGCCCGGTGTCATGGGTTAGAACATATTGAGCATGAAGAATATCTGGAAGAGGTCAAACGAGGACACCTGCAATTTAGCTGGAAGTATCCCTTATATCGAGGCAGCATTCGCCTGTGGGAAGCCGCCGCTTCGATGCGGTATGCCGATGTTGCTTTGTTCTTGAATCAGCGCGATCGCCAGTATGCCGTTGACCAGCTTGGGGTTGCTCCGGAACGAGCCGAGATTATTGCCAATGGCATTCCAGAATCCTTTCTCAATCGCCCGTTTGACCCATTACCACCGGATGATACCCTCCGGATTGCCCAAATAGGAACTTACATTGTGCGGAAAGGGGTACATTATGCCTCGCCTGCCCTGAATACGATCCTGCAACGCTATCCCCAGGTTTCGGTGAGTTTCTTCGGGACGGAATGCCCGGAGGCGAAGGTGTACGCTGATTTTGATCCATCTGTTCACGATCGCATTCACATCGTGCCTCGTTATGCCCACGACACCTTACCCTCTCTGCTGAAAGGACATCACATTAAACTCTTTCCTACCATCTCTGAGGGCTTTGGTGTCGCCCTGGTGGAAGCAATGGCCTGTGGATTAGCCCCGATTACAACTGCCACTCCGGGACCGTTGGAAATTGTCCGAGATGGGCAGGATGCGATCGTTATTCCATGCCGCGATCAGGTCGCGATCGAGCAGGCATTAGACCGACTGATCAACGATCGGGCTTACCTGGAACAACTCCGGCGGCAGGCGTATGACACGGCGCAAACCTATAGTTGGTTACGCATTGCTCAAAATAACCTTGCCTGCTACGAAAAAGCTCGCGATTTAAGGAGAGTGAATTATGACCGCACCTACCCAGCCACGAATTGAGCCACCGATCACACCAACGATCGGGCATCACGCCATCTCAACGGTGATCATTGCTCAGAATGAGTCGGAATGTATTGCCAACGCCATTCGGTCTTGCCTGCCGTTTTCCGATGAAATTGTCGTCGTTGATGGTGGCAGTCAGGATGATACTCCAGAGATTGCCCAGAAGCTCGGGTGCCGAGTCTACTACAATGCCTGGTCGGGTTATGCCAATCAACGAAATTTTGGGGCGGATCAGGCGCAATATAATTGGATTTTCTTTGTTGATGCTGATGAGGTGGTCGATCGACAACTTGCTGATGCCTTACTGAATTGGAAGCAAACGCCTGACTTGACGGCAAATGCTTTCTCAGCCTTACGAATTGGGGATTTCTGGGATCGCTGGTTAGATAGCCGTCCTGAAGCCCACACGCGGCTATACAACAAGCAGGTTTTTCGGATCAAAGATGTATTAGTTCATGAAGGTCCCAATATTGGCGATGCCCCAGTTGTGCAGTTACCAGGAGTAATTTGGCATTACGGCTTTCGGGATTTAAGTGATCTGGTAATTCGCTTCAATCGCTACACCGATCTCGATGCTCAACAGGCACATCTAAATGGACAACGGTTTAATTTCCTGCGGCTGTTGCTGAAACCCTCCGCCAAATTCTTGCAGCAGTATCTCTGGTATGGCATGTATCGCCAGGGGTTAGCCGGATTTGCCCTTGCCGGACTATGGAGCTATTACATGTTCCTGAAGGAACTCAAACTGTATGAATTAGAACGACAGGCGACCAATCATGCCACACCTTAGCACTCCTACCGATCGCCATGATGCCCTTGCCTGGAGTGCGATTCTGGGCTTCGTTGCTTTCACGGCTCTGGGAATCCTTGCCCAGGCTGGCGGATTGATGCGACTGCTGTTCCCCGCCGGAGCTTTTCTGGTCGCGGTGTTCCTCTATCCCCGAGCGCCACAGTTATACCTGGGATTTGCCTGGTGGATTGCCTTTCTATCACCGTTTGTGCGGCGGTTGATTGATCAACATAGTGGTTGGGTCGATCCCAGTCCGGTGTTATTAGCCCCCTTCCTGGTGTTAATGGTGACCGCATTAGCCTTTGTCCGGACTTTACCCCGATTATCTCGCCAGGGAGGGCTACCCTTTATCTTGGCGATCGTCGCTGTGGTTTATGCTGTTCTCGTTGGCGTGATTAAGCAATCACCCACTGCCGTCATTGTGCCCTTACTCAACTGGCTGACACCAATCCTATTTGGCTGTTATGTATTTATCCATTGGCGGAATTATCCGCGCTATGCCCAAACGTTTCAACGGGTGTTTTTGTGGTGTGTATTGATTACCGGAACCTATGGCATTTTGCAATACTTGATTGCCCCGGAATGGGATCGATTTTGGTTGATCAACACTAAAGCCTTAGCCTTTGGTACTGCCGAGCCATTAGGAATGCGGGTCTTCAGTACCATGAATTCCCCCGGACCCTTTGCCACAGTGATGATGGCAGGGCTTTTACTATTATTTAGCAACCGGAGCCAATGGCGATTTGCCGCCGTCAGCGTCGGTTATCTGTCATTTTTATTATCATTGGTGCGATCGGCTTGGTTAGGTTGGGCGGTTGGACTGGTTGCCTTTATTCCGACTCTCAAACCAAAGCTGCAAATGCGCTTAGTCGTCAGCATGCTGATTATGGCAATTTGTGTAATGCCATTGATTGCTCTGGAGCCGTTTGCAAGTGTGATCAACAGCCGTTTTACCTCCTTAACAGATGTGTCTGGTGGTGATGTCAGTTACAACGATCGCCTAGCGGGATACACTGACTTTATTGGACAAGCATTATCCCAAATCGCTGGAGAAGGCTTCGGATTTACCCTGGCGCATGATGCGTTTGGCAGTAACGATAGTGGCATTTTAAGTATCTTTTTTACGTTTGGTTGGTTTGGTGCCATTCCCTATCTCGGCAGTATCTTTTTACTGTTTATTACCTTATTTCGTAGCTCTGAAGGACGCTCCGATCCCTTTATTGCCGCCGCCCGCGCCATTAGTTTAGGCGTATTTGCCCAAATTGGTTTAGGCATAGCCACAGCCGCCCTGTCTGGGGTCATAATGTGGAGCTTTGCGGGCATGGCACTAGCCGGACAAAAATACTATTCCTATCAACGATCGCAGCAATATATCGAGTTAGAAACCTTACCTGGAAAAGCCCTGGCATGATCAGGCATCAGGTTTCTGAGTAACGCTAAATTAGAGTGCGGGAGCAGGTCTAGCATGATGAAAATTTTGTTTCTCGATCAAAGTGGGCAACCCGCCGGAGCCGAATTATGTTTGCTTGATATAGCTAAATCCTACCGCGATCGCTGTTTGGTGGGTCTATTTACCGATGGGCCCTTTCACCAGCTTCTAGAGCAGCAGCAGATTCCCGTCCAGGTGTTAGCCAGCAAAGCCATTTCAGTCCGCAAAGAAAGCACCTGGCTACAGGGATTGAGTAGCTTAGGGCAACTCTTACCTCTGATCGTGAAAGTGGCTCAACTGAGTCAGCACTATGATGTGATCTATGCCAACACGCAAAAAGCCTTAGTTGTTGGGGCATTAGCCAGTAGGCTTAGCCGCCGTCCCCTGGTTTACCATTTGCATGACATTCTTTCGGCAGACCATTTTAGTGCGGCAAATCGGCGGTTAGCGGTGACACTGGCCAATCAATGTGCCTCTCTCGTCATCACGGTTTCCCAAGCAACTCAAGCCGCCTTTATCGCCGCCGGTGGTCGTCCTGAACTGACCGCCATAGTTCATAACGGGTTTAACCCCCAAGCGTATGACTGCGATCGCCAACAGGTCGATCGCTTAAAACACCAACTGGGACTCAACGGACGCTTTGTGGTTGGTCACTTTAGTCGCTTGTCGCCCTGGAAAGGACAGCATGTATTGCTAGAGGCGTTGGAGTTCTGCCCAGAACCGGTGACAGCCCTATTAGTGGGGGATGCGCTGTTCGGGGAACAGGAGTATGTTCAGACCCTCCAGGCTCAAGTTGCGGCAAAGGGATTACTCGATCGCGTCCAGTTTTTGGGATTTCAATCGGATATCGTGCCATTGATGCATGTTTGTGATGTGATTACCCATACGTCGATCGCGCCAGAACCCTTTGGGCGAGTCATCGTGGAAGGGATGTTGTGTGGGCGACCAGTAATTGCCAGCCAACTGGGTAGCGCACTGGAATTAGTCAACTCTGGAATTCCCTGCTGGCTAGTACCACCGGGAAATGCGGCGGATTTAGCGGCGGCGATCAACCACTGCCGAACAAATTGGCAGCAGGTGAATGCGATCGCCCAGCAAGCCCAACAGCAAGTCAGCCAACGGTTTCATTTAGATCGCACTAATCACCAAATTGCTCAACTACTCAATCAGTTTGAGCGCTCAAGTGCTGATGCGACTGACCGATCGACTAAGCCAATTTCTGCAAACTGAATGCCGTGTCATTGACCTGAATCAACCCATTAAGGACTCCTACCCATGCCACAGTTACTTAACCAACCCTCTATCAGCATCTTTTTACCCGCCTTAGCCGGAGGGGGTGCTGAACGTGCCATGCTGCACCTGGCGCAGGGATTAGCAGAACGCGGCTTAAAAACTGATTTAGTTTTAGCTAAAGCCGAAGGCGATTATCTAGCCTCTGTCCCCTCATCGATTCGAGTCGTCGATCTGCAAGCCCGTTTTCCGGTGCTGATCTCCAAAACGATCGCCCTGCGGCACTATCTGCAACAGGAACAGCCGACGGTACTGTTTTCTGCCCTCGATATTCTCAGTTCTGCGATTTGGGCGCAGCGACTGGCAGGGGTTTCGACCAAAACGATCATGTGTGTGCAGACCCATCTCTCACGCCAATTTCGCAATCACCAGCCCCATACGATGGGTCGGATTCGACCGTTATTAGTGCGGTGGTTTTATCCCTGGGCAGATACAATCGTTGCCGCGTCCCACGGAGTCGCTGCTGATGTGGCAAGCATTACGGGGTTGTCCGTCGATCAAATTCCAGTGATTCACAATCCGGTCGTGACTCCGGAGGTGTTGCAAAAAATGCAGGCTCCCGTGGATCACCCCTGGTTTGCGGCGGGTGAACCCCCGGTGATTTTGGGTGTAGGTCGATTAGTCAGCCAGAAAGATTTTCCAACCTTACTGAATGCCTTTGCGCGAGTTCGGCAACAGTGTTCAGCGCGATTAATGATTCTGGGGGAAGGCGAAGATCGATCGCAACTCGAAGCCCAAACTCAGCAATTAGGATTAGCGGCGGATGTGGCTTTACCAGGGTTTGTAGACAATCCCTATGCCTATATGGCAAAAGCCCAGGTATTTGCCTTGTCATCAATTTTTGAGGGCTTTGGCAATGTCGTCGCGGAAGCAATGGCCGCCGGAACCCCGATCGTGTCTACAGATTGTGAGAGTGGTCCCGCCGAAATTTTAGCCAATGGCGAATATGGCAAATTGGTTCCCGTTGGCGATGCAGAGGCGTTGGCAGAGGCGATTGTCTCAACCATTCAGCAACCACTCCCAGCAGAGGTTTTACGACAACGGGCCAAAGCATTTTCGGTGGAGGAAGTAACGGAACAATACATTGATGTTTTACAACAGGTCATCCATCAGAACAGTTTACAAACCAGCTAAAAATCGTGGATTAAATAAATCCGCCCACTGTACGGGCGGGTTTTAGCAGACCAATCTGCGCTCTGCAATGGATTTGACGGCAAAATCTGCCCCTACCAAAACTCGACCTAATTTAATTCCCATTCCTCAGTAATTACCATGCGAATTTTGCACCTGCTGAACGATATTCGAGAGTTGGGTAATGGCATTATTAATGTGGCGATCGATCTGGCGTGTCTCCAGGCACAGGCAGGGCATGAGGTCGCGATCGCTTCAGCCGGTGGAGAATACGAAACCCTCTTGGCAACCTATGGAGTTAAACACTTCTGCCTGAATCAGCGTCGCCATCCCTTGAATTTGCTCAAAGCAACTTGGCACTTGCAGCAGATCCTCCGGAACTTTCAGCCCGAAATCGTCCATGCCCACATGATCACTGGAGCCGTTCTGGCATGGGGTCTGAAGCGGCAGTTTTCCTATGCGCTCGTCTCCACCGTACATAATGAGTTCCAGCGTAGCGCTGTTTTAATGGGACTGGCCGATCGCGTGATTGCTGTGAGTCGGGCGGTGGCTGATTCCATGCAGCAACGGGGGATTCCTGCCCATAAGCTCCGGGTCGTCCGTAATGGCACGTTAAATAGTCCTCGCCAACGGCAGAGCCTTGTGTCCCAATCCTTACAACGTCCAGCGATCGTCACTATTGCAGGCATGTATCGGCGTAAAGGCATTGCGGAATTAATTGCTGCCTTCTCCCAGATCGCAGAGGACTGTCCCACTGCCCATCTCTATCTAGTTGGGGATGGGCCCGATCGCGCCCAGTTCACGCTCCAGGCCCAGCAAACTTCTGTCAGCGATCGCATTCACTTTGAAGGCTTCCAACCGGAACCACAAGGTTATTTACAGGCGGCAGATGTGTTTGTGCTTGCCTCCCATCGCGAACCGTTTGGTCTGGTGTTATCAGAGGCGAGGGAAGCCGGCTGTGCGATCGTCGCCAGTTACGTGGATGGCATTCCCGAAGCTCTCGATCAGGGTCATGCAGGCATCCTGATTCCCCCTGCCAATGTCGATGCCCTCAGCCGCAGTATTACTGAGTTACTCCAGCAACCAGAATTGCTCCAAACCTGGCGGCAGCGATCGCGACAAAATTTAGCCTGGTTACAGGTCGATCGCGTCCTCCACGATACGCTCCTGGTTTATCAAGAACTCGTCGATCGAGCAGTAGCATTACAGCCAGCCTCTGAAGCCCAAACAATGCCTTAAGTGGCTTCGGGATTGAGATCAATCATGCGGCGAGTGGTGTACGTTCCGATCGGACTCCACAATACATACGGTACCAGCAACAGAGCCGCCAATGGAGCGATCGTCGTCACCACCAGGGTCAGCAGTAGTCCTAAGCCGACCCCTAAGCCACCCAGTACCGTACCCACGGCTAAACTCCGGAGTCGCAACGTTGCCGGAATATAGGCAACCGTAATCACCTCCAACAACAAATACAATCCCATCAATAGCCAGGTTTTGAGGCTACCCGGTTCCTGTTGCCAGACCAGCATGGCAGATATAGCACCGCAGGTAAAAATAATTGTCCAAATCAGCGGAATTGCTGGCTCAAAGAACAACCATTTCGGGCGATCCAACCGTTTTGCCCACGGCAGATCGCGAGGTCGGATCAAAAAGCTGCCAAAGGCAACAACTAAGGTAATACTACCAATCACAATCGAGGAAATCGGCATAGCTCTAGCCTTGGGTAATAGGGTTCTGGTTGAGACAGAATCACGACTTTAGTTCGATCGTGCCAAGTTCAACCAGGCGCTGAATCTGCCCGGAGTCAGAGTCTTTCCCCAGAGTCATGCGTCACGCTAATGGTTAGTTCCTCAAACTAAGCTTGAATGAGCCAGAATCCCATCCGTCGTATTTTGAATCTTCCCGCCCTACGATCGCGCAACTACCGCTTGTTTTTTTTTGGACAGGGGTTGTCGTTAACCGGAACCTGGATGACCCAGATTGCCACCGTCTGGCTAGTTTATCAACTGAGTAATTCTCCCTTTTTGTTAGGCATGGTCGGATTTGCCAGCCAGATTCCCAGCTTTGTGTTAGTGCCCTTGGGTGGTGTATTAGTCGATCGCTGGAACCGTCATCATGTTCTCATCATCACCCAGGCTCTTTCAATGATCCAGTCATTGACGTTAGCCGTTCTGGCATTAATGGGCACGATTCAGGTCTGGCAGATCATTGCCCTGGCGCTATTTCAAGGCTTAGTGAATGCCGTAGATGCACCCACCCGTCAAGCCTTTGTCCCTCAACTGGTCCACGATCGGAGTGCTTTAGCCAATGCGATCGCCCTCAACTCTTCGGTATTTAACGGTGCTCGATTAATTGGGCCCTCAGTCGCCGGAATGATTGTGGCAACCCTCGGGGCTAGCTATTGTTTTTTAATCGACGGGCTGAGCTACATCGCGGTGATCGCCGCCTTACTGGCAATGCGATTTACTCACAGCCTCACCCCCCCATCATCGCCCATTTCACTGCCGCAAATTGGGGAACGACTGCGGGAAGGTTGGCAGTATGCTTTTGGCTTTAAGCCGATTCGTGCGATTCTACTGCTCCTGGCGTTAGTCAGTTTTATGGGCATGCCCTACACGGTTCTCTTGCCTGTGTTTGCGACTGAGGTGCTCAAAGGAGGGGCAGATACTTTAGGGATCCTCACTGCCGCTTCAGGCATCGGTGCCCTGATAGCTGGCGTGTTTCTGAGTCTGCGGAGCAGCATTTTAGGCTTGGGCAAATGGATTTCTCTGGCTCCCGCCATAATGGGCACTGGGTTAATCATTTTCTCCTACTCCACAACGCTATGGCTATCGGCGTTAATGATGGCGATCGTGGGCTATGGATTTTTGATTCAGTTTGCTTCTAGCAATACGATTATTCAAACCATCGTTGAAGATGATAAACGCGGTCGAGTCATGAGTTTCTATACGATGGCATTTATGGGTATGTTACCGATCGGGAGTTTAGCCGCAGGCAGTTTAGCGGACTGGATTGGTGCTCCTCGCACACTTTTGATCGGAGGAATTTTCTGTATTGTTGGCTCACTGATTTTTAATCGAGCATTACCCCGAATTCGGCAATTACTCCGTCCGGTTTATCAACAGGTAGGGATTGATCTGACGCGAGCTAAGCGATCGGCTTGAAAAGCATGAATTTAATCGAACTATCAATTCCTCGAAGAGAGTGCTCACCTTCAGCATTTCCCTGACAGAAGAACTGAGTAGCTTATTTAAATTCCTTCATAAAATAACTGGTTGAACTGGATGTTTGCATTATGCTATCCATCGTGCAGTTAAATTTATTCTGCTGAAGTTTATTTGGTTAGATTTTTGACTGAATCTATTGCTGTAAAAGATTCGTAAAAAAAGTTACGCTATCTATCGAAATGTGCAAGATTAAGAATACCTTACCGTCGATTCTTTAATGAAAGTTAAGATGCAACGTTTTCTCATCCCTACTGCCTGAGACGATCTCAGGCTGCGTTTTACGTTTAGGGACATCTACTCGGTCACCCCAGCCGATTTCATCTTAAATAGTTCCATGTCTACCGTAATTCTACTGAAACCTTTTTAATTACTGTTTAGCTATCCGCCCAATAGCTGGTTGGTTCTTCTAGAAATTATTCAGTTGCGTGGCTGATTGTTTCATCGTGTTTAGGACTCCGGCAAATGACATTTCTTCGTCACCAAACTGATCAAAAAAACGTTCAAACACCAGCCTTAAACTTACCTCAACCCGTCCCGCGATCGGTTCCAGGGGATGTTCCGCCCTGCCCCGCCAATTACCGGGAGATCTCCTACTCCAAATCTGCCGTTGCCCCGGCGACCCAACTGTCCCCCCTGGTCGATGATCTTTTAGAGCTAACCCCCGTCCCGATCGCGATCGTGGCGCTAGAAACCGATCGGATGCTGCTGAAAAATCACCTGGTCAATCCCCTATTTGACATCTCCCCCGACGATCGCTTTGAGTTCCTGACTGCCGCCTGCTATGCCAATCCGTCAGATCAGGCGCAATTCCTGGCTCAGTTACACGCTAACGTGACGTTATTGGATTATCCCGTTACGTTCCAAACCCAAACGGGTACGTCCTTTGAGGCGCTGATTACAGCCAAACTGGTAGAGTATGAGCAAACCCCAGCCGCACTCCTGATCTGGACAGAATCACGTCAGACCTCCGTTCCCGCAGCATCTCAGGAGCATCTTGCTCCGCAGCGCCAGCAGCTTGAATCTGAATGGCAAAAGTTTGTCGCCCTGGTGGAAAACAGTAATGATTTTATTGCTATGTCATCTCTGACGGGCGAAGTGTTGTACGTCAATCAAGCAGGACGGGAACTCGTCGGTTTAGATAGTCTGGAGGCGGCCTTAAATAAATCGATCGCAGAATACCTCCCAGAGTCCGATTTAGCCCACTTTTGTCAGATCACGTTGCCAACCTTACAAACCACTGGCAGGCATGAGGGCGAGGGCAAGTTGCGTCACTTTCAAACTGGCGAATCCCTGGACATGCATCGCAGTTGCTTTACAGTTAAACATCCCCAAACCAACGAAATTTTATGTTTAGCCACCATTCAGCGCAATATTACGGCTCAAAAACAAGCTGAACAGGCACTCCGGGACAGCAGAGAACAGTTTCAAGTGCGGGCACTTCAGCAAGCGGCAGTCGCCACGTTAGGACAACGAGCCTTAGCGGGACTTGACCTGGCTCTGTTAATGCAAGCGGCAGTTTCCCAGGTTTCTGAGGTGTTGCAGGTGGATTGTTGTGGCATTTTTGAACGATCGCCGGAGGGTAACGCCTTACAACTACAAATGGGTGTTGGTTGGAAACAGGGATTAGTCGGAGCCGCGCGGGTCGCAGTACAGGCAAATTCTCAAATTGGTTATCCACTCCTGCATCAAACACCAGTCATTGTCGAGGACTTCCGAATTGATCCTCAGTTTGGCGGCCCACCGTTGCTTCACAATCATCAGGTAGTTAGTGGCATTAATGTGGTGATTCCCGGTCAACCCCACCCCTTTGGTGTCCTGGGTGGCTATACCAAACACAGCCGCAACTTCACTCAAGATGATGTTCACTTTCTGCAAGCGATCGCCAACGTTCTGGCGGCAGCCATTGAGCGCAAACAGACCGAGGCGCGGCTGCGGTTAATGGAACGGGCGATCGCCGCCAGCAGCAATGGCATTGTTTTAACGGATGCGAATCAACCGGATAATCCGATTATTTATGTGAATCCGGCGTTTGAAAGCATGACCGGCTATACCGCCGCGGACGTGATCGGTTACAACTGCCGATTTTTACAAGGAACCGATACGCAACAATTAGCTTTAACGGAATTGCGATCGGCGCTGCAAGCCCATCGGGAGTGTCATGTCGTTCTGAGGAACTATCGCAAGGATGGCACGTTGTTTTGGAATGAGTTACATGTAGCTCCCGTGTTTGATGCGGAGGGTTATCTGACCCATTTCGTCGGCATTCAGACTGATATCACGCAGCGCAAACAGGCAGAGGAAGCCTTACGGGAGCAAGAGGAACAATACCGCCGCATTGTCGAAACAGCCACCGAAGGCATTTGGGTATTGGATCGGGACAATCAAACCAGTTTTGTCAACCACCAAATGGCAACGATGCTGGGCTACTCGATCTCTGAGATGATGGGTGAAACCCTGTTTTCCTTTATGGATGAAGAAGGCATTGCGATCGCGAACCAAAATTTAGACCGCCGTCGCCAGGGCATTGTTGAAACCCATGACTTTAAATTCCGCCGCAAAGATGGCAGCGAATTGTGGGCGATCGTTTCAACCGCTCCCTTCTTTGATCAGCAAGGGCAGTATGCTGGAGCCCTGGGAATGATTACGGATATCACCGAGCGCAAGCAAACAGAAGCCGCCCTCCAGGACAGTGAACAGCGCCTGAACAGCATTTTGCATTCCCTCGATGACGTAGTTTGGTCTACTTCGGCTACTGGCTCGGAACTGTTTTATCTCAATTCGGCGGCTGAGAAGCTTTACGGTCGCCCTGTTGCCGAATTTTTCCAGAATCCTGATCTTTGGCTGGAGGTGGTTCATCCCGACGATCGCGATCGGGTCATTGCTGAATCTCAAGCCATGTTAGAAACTGGCAGCAAAGACCTGGAATATCGGATTATTCGCCCGGATGGCGAGATCCGCTGGCTCCGAGATCGCTGCCAAAGTATTTGTGATATCGGTAGCAAAACCTGTCGTCTGGATGGCATCGCCACTGACATTACCAAACGCCGTCAGGCAGAAGCCGCCCTCCGCAAGAGTGAAGAACAGTTCCGCCTGATTTTTGAATTGGCTCCGATCGGGATTGCGCTCAACACGCTCAATGGTCAATTCTTAAAGGTCAATCAGGCCTTTTGTGAGGTGATTGGGTATTCAGCCGACGAACTGCGAGATCTGACCTTTGCCGACATTACCCATCCCGAGGATCTAGATACGGATCTGACCTTTACCCAACAACTGCTTGAGGGCAAGCTGACCCATTTTCAAATTGAGAAACGCTATCTCGCCAAGGATGGTAAGGTCGTGATGGCATTGCTACAAGCCACTCTAATTCGAGATCCGGCGGGCAATCCCTGGCAGACGATCGCCCAGGTAGTAGACATTACCGATCGCAAACGCATGGAAGATCAATTAGCCCATGATGCCTTCCATGATGCCCTGACGGGCTTACCGAATCGCCTGCTGTTTATGGATCGGTTACGGCATGTCTTGGCTCGGAATCAACGCGCCTGTGATCAACAGTTTGCGGTGCTGTTCCTTGACCTGGATCGATTTAAGGTGATCAACGATAGTCTGGGACATTTGGTGGGAGATCAACTCCTGGTGGCGATCGCTCACCGATTACAAGCCTGTTTACGTCCCGGCGATACCGTAGCCAGGTTAGGAGGCGACGAGTTCACGATTCTGCTTGACCCGATTAAAACGCCGGGAGATGCTACCCATGTGGCAGAGCGGATTCATCAAGCAATTCGAGAGCCTTTTAGTCTGGATGGGCACGAAATTTATACCAGCGTCAGTATTGGGATTGCGCTCAACGAAGTCTGTTATGCACAACCGGAGGAGGTGCTGCGGAATGCGGATACAGCCTTATATCGGGCAAAAGCCCAGGGTAAAGCCTGCTATGCCATCTTTAATACCGAGATGCATAACCGGGCAGTGGCATTGTTACAGTTAGAAACCGATTTGCGACGGGCGATCGATCGCCAAGAATTGCGAGTGTTCTATCAGCCAATTATTCATTTAGCCACAGGTCAGTTAAGTGGATTTGAAGCCCTGGTGCGGTGGCAGCATCCTGAGCAGGGTTTAATTCCACCCGCAGAGTTTATTCCCGTTGCCGAGGAAACCGGATTAATTGTGCCCGTTGGGCAATGGGTGTTACAGGAAGCCTGTCAGCAATTACGCCAGTGGCAACTGGATCTACCGATGGCAGCCTCACTTAGCATGAATGTCAATCTTTCCAGTAAGCAATTTTCGCAACCCGATCTGATTCATCAAATTGCTCACGTGTTGCACCAAACAGAGTTGGCTCCCGATCGCCTGAAGCTGGAAATCACTGAGAGCGGCATTATGGAGAATGCCAATTCAGCCGCCACTCTACTCCAGCAACTTAAGGCATTAGGGGTGCAAATTTGTATTGATGATTTTGGCACTGGCTATTCCTCGCTCAGCCGTCTGCACCAGTTCCCGATCGACACGCTAAAAGTCGATCGCTCCTTTATTCGCACCATGACCTCTGAAGGGGAAAATGCCGAGATTGTCCAGGCGATCCTGACCCTCTCCCAAAACCTGGAAATGGAAGTGGTTGCCGAAGGGGTCGAAACCGAGGAGCAACTCCAGCAATTACGCAACCTCCAGTGTGAATATGGTCAGGGCTACTTCTTTGCCAAGCCCCTCAATCATAAAGCGGCGGCGGCATTAATCGCGATCGTCCCAGTCTGGTAAGCTTGTACTATGAAGTGACTAAAAAAAGTTTCAGATGGGAATTACAGTGATATATTATCATCGCACTGACTATCGTGAGGCAGATCGCTCTTACTCAAATCCCTACTTGATCCTTCTGAGTAAGATCGATCCTACTCAAGTAGTGAGATGAAAAATTCTGAGTAAGATCGCTCTTACTCAAGTGGCTATACCAGCATTTCTCTGATTGGGAACTGAAAACTTCTGTCAAATGACCTTAAATCCGCTTCCCTTAGCTTTGACCATTTAGAGCTACACCTGATCCCATACCTCAGGTTAGATCGTTCTCACTATCCCGAATAAGTCACCATTCAACCCTTACATTGGAACCTATGTCACCCCTTGCAAACCCAAAGGTTAGACCCGCTCAGGTAGCGACCAAACTCAAGCAAATTGTGTTGTGGATCGGCGCTAATTCTGGAGGAGTGAGTAAAACCACACTAGCAATCCACATTGCCTATGAGATGGCACGTCGCGGTCTAGATGTCGCGATCCTGGATTTGGATACCAATGTCAGCATGGCGCAGTTCTCTGGCTTATCTAAAAATCCCGCCTGGGAAGAAACCATTTCCTACGTGTTATCTGATGACTTTGCGGGGGATTGGCCTCTGGCTACCCCCAGTTGGGGCAAACCAAAGGGCAAGGTCGAAATTTGTCGTGGTGGACCAGTGATGGTACAGACAGGGTTAGAACTGGCACTCAAGAAACGCCGGGAATATATCCTGCAAGATCGGTTGAGCGATTTTCCCTTACCGCATCAACTGATTATTCTGGACTGTCCAGCCACCTTAGGTAGCTTAAATGATATTGCTTTAGCCGTTTCAACTCACCTCCTGATCCCGGTTGAATTAACCCCCAAATCGTTATCGGGCTGTGATGCCTTACTGGCCTGGTACCGAATTAGTTGCAAAGAAATGCGCCTGAATCCACCACCACAGATTTTAGGTGTTGTACCAGCCCGTTATAACCAGGAAGAGTCCATCCAACGGGATTATCTCAAGCTACTTCCGCAAATGTTAGCGGGGCAAAATATTCCCTGCTATCCATCCATTCGATATAGTCGAGAGTTCATCAATGCCAGCGATCGCGGGATCCCGCTTCCCCTCCATCGTAAAGCTCACAAAGCCTGTCAAGACTTCTTACCCATCTGTAACGATCTGACCGCATCACTGAGGGACAATTAATGGGAAAAGCAACTAGAAGTGCTGACTTTTTCTCGCTCAGTCAGCAAACTGCCGAATTAGAATCTGCCCAGGAGCGAATTGCTGAGTTGGAAGCCTTTAATCAACAACTCCAGGCATTAGTGGGAACCCAGGTAGCCTCTCCGACGAAGAATGCTATTACCGTTCCGATCACCAGCATTGTGCGTGATCCTGAGCAAGCCCGCCGCTGGTTTGACCCCGAAGAACAAGCCAAATTGACTGCCGCAATGCGCGAGTTTGGCTTTCGGGGACGGCTCTGGGTGAGAGCACTACCGGATGGTAAATATCAGTTGGTCGCTGGAGAACGTCGTCTACGATCGGCACTGGCAGCAGAATTCACGGAAGTTCCTGTCGAAGTTCTGGATATAGACGACGATTTAGCGATCGTGCTGTCGTTGCTAGAAAATTTACAGCGAGTTGACCTCAATCCGATTGAAGAAACTCAGGGGATTCTCAGGCTACTGTCGCGACGACTCCAATGTTCAGTGTCAGAAGTCACTTCCTTGCTCTATCGCATGAAGAACCAGCAACAGCGCCAGGAAGAACCCACTTTAGAGGAGGCAACTGCCTTTGCGACGATCGCCCAGGTGTTTGAGACGATCGGGCGGATTAGCTGGATGTCTTTCATTACCATGCGGCTGCCCCTACTCAACTTCCCACCAGAAATTCTAGATGCCTTGCAGCAGGGACAAATTGAGTATACCAAAGCCACGATTATTGCGCGGGTCAAGGATGAGCAGACCCGGCAGGAACTATTGCAAGATACGATCGCCAGTAACCTATCATTGGCGGAGGTGAAACTACGAGCAAAGGAAACAAAATCAAATCAATCACCTTCTCTCCAGGAGGAGTTTAAGCAGGTGATTAAAGCCTTACCCAAAGCCTTAAAAGACCCTAAAAAGGCGAAAACTGCCCAGGCATTATTGGAGAAATTAAAACAGCTAGTCAATGAGTAAGATCGCTCTTACTCAATCCAACCTCCTGCTTAAGGTGCTTTCTAGCCCACAAAATATCTGTAAGGCTAGGTTTGCCAGATCGTTTGACGGATGCAACAGCCCCTTTCAACGCAAGCTGACCCTACAACGGGATCTCTTTTCTCCCAGGCATTGCCTCAGTTTAGGGAAACTTGAAATGAAAATCACTCCTTAGGAATGGGGATTAAATCATACCAATTTAATCTCGACACGCTACAGATTGAGCCCCCTGCCTTCGGCATCCCCCTTATGAAGGGGACTGAGGGGGATCAGTGCAAGGGCTGTGTCGCAAGGTTTATTTAATTTGGGATCAGTTCAAGTTTTGCTAGGAGCGGATTGTGTCAGCAAATGGATCAGAGGAGGTAGATTAATTTGCTAAACCCGCCCGAACAATCTGCTCAATTCTGTGCCACTGTAATCACAATTTTGCCCACAGCCCGTTTCGTCTCACTATAGGCATGAGCAGCCGCTATCTCCGCTAATGGGTAAGTTCGATCAACCACCGATCGCAATTTGCCCACCTCGATCTGTTCCTTAAGAAATATCAAATCGTTAGCATTGGTTTTGAGCAATACTACCTTGTATTTTTGACCAGGCACAAACCAACTCAACAAACGTTGAACATAGTTGGCTGGATAGGGCTGTGTAGTGACATAAGCCCCTTGAGGTTGCAGTACCCGTTTACAGTCTTTAAAGGCACGATTGCCAACCACATCAAATACGATGTCATACCGAGTCGCCTCCTGCGTGAAATCCTGTTGCTGATAATCAATCACCCGATCGGCTCCCAGACGTTTGACTAAATCCGCATTATTCGCACTACAAACTCCCACCACTGCACTCGCCCCTAGAATTTTTGCCAGTTGCACCGCATAAGTCCCTACCCCCCCGGAAGCCCCATTGATCAGGACGTGCTGACCGCTCGCTAAACCTCCTTCATCCCGTAGTCCCTGCAAGGCAGTCATTGCCGCTAGTGGAACCGCTGCCGCTTCCACATAGTTCATGGTTGTGGGTTTCAGAGCCACCGCCTGTTCGCTAACTAACGCATATTCGGCGTATGCCCCACCAATCAATTGATCGAGCCGAGCATAAACCGCATCCCCGATCTGAAAGCGAGTGATACGATCGCCAACTTCGACAACGTCACCCGCTAAATCAAAGCCTAAGACGAATGGAAAATTTCGACCTGTTAAAAGTTTCAACCTACCCTGACGAATTTTCCAGTCAATTGGATTAATGCTGCTAGCGTAAACCTTGACTAACATCTGATCAGGTTTAATCACCGGGCGATCGACATCGCTATATTGCAACACATCAACATCACCATAACGGTTAATAATTGCCGCTTTCATTCAGTCACCTCCAATTAAACCTACGGTGTACACACATCTTCATCCTCAAGATCCTACATTTCGCCCCCCTAGCCCCTCAGAATTGGGGGGAATTAGAACTTTCAAAGTCCCCCAGCATTGGGGGTTTATAGCCCTACGGGCATACTAGAAAAGGGGGCGAGACAGGCTTAATCATCAAACAAACAACTTGTGTATACACGGTAGCTAATTAAACAGGGGGGTACACAAGAGCTACTGTATCGAATTTGCTGAAAAAATCCATCCTGCCATCACAGCTAAGTTTGATGAACCAAGGGATAAAACCCTGTAACTTAGTCTCAGAGCTACTTTCCCTAGCTATTCGTGTTACATTATTTCAATCCAAAAAGTAACACGAATACACGGACAGCGATTGCTCGGAACAGTAGCAACGGTATGGGGTGATGACCACCGCTATCCATGCCTCACAGCTTGAGAGTTTTTGACTCAGCTAGTATTCCACGCTGAGATGAGTATCGATCAGTGATGTAGGGCAACTAGATTTAATTGGAATTTCGATCGTAAATTCTGTTCCCTGTCCAGGTACAGAGTGGCATTTGAGATGCCCACTATGTTGTTCCACCACAATCTGGTAGCTAATCGATAATCCTAAACCTGTGCCTTTACCCACAGGTTTCGTTGTAAAAAAGGGATCAAACAGTTGTTGTTTAACTTGCTCAGTAATTCCTAGTCCGTTGTCTGTAATGCGAATAGCCACCCAATCAGAGTTGATTTGTTCTGTTTGAATATGAATGGTCGGTAAGGGACAGGATAACTCAGGAGCAGATGTCGAAATAATCGTGTTGTCTTGCCATCCCCTCTGCTGACTGAAGTGGATACGCTCCTCTAACGCATCGATCGCATTACTCAAAATATTCATAAACACCTGATTGAGTTGCCCTGCATAGCAGTCAACCAGAGGTAAATGATCATAGGTTTTGTGAACCCTAATTGTGGGAAATCCAGGTTTTGGATTCAGCCGATTTTGTAAAATCATCAACGTGTTGTTGATGCCTTCATGAATATCGACCGCTTTTTTATCTGCCTCATCCAACCGAGAGAAGTTACGCAGGGAAAGCACAATTTGACGAATGCGATCGGCACCTACTCGCATTGAGTTTAGTAACTTAGGTAAATCATCCCAAATAAACGGTAAATCAATCTCAGTGAGAGCTTGCTCAACGTCTGGTGTAGGCTGAGGATAAGCTTGTTGATATAATGCCAGTATGTGCAGCAAATCTTGAGCATACTGACTCGCATAAACGATATTGCCATTAATGAAATTGACTGGATTGTTAATCTCATGGGCAACTCCTGCCACTAACTGCCCCAAACTTGACATTTTTTCAGATTGCACCAGTTGTGCCTGCGTTTGTTTAAGCCGTTGTAGTGCTTGTTGTAATTGTTGAGTTTGTTGGCGTAACTGGGCTTCTGATTGCCGCAGTCCAGCTTCTGCTTGCTGACGCTCTACAATTTCGTGCCGGAGTAGGCGGTTTGATTCTAACAATTCGGCAGTTCGCTCTTGAACTCGTTGTTCCAGGTCATCGTATGCTTTTTGCAAAGCAGCTTCAGCGCGTTTCCGTTCTGTAATATCGCGAGTTACTTTGGCAAATCCGCGCAATTGTCCCTGTTTATCATGCAAGGCGGTGACAACAGCATGTGCCCAAAATCGAGAACCGTCACGACGCACTCGGCAACTCTCGTCTTCAAATCGTCCCAGGGTAGCAGCAACCTGCAATTCATAAGCAGGTTTACCTGCACACACATCCTCTGGTGGATAAAGTTGTGCCACAGGTTGACCAATGATTTCGCTCTCAGTATAACCATTAATCCGCTCAGCACCAGGGTTCCAGCTAATTACATTGCCGTTAGGATCGAGCATATAAATGGCATAATCCTTGACACTTTCCACCAGACAGCGAAACCGTTCTTCACTCTCTTGCAACGCTTGCCGCGATTGTTTACGTTCTGTGATGTCTCGCACAACGGCATAAACGGTGCACTGCTCTGGGTAAAATTCGGCATTCCACAGAAACCATTTATAACTGCCATCCTGACAACGGTAACGATTCTCAAATGTCAAACGACCAGTAACGGAAATAGTCGGTGAACAAAGGGTATGTAAATGATGGTGAGCGGCTTCTTGGTCATCAGGATGAATCAATGCTGTCCATGCATGGGCAAGCAGTTCCACTTTAGCAAACCCTAAAACCTCTTCCCAGCGATGATTAAGATATTGAAAATAACCATCATGGCTGATGATGCAAATCATATCCAGGGAAAGACTCAAAAAACGCTCTCGCTCTAATTGAACTGGTTGAGCTTGAGGGTCACGAGGTTGAGGTGGTGGAGTGATCATTACCATGACAATCCAAGGAATAGATGGAGCTTAGAAATATCCCCTGACAAACTATTAATTAAAACTATGAAATTGTGATAGACGCTTAAATATACTTTAAGCTTTTTTACTCTTTTCTCCGGACATTGCTCATCAGAATTTGTGTTTTACTTGATTGCCATTGGTTATTTGTCAGCAATTTAAATTGCATAAAATTAATCGGGATGTTATCTCTAACACCCCGATCGACATACATCAACTAGGAAACACGACTGGACGATCGCCCCGCTTAAGACACAGTGATTTTCTCATTAGCAGACTCAGGAGCAAGGACAATCACGGCTTCAGTATGAGGGCTTTTGAATATTAGTCCGGCATCCGATCGCTGACACGCCACCATTGTCTTCACATGTTCTTGCTCATCATCACGGATGGCAACAAACACATCATAAAGATTGTTGACCTCAGGACGGCGAGCATTAGGTACTTGTCCAGACTGAAATTCATCAAACATATAAAGATCGCCATCTCGATAATATTGCACCGCGATCGCTGGGGCAGGTTGCAATTTCAGGTCTGCTTCGTTTTCCTTCAGAAACTTGTTGTAAGTGCGGAAGGCATGACCTTCTACGAGTTCCATAAAGTGATAAGCAGCACGCGGCGAGACAATATACAACCCGCAAATAATCCAGTAGTAAAGTAGAGCCACACTACGGGCCAGCAGGCGATCGCCCCAGTAGTTACCACCCCCCAATTCTTCCATAATCAGCAGATGGTGCAGTTCATTCCAGGATTCGGCAAAATGCACTTTGAGCCAATCCGCCCTGCGCCACCATCCCAGAGTTTCATACAAGTGTAGAACAGATAGATAGGAGAAATAGGGCACTCGCGCCACTGTTTCCAACACATAAAACCGGGGATAGGGACGATCGCGGTAGACGGTGTTAATCACAAACACCAGAATACCAACCAGTAATCGAATCATTGGTAACAATCCTTCGGAAGCAAAGTTAGAAGCTGGCTAAACCAGGGTGTGATTCACCAACTGCTGCTAGTCTAAACACCAAATCTGAGGAAGTTGTGAGGAGTTTAATCACTCGCTGAGGCTAACTGTTGGCGCTTTTGCAGACGCTGTTGTAACCGTTGTGCCCCGATCGCATCGCCACGAAATTCTTTGAGTAGGGCGAATTGCATTAGCGCTTCAGCATGATGCGGTTGCAGGTATAACGCTTTTTGAAAGCAGCGTTCCGCTTGCTCATACTGCGCTGTTGCCTGATACAACGTTCCTAGCAAGGTATGGGCATCGGCATCGATCGCGTGAGTAGCTAAGTAAGCTTGGCATTGAACGATCGCAGTCGTTAAATATCCAGCATCAGCCAATTCCCTCGCTGACTGTAACTCTTTATCAGATGACAGGGATGATGAAACAGAAGGTTGATCTGCAATCAGTGATAGCGAGTGAGCCTGAGTTGATTGGGAAGATGAATATTTTGTTGCCGAAACTATATCTAAGGGAATCGGCTGTTGAGGTAGCAATTGAGGTGATATTTTTTTAGGTTGCGGTAACTCCGTGAGTGAACTAGTCGTTAGTGGCATTAACTGAGGTGACGTAGACTCTAGCTTACGAAAGGCAAATGTAAACGGTTGCCGCACAAAAGCAAAGCGATCGAGAGGAACCTTTCCTGTCTCAGCCGCCCCGACAAAGAGTAGCCCTATCGGTGATAGTAACCGATCCAGGGTTTTGAAGGTTCGTCTACAGGCAGCCGCATCTAAATAAATTAACAGGTTACGACAAAAAATCATGTCGTATGGTGAGGAGATCTGGCTGAACAGTTCCAGCACATTTCCCTGTTGAAACCGCACCAAACTCTGTACCAAAGAACAGACACGGTATTGCTGGTCAACGGACTGAAAGTATCGCTCCCGTTCCACCCAATCCTCGCCCCGGAAAGAATGCTGACCATACATTGCCTGTTGGGCTTTACTGAGGGCAACCTGGCTGATATCGATCGCATCAATCCGAACTCGCTGAGCGGGTATCCCCGCCTCCAGTAGCGCAATTGCGATCGAGTAGGGTTCTTCCCCAGTCGAACAGGGTACACTCAATACTCGCAGTAGTTCAGTTCCCGACTTGTAGAGCCACTGGGAACGGACATAACTGACTAGAAAATCAAATGGCTTGCGATCGCGGAAGAACCAGGTTTCCGGTACAACTAGATGTTCCACCAGGGTCGTCAATTCAATAGGCGACGCCTGCAATCTCTGGAAATATGCCTGGACATCCACTAAACCACAGGCAGCACAACGATCCTCAACGACCCTGGCTAGTTTGCGATCGCCGATGACTGAGACATCCAGACCAGTGCGTTGACCCAATAGGGTGGCAATTATTTCCACAGGCATCGCTGATAACAATCAAAATCACAGAAGCACACCTGAGATTTATCATGCCCTCAGTAGGGTCAAAAATTACGTTCCACCCAACAGCGTTGAGATGGCGAACAGTCTTGCTACAAAAAAGCAGTTCTGGAATCAGCCCTATCGCCTAATTCCAGAACCTTCACCCCAGAAAACTTAACACAGCCAGTCAATGAGTAAGAGCGCTCTTACTCAAACCGTATTGTTATCTACCCTGGCGGTTCGCGAACGAGATGTCCTGAGTCTAACTGGATTACAGAACATTGGTAATCAGATCTACCACGATCGTCTGAGCCTGGTCGAGTAACACAACATTTGAGCCAAGCACCACTAAATCGTATTGTGTGGGGAGATTGATGTAGGTGTTGACTTGCTTTGGTAACACTAATAATTTTTTCGCAATTCCCGGAGGTAGACCCTTACCCCGCATCAGTTGCTTTTGAATTCCCGGAGGGAGCGATCGGACTTGGCTAGTGACCTGGCTCCGGAAGGTATTCGTCAGGAGATAGTTGCAATTGCAGTTACCACGGAGTAAGTCTGTTAAGACAGTCCGTTGACTGTTGGTAAAGCTGACGAGTTGAACATTCTGTACCGTTTGAGTTTGACGCACATTACGAATCGGACCATTGTAAGCCACAACGACTCTGGAGCTTTCCTTATAGACCGTCACAACACTCTCGATCGTCATCGTTGTCATTCCCGGTCGGCTACCCAAAAAGGTAAACGTCCAAGAATCTCCATTGTCGATGTAGCGAGTTTGCTTGGCAGGCCCATGCATAGAAGCTTCTGCCCGATATACCCGCAGCCCACCATTCGCTTCTTCTGCGGCTTGACGAGCCAGGTTCTTCGCCCGATTCAGGTCAATCTTAACTTTTTTGTCATTCTTACCATCTTTATCGGCAATCAACCACCCTGACGAACGACTGCCTATGGAAGAGTCAACCGTTAACTGAGAATGGGGTTGACTAGCGGCAGATTCACTCAATGACGTAGAAGCTGGTAAGACAGACGCTTGAGCGATCGCTGGCATTCCAGCCATCAGAGCTAGACTCGTCGCTGCTAGTGTCTTTTTGTTGAACAATGCAGTCACAGGTGAAAGTAACATCAGATTTTCCTCTATCAGAATTTTCAGTTTTTAACTGAATGCTGAATCAGAAGAAATTAATGGTGTTACCAAAGTTCCTCTACTTTTTTAACTTTATGGTTTCTTGATAAAACTGTTGATTCCAAAAAGATTTACCTGAACAAGTTAGACCAACGGGCTGAATGGGAATACTTTAATATCTAATTTTTTAGTAGTGAAATATTAATTGCATCGTTAAAGCAAGATCATCATCACGATCGCAATCAGGGGATAAAATTCCTATCCAGGTTGACCCCTAAAATACAAAAGGCTGAGAACTGAGTGCCGAAAACAAGTAGATACTCGATCGTCAGCCCTCAATCCTCAGCAACGATTAATTAGACGTTGATTAGAGCGTTACAAGCCATGCGTTAGAGGGGAGTAATACTGGCAATTTTGCCCCCCTGACGCTGGACTCTCTGCATGTGAGGAGTCAACTCTTCGTAGGGAATGATCACCGCCTTATTAACCCGCCGGACTTTGGGATAGCCTGATCCGGTAATCGCGGCGACTTCAACCCGGAACAGCCGACCCGAGCCAAATGCCTTGGACCCCCCAAACGCACTGTAGGAAGCATCCCCTTTGGCGGCAGGTTGGAAGGCAAACCCAACGGCACCACCGGATGGGGGCACGATCGCCGCCGCAGTATTCCGAGCGAGATCCTTCACTAAGCGAGGTGCAGTACCGGTAAATTGCGCCAAATCACTGTTAGAAGCCCCCCGATAGAGTTGGAACAGACGGGTAAACCCAATCGTTTTCTGCCCCATGCCGGTAGTCACCAGATCGCGATAGTAAGGAACCACATTCTCCCCAAAGTATTGTTGATACTCGGCTGAGTCGATATAGGAATCGATATCGGCTTCGTATCCCTGCTCCTGGTACAGATTCATGTGCTCCGTAATCTCAGCCTGATCATAGGGTGCCCGTCCTAACAGGTGCTTAAAGTTCAGTTCGATCGTCCGGCTGTGGAAACTGTTATGAAAGAACTTTTGTTTATACAGATCTGACTTTGCCACCTGACGGACAAATCCCTGCACCGTAATCTTACGATCGCGCAGAAGCGATTCAGCAATGACCAGACGCTCAGAGTTAAGTAGATGGGGATTGCCTAACACCTGCTGGTAAACCGCCAGAATCACCGCTTCAACTTCGGCTGGAGTGGCATTGGGACGCAACTCCAGGGGAGCCGCATTGTTGAATGCCGCAACACCAAGACGCGAGGCTGCTGTTGTAATAGCCACCTAAAGTTCTCCTTCAATAATCAAGAATGGAAAGTAAATTCATTGTCTAGCAGTTTGGCGGCGATCGCTCGAAAATCTACTCCACTAGCAAAGCCTAGACGGCTGTAACGCTGATCACCTTACTGTCCGATCGACTCAACTGTTGCAACTTATTCGTTAGTTGGTCGTAGGGCACCAGCAATTCCAGGATCATGCGTCGGGCAAGCATCGCCTGGGGAGTGGTGGACTGCAACACCCGGAGACGATAAACATCACCCCGATCGCCGCCCACGGCTCCTGATATGGCGGCTGTCGCCGGAGCACTGATGGGGGTTGCCATATTTCTAGCCACTTCCCAGGTTAATTTGGGTTGTTTTTGTCCCTGCGAGCGATCGCTGTTGGCATAGCCCCGATACAGGTGCATTAACCGACTAAACCCGATCGCCCGTTGCCCAGGATGATCGACCTGAAAATCCCGATGATAGGGCACCACATGATCGCCAAAACTTTGTTGATATTCCCAGGAATCCAGATAGGACGCAATCTCCGCCTCATAGCCTTGGGAAGTATATAGATCCAAATGGTAGGAGATTTCCGCTTGGTCGTAGGGGGCGCGCCCTAGCAGATGTTTATAGTTCAACTCAATAAAGCGGACATGGAAGTTGGGATAGAGAAACTTTTCGCGATATAGCTCTGATTGAGCGATCGCCCGGACAAAATCCCGCACCGAAATGTTGCCCTGAATTAACAGTGATTCTGCACTGACTAGCCGCTCACTCTGCATCAGATGCTCATTGCCTAGCACCTGCCGGTAGGCGGCCCGAATCACCGCTTTCGCCTCATCTTGAGTCCACTTCGGGCGTAATTCAGCGGGTTGCGATTCGTCAAAGGGTTGAATTCCGAGTTTCCCAGCTTCTTGTAATCCAGCCATATTGGGTCTACCACTCAACTAAAATACTAATTGACCAAATTTTCAGTGTTTCTTAAGGTAGCAGCGCACAAAACAGCCCGGAAAAGTAATCAACACCTAGACATCTCTGCATAGAGCTCCTTACCTTCCCGGGCGAGCTAGAGATTTAGCTCAATGCGTTGATCATGTAATCGATGTAGGAGTTGGCTTCCAGAGCCGGGTCGCCCGTCAAGCCATGATTCGCTTTGATATACTTGAGCGCTTCCACATACCAGCTCGGAGACAGTTCAAAGGTGCTGTGCATTTCAGCCAAACCTGCCAGCAGGTATTCATCCGCCGGGCCTGTGCCCCCTGCGATCAAGCAGTATTGGATCATCCGGATGTAGTAGCCAATGTCACGAGAACATTTCCCTTTACCCCGAGCATCAGACGCATAGTTGTTGCCTGCCATTTGGGTGGTGTAAGGGAACTTTTGGTAGACAGCGTTTGCTGCCCCTTCGGTGAGTTGGGTCATTTTAGCGCCTAACGCTCTGGCCGCTTCCAAATCAGCCGTGGCTAAGCGCAGACGACCAAAGGCAATTTGCAGTTCGGTGTTGCTGAGGAAACGACCCTGGGAATCGGCAGTTGCGACTGCTTCAGTCAATTGGGTTTTCATCTGTCTGAATATCTCCCTAATGTTTTACAAAGTTCTGGTTGAAACGCATTGTGATTAGGCAAACGACCGGGCAGGATTAGCCAACCGCCGATGCTGCCCGATCGAAGTAACCGCCTAATTCCGCCATCAGCGCACTGCAATCGCCGGGTTGGATATTGTTGCGATCGTTGGCAACCGCGATCGCCGCATCTTTCATCTTGGTGATGCTATTAGCCATCGAGCTAGTTGGAACGCCTAACGCCAGGTAGGTTTCTTTCAACCCATTGAGGCAGCGATCGTCCAGCACACTGGCATCTCCAGTAAACATGGCATAGGTGATATAGCGGAGGATGATTTCCATATCCCGCACACAAGCCGAAACCCGACGGTTCGTGTAGGCATTACCACCCGGAGCAATCAGTTGGGGCTGTTCTGCAAACAATTCTCGAGCGGCATTAGCCACGATCGTAGATGCATTACCAGTAATCCGGTTTACAACGTCATAGCGCTTAGCACCATCCTTAACCATTGCTAGCAATGCGTCGATCTGAGCACTGCTAACAACTTCACCCCGCGTATCAGCCTGAGCAACCACTCTGGTAAACGCATCTAGCATTGATTCAATCTCCTAAAATTTGCTCAATTGAATATTCATGGCAACACAATTTCAAACTGATTTATCTCAGTTTGAAAGAGCCGCCACTTAGAACAGATAAAACGAGGCAATCAGCGATTTACCGCCTCTGTTCTGGACTATTCATACGATTAAACAATAAATTTGTGGATTTTTTGTGCAATCAATCGATATTTTGTGAGAAACCTATTAAGAAATGTTAATTAAACTACAAATCCCCTGGCAGGAAAGGATTTAGCAGGTTTTCTAAAATTCCTTTTTGTAACAAAAAGTTTACATAAACCAGATTTTTTCCTAGAAAATAATCTGCAAAGTTATCTATAACTATTGCTTAAACAGATAACTAACCATCTCTAGTTTCGATCACAGGATGCTGGGTTATTAGGTTAAACTCTGTAATTTTTATGGGATCAATACCGCCTGGAATCCCTTCACCCTTTATGATGTTCAAAATACCTTTTTGAAGTTTAGTAAGACGGGAGTTTATCGAAGCGTGGCTATTCCTCTGTTAACCTATCCGCCGTCCTGCCCGAACCAGCGTGTGGCAGCGTTGGGGGCGCGGGATGACGAACTGATCATTTATTCCACGGACGATCAGTTCTCGCCGTCAGACATGACTAACTTAATCAATGCCGCCTATCGCCAGATCTTCTTCCATGCCTTTAAGTGGGATCGGGAAATCGTGCTGGAGTCGCAACTGCGGAATCGTCAGATCACTGTGCGTGGCTTCATTCGCGGGCTGCTACTATCGAACACCTTTATCGATAGCTTCTATGACAAAAACAGTAACTACCGCTTTGTGGAACACTGTGTCGAAAAAGTGCTGGGGCGGCGAGTTTACAACCAACGGGAAAAAATCGCCTGGTCAGCCGTTGTCATGACGAAAGGCGTGAAAGGCTTTGTTGATGAACTGCTCGACAGCGATGAGTACCTGGAAAACTTTGGGGAGAATACGGTTCCCTATCACCGCCGTCGGATTTTACCCAGCCGCGTTACGGGTGAAATTCCCTTCAACATTACCTCGCCTCGCTACGATGCGTACTACCGCACTCAACTCGGTTTCCCTCAACCTGTTTGGCAAGAGGTGGTGCGCCGCTTCCGCTCCTACGAAACACAACCCAGAATTGGCGATCCAACCTTATTTATGGATATGGCTAAGAGCATTCAACCAGCGGCGGCTGTACCGAGCCGAACATCGGTCTACAACATAGATATTGACAAGACCGTACCTTATCGATCGCGCTAAAGGGTCGGACGACATCTCAATCTTGCTCTTAGTCGGGGTGGTGCATAGCCGCTCCGACTAATTTTTATCCCCTATGATCGGCACTGGGCACTCTAAGATAAAGCTAACTGCGGTAGCAAATCTTAGTTCCAATGCAATCCCCCTAAGGGCATAGGAGGAATTCAGGTTTGTATGCAACACTGATGGTTAGTTAAGCTAATTAAGAAACGTGAACTAACTAAGGAAGTGTACCTCATGTTCCCGTCTGTTCTAGGCAAGTCCAGGACTTTTGGCATCGCTGGCTGGCTGATCCTTGCCGGGCTCCTTCCTGTCCTTTGGGGCTGTGGTGAACTATCGAGAGCAGAGGTAGAAACCCGACAACAGAGTAATGCCGCCCAGGAAGCCGCCTCAGCCAATGTGGTAGTTGCCCGTGAAGGCACAATTCGCGCCGCCCGAGAATATACCGGCACAACTCAACCATTTCGGCTAGTGTCGCTGCGATCGCAGGTTGAGGGTCAACTCCTAAATTTAGACGTAACCGTCGGCGATGCCGTTCAACAGGGGCAGGTATTAGCGCAAGTCGATAGTACGGTATTAGCCACCAGTGTGACAGAAGCCCAGGCAGAAGTCGCCGCCCGTGAGTCAGAGGTGGCTCAAGCCCAGATTGGTGTCAGTGATGCCCGCACTCAGGTGAATCGGGCTCGCGCCGAACTCCAACAGGCGCAATCGGATCTGAAGCGGTTGCAATATTTAGTGGATCAGGGTGCTATCCCAGCACAACAGGCGGAACAAGCCAGTACCCAGGTTACAACCGCCGCCGAAACGCTGCGATCGGCGCAGGAACAGGTTCGCACCCGCCAACAGGCTGTCGTGGCTGCCCAGAGACGGGTCGCCGCTCAGCAAGCCGTGGTCAATCGAGAACGGGAACGCCAATCCTTTGCCGCCTTAAGTTCCCCGGTGACGGGTTCGGTGGTTGAGCAACCGATCGATCCGGGTAGCCTGGTACAACCCGGCACTGAAGTCTTGAGATTAGGTGACTTTAGCCAGGTGAAAGTTGCCGTCCAAATTTCCGAGTTGGAATTAGGCGATTTGCGCTTAGGGCAATCTGTCCGAGTGCGTCTGGATGCCTTTCCCCAGCAGGAGTTTAATGGCACAGTCACCCGCATCTCACCCGCCGCCGATCCCGTCGCCCGACTCGTCCCGATCGAAGTCACCATTCCCAATTCCAGCGGGCGGATTGGCAGTGGCTTGCTGGCCCGGGTGACGCTGAACCAAGCCAGTAATCGTCCCCGGATTCTAGTTCCAGAAACCGCGCTGGAGGTGAATCAGGAACGTCGAGGCGGCCAGGGTGGGGGCAATCAGCAGGCAAACCAGGGCGATCGTCGCCAGAATCAGACCGCCTCCAATCGGGGTACCGTATTTGTCGTAGAAGGGAATGGCAACGAAGGTAAAGTAACTGCCCGTCAGGTGACTCTAGGGAGTCGGGGAGACGGACAGGTTGAGATCGTTTCTGGCTTGCGGTCAGGAGAACGGTTTGTTGCCCGCAGTAGTAGAGCTCTGAAACCCGGTGATACGGTGCGGCTGAGTGTGCTTTCAGACGCGAGTTAGATACCAGACTGCCTTCATGGGTCAGTTCTGGCTACAGATACAAACGATCGCATCTCTAGACAGGATCGAATCATTCACCTTAACTAGCCTCTGCTGTTCATTTATCAGTTTGCTCCCAAGCGTATGACCCAAGCTCCTAACCCTACTGGCTTTAGCATCAGTGCCCTCTCAATTCGTCGGCATATCGGCACGTTGATGCTGACCCTCGCCGTGATTGTCGTTGGGGTGTTCTTTGTCTCTAACCTGCCCGTCGATCTCTTGCCATCCATTACCTATCCCCGAATTGGGGTACGGGTTGATGCGCCGGGAGTGTCGCCAGAAGTGGCTGTTGATGAAATTACTCGACCGCTAGAATCTGCCCTGTCGGCCACCGAAGGGGTCGTGCAGGTCTATTCCCAAACCCGCGAGGGACAGGTCAGTTTGGATCTGTACTTCCGACCTGGGGGCAATATTGACCAGGCATTAAATGATGCTACGGCAGCCTTTAACCGAGCAAGAGGGCGTTTACCCAGTACGATTCAGGAGCCCCGGTTATTTAAAGCCGATCCCTCGCAGTTGCCGGTATATGAAATGGCATTGTCGTCACCGACACTTAGCCCCGTTGAGCTTCGGGTGTTTGCCGATGAGGAGCTATCGCGGGAATTAGGTGTGGTTGAAGGGGTTGCCGCCGTTGATGTGGCAGGTGGGGTCGATGAAGAGGTGCGGGTAATTGTCGATCTGAATCGCCTGCAAGCCGTTGGTGTGGGGCTACAAGATGTGCTATCGGAACTGGAGCAGAGTAACCAGGATATCTCTGGCGGACGAATTCTGGGGGAGAATACTGAACCACTGACGCGCACGATCGGGCGGTTTCAAAGTGCGGCAGAAATTCGAGATTTGTCGTTTGAAGTAGGGGGAAATTCGACCGGGAGTAGCAATCAAACTGACACAGGCAACACAACATCCTCAGCCAATTCCTCCAATTCCTCGAACACACCCAGTCGTCGAGTTTACCTGCGCGACTTCGCTGAAGTCATTGATGGCACCGAAGAGCAACGGATTTTTGTCAATTTAAACGGGCAACAGGCGGTGAAGGTCAGCATTCAGAAACAGCCTGATGCCAATAGTATTGTGGTCGTGGATGGGGTAAAACGGCGGTTAGACGAATTGCGGCAGCAAGGGGTGATTCCCGCCGACATGCAGCTATTGCCGACCCTGGATGAATCTGTATTCATTCAAAATGCGATCGCCAATGTGGCGAGTGCTGGCTTAATTGGAGCGGGGTTAGCCGCGATCGCCGTCCTGTTATTCCTGGGTTCTGTCCGGCAAACCCTGATTATTGTACTGTCGATTCCTCTGGCAACCCTGGCAGCAATTATTTTCATGGGCATCTTTAAGCTATCGCTGAACGTGTTTAGTTTAGGGGGTTTAGCCTTAGGAGTTGGCATTGTCGTAGATAACTCGATCGTCATGCTCGAAGCGATCGCGGAAGGAGCGGGAGTCACCCCCGGACAGGAGAGCCAAACCCGGCTGAGTGCCAAACAATTACTCCGACAATCAATTCAAAGTAGTCAGGAGGTGGAATCAGCCCTGATCGCCTCCACCAGTACCAACCTCGTCGCCGTCCTCCCCTTTTTGCTGATTGGTGGCTTTATTGCACTCCTGTTTAATGAACTGATTCTGACGATTAGTTTTGCGGTCGCTGCCTCAATTTTGATTGCCATTACCGTAGTGCCGATGGCAACATCGCGGCTACTAGCCATTCGGTGGTCTACTGGAGTCAATCGCTTCTGGTTACTGCGGCAGTTTAACCAGCGATTCCTGGCAGCCACTCGCGGCTATGGTCAACTCCTGAATTGGGTGTTGGATCATCGGCTGTTCGTGGTTGGCTTTACGGTCGTCGTGTTTATCAGTAGTGGGCTATTCATGGTCAGCCGCATTCCCCAGGAAATTCTGCCCCGGATCAATACCGGACAGGCAAACCTGATTGCCCAGTTTCCGCCAGGAACCCCATTGAATGACAGCCGTAGGGTGATGGCAGAGGTAGACAAAATTTTGATGGAGCAGCCAGAAACAGAATACGCGTTTAGTACCGTGGGCGGCTTTTTGTTTGGCAGTAATACCAGTGAAAACGCCTTACGCAGTTCCAGCAACATTACCCTGAAACCGGGCAGCAATGTCGAACAGTTTGTGTCCAGAGTCACCCGAGAGTTCCGCAAACTGAATTTAGTCGATGTGCGACTGCGGATTAACCCGGGACAAGTCCGAGGTCTGGTGTTAAGTAACTCTCCGGTGCGGGGAGCCGAAGTGGATGTGATGTTGCAGGGAGTGGATGAACAGACGCTAACGCAGGCAGGACGGCAGGTACTTCAAACCCTGGAAGAAAAGGCAACGCTAGTCAGCTTCCGCCCCGATGCCGATCCGCGTCAGCCCGAAATTCAGATCCGGCGCGATCGCGAACGATTAGCCGCCTTAAATCTGACCACTCAAGATATCGGACAGACGATCGCAACTGCCATTCAGGGGAGTACGCCCACGCAAATTCAACGGGGCAATCGGTTAGTGGATGTGCGTGTGGAATTAGATAAGGCAGCGATTCGTCGTCCCTCCCAACTGGCAGACCTGCCCTTGTTCGTTTCTAATAACCGCCCAGTTCGATTAGGAGATGTGGCTGAGATTACCGAAGGTCAGGCTCCGGGACAAATTCAACGGATTAATCAACGACAGGTATTTATTATTGCTGGTAACTTAAATGAAGGTGCCAGTTTAGGGGATGCCCTTCAGCAAGTTGACCAGATTACCCGAGAGCTTGAACTCCCAGCCGGGGTCAGTTTTCTCCCCAGTTCGGCGGCTCAAAGTAATCGGGAGTTACAGTCCTCTTTGCCGCTGTTAGGGGGACTGGCGGCGTTTCTCGTCTTTGTCGTCATGGCAGTGCAATATAACTCGCTGATTGATCCGTTGGTGATTATGTTCACCATTCCCCTGGCATTGGTCGGTGGCATTTTTGGACTGTTCATTACCCAAACCGCGATCGGGGCAACCGTGATCGTCGGAGCAGTGTTGCTCGTGGGGATTGTCGTCAACAACGCCATCATCATGGTGGAACTGGCCAATCAGATTCGGGAACGGGAGGGCTGTACCCGCCGAGCGGCGATTTTGAAAGCGGCTCCCCAACGATTACGACCGATTTTGATGACGACGATTACCACCGTGTTAGGCATGTTTCCCCTGGCATTAGGGATCGGACAGGGCAGTGAGTTTCTCCAACCGCTTGGCATTGTCGTGTTCTCAGGGTTATCTCTCGCCACCCTGCTGACTCTGTTTATGATTCCCTGCTTCTACCTGCTGCTACATGATCTATTTGGCGGTAAGTGGTTCCGTCGCCAACGGCTGAGAACATCATCGCTCCCCCTGGATCCCGAATTCGTCGAACCCCAAGTCAGTGAGAAATCATCGCGTGGGTAGTTCAATAGTAACGACCCGATCGCGCCCTTGGGTTTTGGCTTGATACAGGGCTTCGTCAGCTTTACTAATGAACTGTCCCAGGGAAATCTCCGGAGTGGGCACGATACAAACCACTCCCAAACTTAAGGTGACATAGGCACTGACATAGGAGGACTCATGGGGAATTTGTAACTGCTGGACTTTGGCGCGAATCTCCGTTGCCAGTTGAATTGCCCCTGCTAAAGGAGTGTTGGGCAGAATCATGGCAAACTCCTCGCCGCCATAACGAGCCACACGATCGGCGGGACGTTTGGCAGTTAATTGGAGAGTGCTGGCAACCTGCGACAAACAGCGATCGCCCGCCGGATGCCCGTAGGTGTCGTTGTAGAGCTTAAAACAATCAATATCAAGCAAAATCAACGCTAGCGGCAGTTGCTCTCGCATCATCCGGTACCACTCTTGATTCAGGTACTCATTGAAAAAGCGACGATTCGCTACCTGGGTTAACTCATCGGTGCGGGCAAGGTGTTCCAGTAATTGATTGGCATTTTCCGCCGCCTGTCGGGCTTGTTCCAGGGCGTGATTTTTTTCTAACAGTTCCTGGGTTCGCTCCTGTACCTTCAGTTCCAGAATTTGGTTGGCTTGCTTGAGGGCTGCCCATGCCCAATAACTCCGACTCAGTAGCACTGAACCGATTAAGGCGAGTCCCGGAGAAACCGCAACGATCCACCATCCCTGAATAAAGGCAACGTAGGCGATCGCAAATACCCCGGCGATCGCGCCAGGAATGAAGATGATTGCCCCCCGTAGGGAACGGATCGACCAGCCCAAGCCCGTCCCTACGGCGGCCCACACCAGAATCCAGACCCATCCCCCCAATTCAGGAACGCCCTGAAGCAGCGATCGCCCCTCCAGAGCACTACTGATGATTTGAGCCGCTACATTCGCGTGGATCTCTACCCCTGCCCAGGTGGTATCGCCATCCGTGGAGTAGGGAGTATAGAAGCGATCGCCCCAGACACTATCCGCCTTAGCTCCCACTAAGACAATGTTGTCCTGAATCAGGCTCGCCGGAACCTGATCGGTCATGACCTGTTGCAAGCTGACGGTCGGAATGCCACCGGGAATTTGCAGGAAATTGGCTAGGGTTTGGTTACCGCGCGTATCGACTCGCACATAACCGCCAGCATTGGGATCCAGCCGACAAAAGCTGGCTTTACCTAACTCCGTACAGGCTCCGGCTTTGCCCCCCTGCGGCGTAATTCCCCGTTGACTTAAATAGATCAAGGCGAGTTTTGTGCCTAACGCGAGCTTGTCCTCGCCATGCTGTTCGATCGCCAACAAATTGCGGCGCACCTTACCATCCGCGTCTAGCAGGAGATCATTGACCCCGACCTGAGCGCGATCGCGCAGAATCGGCGGTGGTGACACCACGGGACCTTCCAGATTGCCAACGGCTTTACTAATGCCAATTACATTCGGAATCGTCTTAAACGCGGCTAACAATTCCGCATGTCCTGGTTCCACCGGCATATCCCGGTAAAGATCGATCCCGATCGCCGCCGGATGATCGCGGTAGAGGCGCTGTAACAGCTTGGCAAGCTGCCGATCCTTGAGGGGCCAGCGCCCTGCCCACTGAATGTCTGCATCATCAATGGTGACTAACACAATGGGCACAGTCCGAGGTTCAGGCGGTCGCCATCGAAACCACTGATTCAGAACTTCCCACTCTAGCAGTTGCAATGCCCCCGATAACTGCAATCCAATTACCGTCGTTGTCACCCCAACCGCGATCGCTGCCAAACTGCGCCACTGCGAAACCCGCTGCATACTTAATGGCTAACCTGAGTGATCCGAGTCGGAGCGGCGATCGCCCGTAATCCCGCCATGTTTAGTAAATCTGCCCATAGCCCAGCCAAAGTTTCATTACCCGATTGCGATCGCGATAGTTCCAGATAGGTATTCAGCGCATCGTACCAAAATCCTGCCTGGGCATACAGTTTCACCTGCTGTTCAGAAGTGGCTGCGGCTAATTGTTGCTGCTGCTCCGGAGTGAGAGGTTGCTGCCGAATCCACCCGCCGACTAACCAATCCTTCGTGCGCCGTTTTGGATCACAAACGAGAGCGGCTGTCCAGTAATAGGGCTGGTTGGACGCTAACGTGACGGCATTGGTAGGCAGCGTAATTTTAACGAGACCAGAGGTAGGAATAGGAAGATTCGCCTGATAAATCCCCTCTTGCCCCTGCGTAAACAGGCTGAATTCCAGCATCGTCGCGGTTGTGTTCGGAATATACACCCAAACCGTTGGATTCGTCTGGGTCGTTAGTCCTACACCCTGCGTGGGAGCTAATGCGATCAAGTTTTCTTGACTATTCGGTTGCTGCAAACAGATCAGATGGGTGGCTGGACGAGAACCACCTCCTGCCGTTCCTTTCGGAGTGCCTTGTCCGGGGGGAGAACCAAATTGGGCATGCGCTACTGGAGTCACCAGACCCCAGACGATCGCAGCCAGCAGTAGTCCAGTTCCTCTGGATAAAGGATGGGGGCAGATCATTCGTTTCATCTCAGTTTCCTCAAGTGAGCAGTTAAGCAGCACGAACATCCAATGGCTTGATGTTGACTTCTGCCAGGGCAACCGATCGCCCATCGGCAGGCATCAATTATTCTTCTTAACGAGGCAATCACTGTAGTAACTCATTTCAGTGCAGTTTTCAGTGATCTCATAACCAATTCCCTACCAAAATAAAGGGTGCCCAGTAGAACGGATGTTTGAACTCCTGAGATTGAATCAGCGTCAATTGAGCCGCGCGGATCGCCTGGGCTTTAGTGGCATTTGGTTGGATTAACGATTTGTAAAAGGCAGCAATAAAGGTCGCAGTTGAAGCATCATTCACCATCCATAAGGTCGCCAGGGTACTGAGTGCGCCCGATCGCACCGCCACTCCTGCCATCCCCAGGGTTGCCCGATTATCTCCTTCCGCCGTCTGGCAGGCACTCAGTACCAGCAATTCAATCGGCTTGACATCGGTCAGCGATCGTTGATTCAGCAACCGTTGCAAATCATCGATCGTTAACTGCCCATCCCAGGTCTGGATGTAAGTCTCTTCAGCCCTGGAACTAAACTGTCCGTGGGTCGCCAGATGCACGATATTAAACGGAGCCGTTTGCACCTGAGCGGTTAAGGCAGTCGCCGTAAACGATCGATCCAGCAACACTTGAGCCGGGATTTGTCGCTGAATCTCATCCACCTCCTGGCGTACCCCGGGTAATGGTGTGGCTCTATTCGTGCCCTCACTTAATCCACCCACCAGGGCATGAATTTGCTCCCGGTGTAATCGTTGAGGACTGAGTAATCGCAGGCTGGGAGCCAGGGCAATTTGGTACTGCTCAATCAAATACTGGTTGCCATCATGCAAGGCTGCCATCGGTAGACTGCGGAGCGCTCCATCAAGGACAAATACCAGGGTGGTGATGGGCGGCTGTTTCAGATCCGCCGCGATCGGTTGGATTAACCACTGATAGATCTGTTGGGCAGCCACTAACCGTTCTTGAGCAAAGGAGGTTTGGCGTAATGAGTTTTGCATCTGCTCAATGCCAGCTTCGATCGCAGCGCGGGGTAAGGCAGTGGCATAGTGGCGGAGGGGTTGCCCCGGTAAGGAGAGAATCACCTCCAGGCGATCGGTCAAAATCACCGGATAAATGACGGCGGCATTGGGGTCTACCTCATCAACAGAACGGGCAGTAGGGTCGAGACAGGCTTCCCGAAAGAAGTTATTCAATTCGGCTAATTGCAGGGATTCAATCACCTGACGCGCCTGTTTCAGTTCGGCTTGAGTAGCATTCGGTTGCAGCAACAAATCCACTAACTCCCGATAAACGGGTTCGACCTGATCGCGGAAGGAGAATTGCACATCCTGCCCGATCGCGACTAAATCATTGCGGAGGAATTGCAACGTGTTGACGGCTTCGGTGTATGCCTGAGTTGCCGCCGCTAAATTCGCCTGCGATCGTAAAATCCGCCCCAGTTGCCACTGCCACTGATACAGGATCTCAGGCACATTAATCATACGGGCGAGATCCAGAGCTTCCTGAGTCAGGCGCTGTGCCGCTTGCCACTGTTGCGTTTGCTCATACAACTGTCCCAATCGCCCGATCGCGTAGGATTGCGCCCGTCGATCGCCTAGCCGTTGGGCTTGCTGCGCGGCTGTCCCTAAAAGTTGGGCGGCTGACAGCGTTTGAGCGTTAATGGGAACCGTTGCCTGACTGATTAATTCGGCTAATTCAATCCGTCCATAAATGGCTAATTGCCCCGGTGGTAAAGTGTCCAGTTGGGCAGTAATTTGTGGCACTAACGCAGCGACTTCTGAACGGCGATCGAGTTGTTGGAGCAAGCGCAGTTGCCGTAGTTGTGCCGAAATTTGCAGGGGAGCCGCGATCGCAGCGGCCTGGTTAAAGTATGCCAGGGCTGGTTGCACCTGGGCTTGAGCCAGCAGGGTATTCCCGAGGTGCAGATAAGCCGCCTGGATATCCGGTGATGAATTCACCTGTTGGGCAATCCGCAAACTTTCGGTTAACATCTGTTGCGAGGATTGATACTCTCCGCTTAACCGCAGCACATTCCCCAACGTTAGCAGGGCATTCGCTTTCAGGGCGGAATCAGGTTGTTGCCGTTGGCTCGCCGTCACCTCCTCTAACACGGTTCGAGCCCGTCGATAATATCCCAACGCTTGCCATGCCTTAGCCTGGTTCAGTTGCGCCCCGATCGCTCCCTCTTGATTACCACTCTGGCGATATAGTTGCTCTGCTGCCTGCCAGCGTTCCAATGCGGCTTGGGGGTTCCCTCGCTCCAGAAGTTGCTGTCCTTGTTGATTCAGAGATGGGGCAGGATCAAGACGGACGATCGCCGGGAGTTGGGCGATCACAGGTAATTGCGGCAATCCCACAGTAATGAATATTCCCAACAACCCATACAGCAGCCAACGGCGGTAGCCAGTCCCCCAACGTTGAATCAACCCAATTGCCATATTATTGTCCTTCTCCGACCACAGCGGTCTGGCAGGTTTGTCCTGCGATCGGCGACGCGACGGCATCATCCTCCGTCACTAACGAGATGGAACCGTCTAAATTTCGCCGCCAACCCGTTGCCTCAGTAATCACATTAGAGTTCGGCAGCACTGCCCTATCTCCCTGCACCTCCCCATCTCCCCCCTCTGCTCCACCGCCCTGCCAAACGATCGTCTGATTTAACGCCTCCGTCGGATCGGGAGACACCCCACCCCGTCCGGTAATCACAAAGCTATTCCGGCGTTCTTGAGCCGAACAGGTTTGCGTCATTTGATTACTGGAGTCGGTGACATCAGTCGGTAACTGCACTAAGCCGCGACTCGGATCCACATTGGGCGTATTCAGCGTGACAATCCCATTGATGCCAAACTGTGAACTGGCGGTGATGTCGCTATCGGGAGTCAGTCGCGGTTGAAACCGTAAGCCGAAGATCCCCTGAGCCGTAATCTCAATCCGTCCACCATTCCCAGTAAACGCATTTGCCGTGATGTCGCTGTTTTCTCGCAACACGCCCACGACAAAGCCAGCGTTGATCCGAATGTTGCCGCCATTGCCTCCGGCTTGAGCGGTTCCGGCACTGGCAGAGATCAGACTATTGCGACGCAGCAGCAGTAAATCCCGCACTTGCATCTGAATATTGCCTCCCTGAGTGCTGGCGGTTTCCGCAAAAATAGTAGCGCGATCGTTCAGAATCACTCGATTAGCCGTCAGTCGAATATCACCGCCAGTTCCCAGCCCCCGGCTACCAACATTAATTCTGGCTCCGTCCTGCATCAACAATTCACCCGTATTCAGGACAATGTTGCCACCATTCCCCGTAGCTTGCCGACCAACAATCCAGCCAGTGTTAGCAAAGATGCCACTGGGGCTACCCGACATCACGATGCGATCGCGAGCAGCCACGGTAATATTACCCGCATCCCCTCGGCTTTCTGTCGTAGCAGATAATTGCCCCCGACTGGTCAGTTCCACGACTCTAGCCACAACATCGATATTGCCACTGCGACCATCACTGAAGGTGGATGCACTCACGATGCCCGCATCAAAGATTCGTAGCGTGTCTGTCGTCAGGCGAATGTTACCACCATCGCCAACGCCAATCCCCCGCTCGGTCGGGGTGCTGCTCCCTGAGATAATGCCACTGCCATTGCCAGCGATCGTCATCGTTTCTGCGGTCTGGGTCTGAATATCTCCAGCGTTACCTGCCCCCCGAGTCAAGGTTTGGATTCGCCCTCGATCGCTCAAGGATAACGATCGGGCAGACAAGGTAAGATTGCCACCATTGCCTGTGGCATCTCTGGCGACTCCAGTTGAAATCGAACTGTTAACCAGATTGACCTGATCGGTTGCCTGCACCGTTACACTACCCGCATTGCCCCATCCAGCCGTTTCCGTCGAAATGCGTGCCTGATCCGTGAGAGAGACATTATTTGCAAATAGAGCAATGTTGCCACCGTTCCCACTGGTATTCACTTCAGTATTAGCTAGGATGGCACTGCCTCGACCCGTTAAGCTCACTTGAGCAATCGGTTGAGTTGCCGTCCCCAAAGTCATGGTGCCCGCTTGCCCTGCCCCACTGGTACTCGTGCGAATCTGCCCACCATCCGTCAGGGTCAGGCGATCGCCCAATAGGGTAATTTCCCCTGCATTCCCTGCTGTTGTCGTTTCGGCACTAATCGCCGCCCGCTGACCAACCAACAGATTAGTCGTATTCAAACTAATCCGGCCACCATCACCATTCCCATTTGCTTCCGCCCCGATCGTCGCATTGTTCTGTAATGACACATTGCCAGCATGAATTTGAATATTGCCGCCATTGCCAATACTCTGATCTGTGGTGCGGCTAAAGATGCCACTTTCCCGCGTTGCCGTTCCTGCAATGACTAAATTGCCCGGTGTGCCTTGATCGGTAAGATTCAAGCGAATATTGCCCCCTTGACCATTCGCCCCAAATTCCAAACTGCTGGAAATATAGCTACCGTTGAGTAGTTCTAATCCACCGGCTTGAATATCGATCGTGCCACCCTGCCGATTGATGCCACGCGTACTCTCGAAACCGATGCTGACGTTACTAGCAATGCCAGTTCCGGGACTATCCGCTTCCATAGTACGGACGCGAAATCCTTCCAGGCTGACTAACCCCGTTGCCCGAATCGTAATATTGCCTGCCCGTGTCCCCACCCCTTCACCAAAATGATTGGCTAAAATTTCTGACCCATCTCGCATGGTGAGAGAACCTGTATTCAGGGTGATATTCCCGCCATTGCCGGTAGAAAACAAATCTGCAAAGGAGAAAATGGCACTGGGTCGATCGCCGGTTCCTACGCCAGAGAGTTGAGTTCTATCCGTAACATTGATGGTAATATTGCCACCATCGCCGCTGGCCTCGGAACGGCTACTGCTGCGAATCTGAGCGCCATTCTCTAAAAACAACGATCGAGCAGTAATCAACATACCCCCAGCATTGCCATCAGCAAAGGTATCGTTTTGCCAAGTTGTGTCAGCGAACAACCGAATATCGCCACCTGCCTGCACCACCAGTTGCCCACCCTGACCACTACCATAGGTATCGTTTTGCCAGGTCGCGCCAGGGAACAATCGAATATCACCGCCTGCCTGCACGACCAGTTGCCCACCCTGACCACTGCCATAGGTACTGACATCCGTTCTCCCAGTGGCAGTTATATCATTTGGAGCCGTAATCCGAACATCACCGGCCCAGCCGTTCTCGCTACTGCTATCAATCGCATTGAAGGTAACGGTGCTACCCGAACTGAGCGTGACATCCCCACTATCGTTATCGCCAAAGTAGCTGTAGGTGAGCAGATCTTGAACCACGATCGCCTGACCCACCGTAATGCTGAGATCACCTCCCGCTCCGAAGGTTGACCAGGTACTAATTTGATCGGCGGTGACGCTCCCCCCTGCTACTACGGTGATGTCTCCACCATTACCAAAGGTGATATCGTCATCGCTATAGGCCAGCAGGCTGCCGATCGCAATATTGCCATTGGCAGCGGTCAGGCGAATATTCCCGGCATTTCCATTCACTGTTTCTACATTCAGGAGTTGCCCGTTGCTGGTAATGTCACCCGCGCTGGTTACAGTGATTTCTCCCTGGGATGTACTAATTCCCTGGGTGTTGATGCTGCCACCCTGATCTGCCGTTAGCCGCACAACCCCATTGGGCAACGTGGTCACAGCCCCCTGTAAGGTAATGCCCGGATCTGTCACCAGTCCCGCTCCTGTGGTGCTACCGGGAACCACGCCACTATTGCTGGCATAGCGTAAGATCGATTGCCCCGATCGCACAATCAACCCAGGCTGACTATTCAGCACCCCATCATCTCCAATCAACGGAGCCGCCAGATCAGGAGCCGTAATGTCTACAGTGCCCTGAATCCGCACGTTACCGCCCGCTTCGATCAGTAATGATGCGCCAGTATAGTTGAGGGCTAAATCGACATCCCCCGTACTGGTAATGATCGGATCGAACAGACTGGTCAGCGTTGCCAACCCACCTGAGAGCGATCGCACTTGGAAATTGCCCTGACTGAGCCACTGAGCATCGGCAGAAATCACCCCATCACTGATCAGGCTCAAATTACCACCACTCTGAAATGGAATTTGAGCCGGATGGTTTAATGCCAGAATATCAATGCCGCGATCGCCCTGAATCGTTAACGCTTGACCGGACTGAGCCAGAAACGGTTGGGTCGGGGTATCCCGAATCTGCACTGTATCCGTAGCCAGTAGGGTTAAATCGCGTCCGGCTTGGAGAGTGCCCTGTAACTCCAACCGATCCGCCGCTAAGGTTAAATCCTGCCCGGTGGTTAATTGTCCGTGATTGACGATCGTGCTGCCGGAGGCAATTGTGCCTCGCTGTAAGCCGATCGGAACCGCAACGGTCAGTAATGGTGGAGTCAGCCGATCGGTTGTACTAAATTCACTCCCATCCGAGAATTGAATCGCTGTAGCCGTCGTAGTGATCAGGGAACCACGAATATCTAAGCTAGCACCAGCACCAAAGAGAATGCCGTTGGGATTGAGCAGAAACAGGTTAGCATTGCCCTCTACTCCTAATTTGCCATCAATTCTAGACGGATTGGCTCCAGTGATCCGGGTGAGAATGTTGGCAACACCGGGATCATGAAAATAAACTGCCCGACCATGACCCACATTGAATTCTAAAAAACTATGAAATAGGTTAGTACCAGCCCGAATCCCACTCTGGATCGTATCGCGATCGCCAGTTGAATGAACGGTAGACGATCTCGTCCCAAAGGTGGCATCGGGAACTAGCTGCGCTAGAGCAGGTGAAGCAAAGCCAAATAGTCCTAATGTAATCCAGACAAATCGGATGCTCCGCTGTAACAGAGCGAATGAAACTAAGTTGAAATTCATGATGCTTTCATCAGGCGATCATTGAGTTATCCGTTGGAACAGTCAAGGAAAGAGTAGAATCGCCACTGACTCATGAAACTAGAAACCATGCCAAATTATGATTTAAACTTCAAACTGAGATGAAAAAATCGAGTATTTAATGCTTTGAGAGTATATTATCCTAGACGACTCGCTCTCTACCGATCTCTGCACCCGCAAATATCTCCTTTAATATGCCCAATCCGGCGGAAACGCTTGACAACTGCTCATCTGTCAAATTGTTGAGTAACGTTGCGATCTGATCACGGGTTTTTTCCTGGCTCTGTTCTAGCTGTGCCGAGCCAACGTCAGTTAACTTGAGCGCTATATGACGACGTTCCTGTGGGCGTTCTGCCCGATCGATAAAGCCGCGTTGGACTAAGCGATCGGTCATTGCCGAAGCCGTTGCCCGTGTTACCCCTAAATGCTCTGCCACATCAGACAAGGACGCACCCGGATGAATATTGAGAAACGCCAAGACGCGAAACTGAGGCACCGAGAGCAGTGCCGCATTTTGACTACGCATTTCAGTCCGGATAAATTGCATGATGGGCAAAATTGTGTCCATTAACTCGGTAGCACAATGCTTGGGGGTAACAGTCTGAGCAAGTTGATCCGAACTCATGCGATCGCACGTCTCCTAACAGGTGAGCATCGAGGGATACAGCCGATGGCTGCTATTCAGTGGGTTTCAGCTATTGAGTGAAACACCGACTGCCGCCCGAACATCAAAATCCGCTAAAGATTCTGCTGAATCAATATTTAGCAAAATCCGCCTAACGTGATATATGGGATTGTAACGGTTGACGACAGGCTACTAAGAGCATCCTAACTCCTGATCACGTTTGCTACCCTCACCTGGCATCACCGCCATTGAATTTATTCTATGATCAATTGCTTGTGGTTAGGACTAATACAATAGTATTGTGAATCCCGATCGTAATAGCAGCAGGCTAACGCGATCCAAGTCCGAGCGAAAGGTCAGGGGGCTGAATTGCAACGATGTGCCGCAGCCGAAAATCTATCAGCCGGGACAGGCATTCAGCAAAGCAATTTCGGCATAGTGAATGCAGGATTCAATCATGGGAGGAACGATCGGTGGGAAAAGCATTGCTTGTCGTTAATCGCCGAGCGCGGCAGGCACAACAAAAGTTAGCTGATACCATGACCCAACTTCATGCCTGTGGTCTGGACTGGATTGAAGTTGCCCCTGCCCAATCATCGGACATCCCAGTAGCCATTCGGCAGCATCAGCATCAGGTCGATCGCGTGGTGATTGCAGGTGGAGATGGCACCCTAAATGCCGCGATTCCCGGTTTACTGGATACCCAATTACCCCTGGGAATTTTGCCCCTCGGCACCGCCAATGATTTAGCGCGAACATTGGGCATTCCCACCGATCTAGCCGATGCCTGCAAAATCTTGACCACTGGACAAGTCAACCGCATCGATATTGGTCAGGTCAACGATCGCTATTTCTTTAATGTCGCCAGTATTGGCTTAAGTGTGCAAGTCACCCACAAGTTGAACCGCGAGACCAAACAACAGTGGGGCATCCTGGCCTACCCGATCGCCGCACTGCAAGCCCTACGGCGATCGCGCCCCTTTTGGGCATCGGTCTGGCTGGATGATGGCGACCTGAAACGGATGAAAACCATGCAACTCGCGGTGGGGAATGGTCGGTATTACGGCGGTGGGATGACTGTTACGGCAGATGCGACGATCAACAGCCATTACTTCGATGTCTATAGCCTCAATCTGCAACACTGGTGGCAATTGTTAGCCATTCTGCCCGCCATGCGATCGGGCGATCATACCTCCTGGTCGTTTGTGGATGCCTTCCGCGCCCAAACCATCACCATCAAAACGGCTCACCCCATGCCCATCAACACCGATGGGGAGATTACAACCTACACACCAGCAACATTTCAGGTATTACCGCAAGCGATCTCTGTCTTCTGTGGTCAGCCAGTTGACTCGATCGCAGACCATTCGGCTCAGGTCGTTGTCTCCCAGGAGCAATAGATTTCTATGGATCGGCAACTGTAACAACTTCAGGCTGCTGCCAGGACAGAATTCCCGGTCAACTTGCCATCTTCCATCGTCACAATGCGATCGGCAATATCGAGAATGCGATTGTCGTGCGTGACTAATAGAATGGTGCAGCCCTGTTCTTTCGCTAAAGTCTGCATTAAGGTGACCACATCTCGCCCCGATTTACTATCTAATGCCGCAGTCGGTTCGTCGGCTAACACAATCTTAGGATGACTGACCAGAGCGCGGGCGATCGCCACCCGTTGCTTTTGTCCTCCCGACAAATCCTCTGGATAGTAATGTAGCCGATTGCCTAAGCCCACATGTTCCAGCATTGCCGCCGATCGCGTTTGCATCTCAGCGATCGATAAGTCAGGATGCAACTCCAAACCCATTTTGACGTTTTGCAGGGCGGTTAAACTATGGTGCAAATTATGCGCCTGGAAAATATAGCCGTTATGGCGGCGGGCTAAGGTCAATTCCCCGACACTAGCACCACATAATTCCTGCCCTAAGACTTGCAGCCGACCGGATTGTGCCGATCGCAAGCCCCCCACTAACGTCAGCAAGGTCGTTTTCCCGGAACCGGAAGGTCCGGTCATAATCACAATTTCACCTGCATTGATCTCTAAATTGACATCAAATAAAACTTGCTTGCGTAATTGACCCTGACCAAAGAAATGATTGAGCTGGTGAATCGAAATCACAGGAGACATAAGATTTTCCTCAGAACATATCCGCTGGGTCTGCCGATTGCAGTTTACGGGTGGCGATCGCGCCGGAAATCACACACATAATTACGGTGAGAACCAAAACGGCAATGGCTCTCACAGTGGTCATATAAATAGGTAACGCGGTGGCGTTTGCCGCTAACTGATACAAGCCGATCGGGAGCACAAAGCCGGGAATGAATCCCAAGAACGCCAGAATCAGCGCTTCCTCAAACACGATCGCGAGTAAATATTGATTGCGATACCCCATCGCCTTAAAGGTGGCGTATTCTTGCAAGTGGCTATTCACATCCGTTGACAGCACTTGATAGACAATCACAACACCGACTACGAATGCCATACCTGTGCCCATGCCGAAAATAAACCCGATCGGGCTTTCACTTTTCCAGAAACTTTCCTCAAACTGAATATATTCCTGATGCGTCAACACTTTGACATCATCCGGTAAATACGCATCCAACGCCATCGCCACTTGCTTGGCATCATATCCCGGCTTGAGATGAATCAATCCCAGACTGGCACTCGCCGCATCCCGTCGGGGAAAGAAGCGGAGAAAGGTTTGATCACTGGCAATCAAAATCCCGTCTGAGCCAAAGGATGCTCCTAAGGCAAAGGCACCTGAAATCGTCACGGTTCGCCGTTCCACTTCCGTTGTCACCCGTTGACCCTGATCAATTTTTGCCAGTGCCGCCTGGTAATTGCCGCGCGATTTGCGATCGAACAACACATAATCCGGCAGCTTCAGTTGATCCAGTTGTTGATTCACTTCCGGCAGGTTTAACGCGGGGCGATCGGGATTAAACGCAATCACCTGAATCGAAGTTTCTTTTTGCGTATCGGGATGCTTCCAGGTAATCACATTGGTATAGAACGGTTCCGCCGATGCTACGCCTTCAATATCCTGTGCCTGATACAGTCGTCGCCGCGAAAAGGTCGATAAATTTTGGGTATTGCGAGCTTGTGGACTGACTAAAACAATATCCGCATCTAACGCCCGACTCATTTTCGTGTTGCTGTCATACAAGGCATTTTGAAATCCCAGTTGCATAAACATCAACACATCCGCAAAGGCAATTCCCGATAACGCCACCAGGAGACGGCTCCGTTCGCGACTCAGTTGTAACCATCCCAGTGGTGTACGACGCTGGATCGTTTGTAGCCATCCGCTCATTGGGCAATCTCCGTTGTGACTTGCAAGTTGGTAAATTTCGCTGCTCGTTGACTTGATACGGTGTCCAACGCAATGTGAACTTCAATCACTCGACCATCAATATTGGTACTGGGGTCAGTATTCACCACCGTTTGCCGCTTCACCCGCGAATCAATCCGCTCCACCGTCCCGACTAATTCACCCGGAATCGAATCACTCGTTACCGTCGCTCGTTGTCCTGGTTTCACTCGATGAATGTCACTTTGGTACACTTCCGCGATCGCATACATTTGTTTCGTGTTGCCAATCTCGACAATGCCCTCTGTGCCGACCACTTCCCCAGCGCGGGTATGAATATCTAACACTTCGCCATTCTTGGGAGAGCGCACATAGGCTTGCGCCAAATTCGCTTGCGCCTGTTTCATCGCCGCGATCGCCCGATCCACTTCCGCCTGATTCGCTTGCACATCCACGGGACGCACCTCGGCAATTCGATCCAGATTCGCCTGTGCCTGGGTTAACTGCGCCGGACTGGTGGCTTGAATTCGGGCTAACACCGCTTTCGCTTCTTCCACACTTTTGCGAGTCGTATCCAGCGTTAACCGCCGCCGATCGAGATCCGATGCCGAAATCGCCCCTTCCTGATACAGCGATTGGTAGCGACTAAACTCAACTTCTGCGTTTTGCAACTCTGACGTTAATCGCGCCACCGTTGCCGCCTGCGCCTGAATATCTCCCTGCCGTTGCGCTTGCAGTCGCTCGATTTCCGCTTGTTGCGCCTTAATTTCGCCCTGCTTCGCCCCTGCCTGGGTAATTGCTAGCTTCGCCTGCGCCACCTTCACATCTTCCTGAGCTTGCTCGTATGCCGCTTGCAAGCGATCGCGGCTATCCAGAATCGCAATCACCTGCCCCGCTTGAACGCGATCGCCCGTTTGCACCAGTAACTCCTCCACCCGATTGCCACTACTCGATGTGGGAGCCGATAGCTGAATCACTTCGCCCTGCGGTTCCAGTCGTCCCATCGCGGTTACAGTGGTCACTTGGGGGGCCGCCATTGCCATTCCCGGAGTATCATTGGTCGCCGTCGATTGCGATCGCCAGACTCCATACCCCACCCCTGCCGCCACTACCACACAAGCCGTCGCCGCTAATCCCAGCCAGCGTCGAGATTTGCCTTGAGAAATGCTGTCGAGAGAACTTTGCAGCATGGATCAACTCCTGGTGACATTCAACTAAACTAAACTGTTTCGTTTCTCTTAGAACTAAACTAAACTGTTTCGTTTCGTGGTGTCAAGGGTATGATGGAATTACCATCAGTCAAAGGAATCGCGATCGTGAAGAGTGGGGAGCGGGAGTTATCACCAGAGAAAACAGCCACCATCTTGAATGGAGCCATGCAGGAGTTTCTGGAACATGGGTACGCAGGTGCCCGCATCGATAAGATTGTCGCTGCCGCCGGAGTCTCCAAAGCCACGGTATATCGGCATTTCCCCGATAAGGAAGCATTATTTACCGCGTTAATTCAACGGATGGCAAACAAGAAAGAGTTGTTTCGGCTACAAAATCCGCCATCCTTTGAGGAAGATCCGGCTACATTTCTCAAACGCTACGCGATCGGGATGCTGGATAACGTAGCGACCGATCCGCAAATTCTCACCTTTCTCCGCATCATCATTGGTGAATCTGGACGGTTCCCGGAACTCGCCCGAGCGTTTGTCCGCAATATTGAAAAGCCCAGTCTGGATTTACTGACGCAATACTTGATCAACCATCCTCAGATTCAAGTCGCTGACCCCGAAGTAGCTGCCCGCGCCTTCATTGGCACGATCATTCATTTTGTCATCCTGCGGGATGTTCTGCAAAGTGGCGACATTGTACCGATGGAACGCGATCGCCTGTTAGATCATCTGCTCACTCTAATCCTGGGCAAATCTCAGCATCAACAGTCGCGATCGTCCCCTGGTTCATCGGTAAGCCCCTAAAATAAAGATAGGAGGCACTGCCCATCCGGTATCGCTACAGCCCTCGGCAGTGGTTCAGCCATGACGAGTTCCCCTGCCCCGCGATTAACTCCAATCTTCTTCCCGCGATCGCACCCTCCAGGGCGCAGCCATGGTGAGCCATCCCTGGCGATCGCAGCAACCGGAATTGAGATGATCTTTAATCCGGAGGTGGAGCCGGTGCCAGTGCTGAAGGGCATTAGTCTGACTGTACCACCGGGCAAGATTCAGATGGTGATTGGGCCATCGGGAGTGGGAAAAACCACCCTGTTGCTAATTCTGGCAGGACTACTGACTCCGACCGCAGGGCAAGTCACCCTGTTGGGGCAAGAGATTACCCAAATGTCGCGATCGCACCTGACCCAATTTCGCCGCGACCATCTCGGGTTTTTGCCTGAAGAAAGTAATTTGTTACGAGCGTTGACGGCAGTTGAAAATATTGAGGTGACATTAAACCTGAAGGGGATTCATGGTCAAGCCGCCCAAGTCCAAGCCCGACAGCTTCTCGCCGCCGTCGGGTTAAATCGGTCAGCCGATCGCTTGTCCTGCGAATTATCTGGGGGACAGCAACAACGAGTCGCGATCGCCCGAGCCTTAGCCGGACAACCTGACTTGATTATTGCCGATGAACCAACCTCTGCCCTGGATGCAGAAAATGGGCGGATTGTATTGGACTTACTGCGTACCTTAGCCCAGGAACACAAGAGCACGATCGTTATTGCCACCCATGACTGGCGGATTCAGCCGTTCGCTGACCAAATTGCTTACCTGAATGATGGAGTCCTCCTGCCCACCTATCCCTCAGAAAGGGTAACTATTCCGTAACCGAGACTGTGCCCCGACCAGCCTCCCCAGCCGCCGCCGGATAATCCTGTTGCCGAATTGGGATCTCGATGACAAATTCCACGCCCTGGTGGGCAGATTCACAATAGAGCCGCCCGCCATGTTTCTCGACTACAATCTGGTAGCTAATCGACAACCCTAAACCCGTTCCCTTACCGACTGGCTTCGTCGTGAAAAATGGGTTGAATAACTTCGGCATGATATCTTCACATACCCCTGCCCCATTGTCCTGGATATGAATCGACACCCAATCCGGATCAATGACGTTAGTAGCGATTTGAATACGACTGGGTTGAGCCAGAATTTCTTCAAAGGAACGCTGTTGATTATAGTCGTCTAACGCATCAATCGAGTTAGAAATAATATTCATAAACACCTGATTGAGTTGCCCCGCATAGCACTCCACCAGAGGCAACTGACCATAGTTCCTGACTACCTCGATCGCTGGACACTCGGGTCGTGCCTTCAATCGATGATTCAGAATCGTCAATGTACTATCCAGCCCTTGATGTAGATCAACCGTTTTCACTTCGGCTTCATCAGCGCGGGAAAAGATCCGCATTGACTTGACAATTTCTTGAATGCGTTGGGCACCGGTACTGATTGAATTTAATAGCTTAATCAGATCTTCTTCCACAAACGCCAAATCCATCTCCTCTAATTTTTCAACAATGCGGGGAGTTGGAGTGGTATCTTCCTGGTAAAGATGGAGAAGTTCTAGCAAGTCCCGAGTGTATTCCTGAGCATGGGTCAGATTCCCGTAAATAAAACTGACCGGATTGTTGATCTCATGGGCAATTCCGGCCGCCATTTGCCCTAAACCAGACATCTTCTCGCTTTGCACCATCTGGAGTTGCATTTGCTGCAAGGTATCACAGGCTTGACTCACTTCAGCCACCTTTTGCTCCAACAGCGTATTTTTCTCCTCTAACCTTTGAGCTAAATCATGTAGCTTCAAATGTAATTTAACCCGAGCTAACACCTCTTCCTGTTGAAATGGTTTAGTAATGTAATCCACGGCACCCAACTGAAAGCCAGCAATTTTATGGCTGGTGTCAGACAAAGCCGTCATAAAAATAATCGGAATATGCTGCGTTGCCGGATTTGCCTGGAGTTGCCGACAGGTTTCAAACCCATCGATTTCCGGCATCATGACATCGAGCAGAATCAAATTAGGTAAGGCATATTTGACTCGTTCCAGCGCCGTTTTGCCAGATTTCGCCACCCAAACTTCATAGCCTGCTTGATCAAGGGCATCCGACAAAACGCCTAAATTGGCTGAATTGTCATCAACAATCAGAACCGTCGCCGTTAGTTGAGTTACAGAATCCATCGCTTTTACTTGTATGACTGAATCAGTACCAATATCTTGTCGTCTTGAAATTCTCTTGCTAACTGATTAAGTGCTTGGGCAAAAGGACGGTACTTGATATCCAGCGTTTCGAGATAAGCTGCCTGTTTAATAATGCCTTTAAAGTTTCCCTTCATTGCCAATTCATACAGCGTCTCCAGGGCTGCTGCGGGTGGCGCAATGAGTTCATTAACATTTGATTCTAGGGCAACTGACGGTGCTTGCGCTTCGTAGATCCACTCAAGTTTGAGCTGTTTTTGCAATTGTTGCAATAATTCGATCGCCTGAATCGGTTTGGGGAGGAAGGCATCGCCTCCAGCTTCAATGCTGCGATGTTGATCCGCCTCAAACACACTGGCAGAGGAAACAATAATCCTCGTATCGCTAAGGGACGACTCGCGAATCTGTTTAATCAACTCAAAGCCATCCAATTTCGGCATCAGTAGATCGGTAATCACAAGATCCGGTTGCACCTTTAAAGCTTGTTCCCAACCATCCTGCCCATCCACGGCTTCAAATACCTGAAAACCAAGGGGACTGAGTAAATTGTTGATCACCGATCGATTCGCCCATTTGTCGTCAACCACCAAGATCTTCGGGTGCTGATCCTTAATGCCAATAATCTGTCCATGCCGGTCAGTTTGAGCCGCTTTGACCCATTCTTCCGCTAACTGTAACTTAACATCAAACCAAAAGACACTGCCAACGCCAACCTCACTTTGAACTTGAATTGTACTATCCATTAAGTTGACGATTTTCTGGCTAATGGCTAATCCTAATCCGGTTCCTTCTGTTTGGCGTTTCACATCTCCCACCTGTTCAAACGGCTGAAAGATTTTCTCTAACAGGTCTTGAGGAATACCAATTCCGGTATCGCGCACCTCAAATCGAAGTTTTTGCTCTGAAGCATAACTAACCGTGAACGTTACACTCCCGGCATCGGTAAATTTAATGGCATTACTCAGGAGATTAATCAAGACTTGCCGTAATCGCTTCTCATCCGTCCGCACCCCGATCGGTAGTTCTGAGGGTAATTGGTAATGGAATTCAATTTCCTTCAGTTCAGCCCGGATTCGGCACATCTCTGCCACACCTTGTAGAAACGCTGGAAAGTGGAAATCAGTCAGCATTAGTTCCACTTTCTGGGCTTCAATTTTAGATAAGTCCAGAATGTCGTTAATTAGGGTCAGCAGATGGGAGGCACATTGATAAATCACATCAATTCGCGATCGATCCTCTTCATCAAGCCGCTTCGATCGTTGCAGAATTTGGGCATACCCCATAATGCCATTCAGGGGAGTCCGCAACTCATGACTCATATTCGCCAAAAATTCACTTTTAGCTCGACTAGCGGCTTCTGCTGCTTCCTTCGCTTGAGCCAGCGCCATCTCCGCTTGTTTGCGTTCAGTAATATCAGTGGAAATCCCACACACCGCATAGGGCGATCCATCTGCCGCCAGCAGCGGAAATTTTAGGGAAAGGTAAGTACGCACTTGATCCTGCTGCATGGCGTGTTCCTCCCACTGCATGGCAGTTCGTGCTTCTAATACCGCTCGATCGTTCACGTTATGAGCATCGGCAATATCCTGGGGAAACAAGTCATCACTGCGCTTGCCTAAAATTTCCTCTCGACTTAAGCCCAGCACCGTTTCCAGTTGGCGGTTAATCAACACCAACCGTCCTGCCAAATCTTTCATATAGAACATGGCGGGAGAGTTATCTAGAATTGCTTGTAGCCGTTCTTCACTTTGGCGTAGGGCAACTTCGGCGGCTTTTTGTTGAGTGATGTCGTTATTGATTTCTAGTTGCGCAAAGGGTTTCCCTGTTGCATCCCGCTGCAAGGTCCAACGACTAGCGACCATCACCTGGCGACCATCACGGGCAGTATGCTGCAATTCGCCCTCCCAGAATCCTTGTTGCAAGAATTGGGCTATGCAAGCCTCTAATGAGTCCGGAAAGGTGGTGTTCAACAACGTGTGAATATAGTGTCCCAAGACCTCTTCCCGCTGCCAACCATACAGGTTTTCTGCCCCCTGATTCCAATAGAGCACCCGATCGTCCATGTCACGGATGATGATACAATCGCTGGCTAAGTCTAAAATCTCCAGGGTTTGACGGAGAGTTTGTTCCGTCTGTTTTTGATTATGAATATCGGTGCAAGTGCCAACCCATTCAATAATATTGCCATCTTCCCCCAGGATCGGTAGCCCTCGGACAACAAAATAACGGTAGCTACCATCTGCGGCTCGCAAACGATATTCTGTGTCGTACAGAGTTTTTGTTTGGATAGCTTTGAACCAAATATCAGCCGTGTGATCGCGATCGTCTGGATGGATTGCATTTAACCAATTAAACCCTTTGACCTCAGCTTCGGTTTGCCCAGTAAAGGCTCGCCAATCAACCATATCTGAGACTCGTCCCTCGGCATCCGTTGTCCAAACAATTTGGGGAATTGCCGTGATCAGAGTACGGTAGCGTTCCTCCTTTTGTTGCAAGGCAAGCTCTGTTTGTCGGCGTTCTGTAATATCCGTATTAGCGCCGATCCACTCGCGAATGGTGCCATCCGGTTGCACAATGGGTACAGCACGGCAACTCATGTAACGGTATTCACCATCATGACGACGCAGCCGAAATTCCACTTCATACCGCGATCGCGTTGCCACGGCGGATGACCACACACTTGCCACATGGGCACTATCCTCTGGGTGAATTACGCTTAACCAGCCCCAGCCTCGATATTGTTCAAACGTTTGTCCCGTAAACTCGCTCCAGGTCGGTTGTTCAGTGACTAGCTCACCGACTGGATTCGTATTCCAGATAATTTGGGCACAGGCTTGCATCAGCGATCGAAACCGTTCTTCACTTTGCTTTAAAGCAACCTCAGCCTGTTGGCGCTCCTCCTCAACCCGCTTCCGTTCACTAATATCTTGAATCATGGTAATGAAGTAGGCTGGTGCTCCCGATGGATGGCAAACTAAAGAAACGTCAAGACTGACCCAAATGGTAGAACCACTTTTGTGAATGTAACGCTTCTCTACGGAATAGCAAGGGATGTCGCCCTTGAGCAACTGGTGGATCAGATCCCGATCACTATCCCGATCATTGGCATCAGTAATTTGTTGGAGAGGGAATGCCGATAATTCCTCACGATTGTAGCCAACGATGTCACACAACCGTTGATTTACCAGCAGACAGTAGCCATCCAAACTGACATGACAAATACCGATCGCGGCATGTTCGATCGTCTGGGAGGCTGCGGGGAGCAGGTTGCTCATAGGAAACTCTAATTTATTCAGAGGGAGAAATCTAATTAACGAGTTCAGTATTAATGATTTTTATTTTTGTATAAATTAGTTGTACCAGCGTTGCATCAAAAACAAATCCATTTTAGGTGCAGCAACGCCGCTTGTTTCAGCATGCCCCTTACTTTATCAAAAGTAACAAAACCGCTCAGCAGTTTCAGCAAATCTTTGTGCAAGTTGGTTGAAGAAATAAATTATCATCAGAGAGTTTTTACGGATGATTAACAAGCCAGTAGGTCGTCATCTCTCCCTTCCCTTTCACAGCAACCTGTCCCCGTTGAACCAGGTGATAGCGATCCTTCAGTAGCTCATACGTTGCGGCTGTCACCTGAATTTTGCCAGGGCACCCCAAAGATTCCATCCGGGAAGCAATATTCACAGCATCCCCCCAGAGGTCGTAAATGAATTTCTTCACCCCAATTACTCCAGCCACCACAGATCCAGAATTCATGCCTATCCGAATTTGTAACTGATCACTATACCTTGTCTGAAATTGTGTGATTACGGCTTGCATATCCAATGCCATTTGAGCGACGGCGACGGCATGATCGGGACGTGCTACAGGCAGCCCACCAACCACCATATAGGCATCGCCGATCGTCTTAATTTTTTCTAATCGATGTTTTTCTGTCAATTCGTCAAAAGCAGAAAATATTTGATTGAGTAGATTGACTAACTCCGTTGGCTTAATTTGAGCCGACAATGGCGTGAACCCAACGATATCTGCAAATAAAATTGTTACTTCATCAAACTGTTCGGCGATCGCACTGGTATCGTGCTTTAACCGCTCTGCGATCGGAAACGGCAGAATATTCAGTAACAAACGCTCTGACCGCTCTTGACTTTCCTTTAACGCCACATCCGTAATCTGACGTTCTAGCTCGGCTCCAGCCCTAGCAGCAAAAATTTTCAACACCAGTTTCCTGGTTTCATCATGCTCTTGCATAGGCTGTACATCCAAAACCGCAATATGCCCAATGATATCGCCCGTTGAGCTAACCAGGGGTATCCCGGCATAGCTCCGAGCCTGCAACGTTGCCAGATCTTGATCCTCGGGGAAACGCTCGATCAGGTGATCGCAATAGCAAGCATATTTGCCATCCATAATCACCTCCTGACAAGGAGTGCCTTGCAAGTCGTATTCCAGGTTTTCCGCAAAATCTTGATGCAACCAAAAGGCTAACGTGCGAACTCGGTTTTTTTGAGGATTAGCACATTCAGTGACAAATGTGTACCGCACTCCTAAAATTTTCGCTAAATGCTGCACACACGCTTGAAAGAAATCACTCCCTGTTTTGGCGGCGGTGCCTTCGACAATTAGGCGCAGAGCTTCTTCTCGACGTTTGCGATCGCTAATATCCCGTACTACACACAGCACTGTATTGGCAGCAATCGGTGAAATACTTGCCCAGGAATCGACCCTCCCCTGGGGCATCTCCAGGCGATATTCCACATCGATCGTTTGTTGGGTCGCTAACGATTTCTGAATTGCCTCCAGAATTAAATCTGCTGGCTCTTGGGGCAGGGCTTCGTGTAGCGTTTTACCAAGGCGTTCCTGCTGTGGTTGATATAACAAATCGGTCGTGGTGTTAGCAATCTTAAGATGTCGTCCTTCCGCATCCAACACCAGGATCAACTCATTCATGGCTTTGAACAGCGCATGGGATTCAGCTTTAGCCAGCTCTAATTCTACTTGAGTTATGCGTAGATTTTGGATAGTTTGTTGTAACGCTTGATTTTGAGCTTGTAATTGATGCTGGAGAGTTTGAATATTTAATTGAGTTTGGATTCTAACCAAAACCTCTTCTAATTGAAATGGTTTAGTAATGTAGTCCATCCCTCCGGCACGAAAGGCTTGCAGTTTAGCGTTGACATCATTGCCAGCACTGAGAAAAATGATCGGAACGGTGCAGGTTGCCGCATCCGCCTTCAGCCGTTCACACACTTCATAACCGCTCATTCCTGGCATATTGACATCCAGTAAAATCAGGTTTGGTCGCAAACTCTTGGCTGCAATTAAAGCCGACTGCCCATTGATTGCCTTACGAACCTGATAGCCTTGTTCGGCTAAAAACTCGGATAAGAAGCGAATGTTTTCCAGCTTATCATCCACAATCAAAATATCTGCCAAACCTGTACTGTGTTCGATCGACATATTCATTCCACCATGCTCCAACAACCCATCGCATCTGCATCCCCTTATCTGTTCTTACCGCTCCTGATCAAGGTCAGCACAGGGTTTCGCATTGGTCATATTCCAATGGATTGTGTGTCACCATCCGCTGACTCCTGAGCTAACATCATCAGTTGGTCAAATTGATAGTTCTCGACCAATCGGGTTAAAGCATTGCCCAGGGCGGCTTGGTCCTCAGGAATTTTAGCAATTAGTTTCTCTGCCTTGGCATCATCCCCTTGAGCCGCCGCCTGGTACAACTGTTGTCGCCATGCGATTGGCATCACTGCTAGAGCCGTTGCATCTAGAGTATAGTCTGATAGCGCCGCCCTATTAGCGGTTATAGTTGCCTCCGGTTTCTGGATCAAATATTCTACGCCTAAATATTTAGTCAGAATTTCCAGTAGATCTTCCCGGCGGAACGGCTTGCTCAAAAAGTCATCACAGCCTACTGCCCAAATCTTTTGGCGTTGTTCAGTAAACACGCTGGCCGTTAACGCCACAATTACAGGGGCATTCCCAACCTCGGAAGTAGCCGCAGTGTCGCCTGGATGGGCAGTTACGATCGCCGCCTGCTTAATCCGCCGGGTCGCTTCATACCCATCCATCACAGGCATGTGCATATCCATGAACACTAGATGGGGGTGCCATTCCTGCCAAAGGGCGATCGCAACCTTGCCATTTTCCGCCTCTCGCACCTCAAACCCCAGCCCAATCAACAGTTTATTCAGTAACAACCGATTGACCACGTTATCTTCAACAATCAAAATTCGGTAACTGGCTTGACCTGGGGCTAAACCCACCACATGGCTGAGGTCAGACAAGGCGTTCGTAGACGCATCTACGGCTAATCCTGCCTGAATCTGGAAGCTAAATCGGCTGCCCCGCCCCACTTCACTATCAACCCGAATCTCACCTCCCATCAATTGCACAAATTTTTGGCTGATCCGTAACCCTAACCCGGTGCCCTCCTGCGTCCCCTGCCCCACTTTGGTTTGAGCAAACGCTTCAAACAGGTGGCTGAGTTCATCGGCGGCAATTCCCGGTCCTGTATCTTCCACCTCAAACTGCAATAGATGAAGCGCAGCAGAGCCAGTCTGAAGCTGGTAATTTACCCGTAAAACAACGCTACCCTGTTGGGTAAATTTGATCGCATTGCCTAACAGGTTAATCAGCACCTGGCGTAGTTTATTTTCATCTGTTTTGATATATTGGGGTAGGGTGGAATCACAATCAAATCGCAACTGTAATTTTTTAGATTTAGCTTTTAATTGCAACATTGACTCTAAATTATCGAGCAATTGCCACAGGTCAAATTCAGTTTCGTTTAATATCGTGCGTCCCGCTTCGATTTTAGACATCTCTAAGACATCATTGATTAGCCCTAGCAAATGTTCTCCACTTTGGTTGACAATTTCTACATACTGGCGATGGTCGGAGGCTAGCTTAGAGTCGCGCCGCATCAACTGAGTAAAGCCCAGAATGGCATTCAGGGGAGTCCGCAATTCATGACTCATGTTAGCCAGGAACTCACTTTTAGCTCGATTGGCAGCATCAGCCGCATCCTTGGCTTGTTTCAATTCCTCCGCCTGGTGCTGCGTTTGGGCAAACAGTTCCGCTTGCTGTACCGCCACGCCTAACTGATTACTAATTTGAGTCACAATCCGCACTTCCGTCTCTTGCCATTGACGCGGATTAGAGTTTTGGTAGATCGCTAATAAGCCCCACAGTTGATGACCACAGAAGATCGGAGCAATAATATAAGCCTTGGCTTGCAGACGCTCTAATAACTGGAGATAGCAGTCGTCAAACCCAGCCTGGTAGATATCCGGAACACAACAATAGTTGGTTCTTTGGCGATACATGCCGCCTTCATTAGCCTGTAAGTAAGTATCCTGAATCAGGATTTCGGAACTATCCAGTTGCTTGGTCACACAATTGGGTTGATCTACTGCAATCCCAGTCAGTTCGGCATCAGTAGCATGTTCAGGTAGCAGAGGTTCCCAAGCCGCTACGACCGCTTCTGCCACTAATTCACCGCTCCAGTCGGGTTTAAACCGATAAATCAGGACTCGATCGCAGTCCACTGCCTGTCGTAATTCCGTGGTGGTTGCCTGAAAAATGGATTCTAATTTCAAGCTTTGGCGCATTCGCAGCACCACTCGATTAATCGTCTGGGCTTGCTCTGCCATTACTCGCAATGTCGATTCAGCCGTGATGCGTTCCTGAATCTGTGTCTCCAGCACCGTGTTGATTGACATCAGTTCCGAGGTTCGCTCTTCTACCCGAAACTCTAATTCCTCATAGGCACGATGTTTCTCGTCCTCTGCCCACTTCCGTTGCAATTCGGTCGCCGCTCTCGCCGCAAATACACTAAAAAAGGCTCTGGTGCGATCGTCAATCAACAATGGTTTCACATCCAGAATACAGAGATGCCCAATCACATGCTGATTTGTATCCAGCAGCGGTACTCCCACATAGCTCTCAGCTTCCAGGGTTTGCAGCATCGTAGCTGTGGGAAATGTCTGTTGTAACTGATTGGGATACGCGCATAGCGCCTTAGCTGCGATCGCCACCTGACAAGGAGTACCTGCCAATTCATACTCAATATTTTCGGTTAAGCGATCGCCAGACCACAGAGCGATCGTGCGTAAGGCTTGCAGCGACGGGTCAGCCGCCTCACACACTAGCACATAGGCAACATCCAGCCCTTTTGCCAAATTTTCTGCCAGAGCCGGGAAAAACGCATTGCCAGTCACGGAAGATGTACCAGCGACAATCATTTGTAGCGTTTCTTCGGTGCGCTGCCGTTGAGCAATTTGATCTTCTAACTGCCGATTAATTTTTTCCAGTTGCTCCGGAGTCTTCAGGGCGAGAAATTGGGGTAGTAACTCCACCAACCGCAATGCCGTATAACAGGAGACTAATGCTGTAAATGCTTGCTCAATGCCGGATATCCAGTAGTTCGGATACCAAAGAGTCCAAATATCTAAAACATGTCCCACTCCACACAGAACAATAAAAGCACCAAATAAAGAAAAAACTCCCGAAAAAGGAATATCACTTCGCTTGCGGACGAAGTAGATTAACATAGTAGGAATAGAAAAATACGCGATCGCAATCAGCGCATCACTGACTAGATGTAGTCCGACCAAAGGCGTTTGCCACAGATAGCAATGCCCGTGGGGAATATAACTCAAGTATGTTGACATCGTGAAAAAAAATTATATTAGCTATTCATCAGTTTAGAGGGATTACTAAATTATTCGTACATTCAAGCTATAGAATCTTTTAATATTAGTTGGACTCAGAAAATGTAATAAATAGTGACCCATAACCCATGACAGAGTAGTTGTCACAATGGGTCTAGAACATTTACATAACAACCCAGTTCGATGCAAGTGGGGGATAAAAACCAGCAACTCGTTCTAATATTCGAGAGTATTGATGGAGCTAATACTCAATTGTGATATTAAAACCTACGAACTATGATTTCCCGATCGAACGTTCAGTCAGTCATTTACAGCAGTCTTTAAATGTGAAGACGAGGAGTGGGGAGTGGGGAATCTTATAGCTTAATCAAATAAATTTTGCTATCAGGTGGCAAAACAACATCCTACTTCTTAGGAAGTGAAAATCTTGTGAAATTAATCCAAATCAACGATTTTTGCTGAAGCTGTCGGTTGTCAGGTTGAGAGAAGGTGATTGAGACTTGACTCCCCTGCTCCCAACCTGATCTGGCAAATTGGTTAGCTGGTCGATCGCGGAGTTAGTTTCACAACTAGCGGAGAGTCGGGCACCGTTAGGGTTAACTGAGTCGGGGAGGTCACTTGAGCCATAGCATCGGCAGATTCATTCGGTAAATAGGTGGTGGCTTGCTCGATCGCCGTATTCAGAGTTAATGTCACCTGATGGCTAGTGACTTGATCCGTACTGGGCACTTCTAACCACAACACCAGATAGAAATCGCCATTCTGCTTTTGCAACAGGGTTTGCTGGAGATAGTTGGTGTTGCCACTTAAGCGGTAATTCAATGTCCCAGGGGTGAAGTTGGTTTCCGTATCATCCAGTAATTGAATCAAGTTCTTCACCGCCGTAAAGGCAGGTTTCGGTGAGCCATCATAGCGAAGAATGCCAAAGTTGGCTTCCCCATCGTGGGGAATGGGCTTTTGATCAATCAATTCATAGGAGAAGGTACGGTAGATCCCCTGATTGAAATTATTCAGGAACACTCTGGGAATATATTTGCCCTGCACCGCCTCCGACACCGCGCGATCGTTGGTGGTATCTGCCGTGTGATATCCCGCTTCCGTGGCAATCATCGGCAGGTTACGAAACGGCAGCGATCGTGTACTCATTTCCTGATTCAAATTGCCATTCCCCGGATAGCTGGGATAGTTATAGGGGTGCATATTGCCATAATCGACCCACTGACTCAGATCACCCATTGCCTGACTGGAATCACCATAGACAAACGATGGTCCGATAACGGCAATATCCTGAGTTGCCGGATCACTATTGATCTGGTTATAGGTATCCCGCGTAAAGTCACGCAGATAGGCGACCCAGTTATCGCTGGTCACGGGTTGACCGTTGCGAGAATACCCACTTTGATACCACAGATCGAATTCATTCAGAATTTCAACCGCTTCAGTCCCCTGTGGAATAATGTTTTTGACAAAGTTCAACACCTGATAACCCGGTGGCTTAATGTCATAGGAGGCATCCGGTCCCACCCCAATATTGGGATCGATCACGACCGTGGTTTTGATCCCTTCACTGCCTAACTGATTAATCCGCTGAACCCAGGTGGGATCGCTGCCCCCATCCCGAATATGTTGAATTCCCGCTTCTTGTAGCCGTTGCTTAATCAACGAGAAGTCGCCGTAAGCGGTGTCGTAGTAGTGCAGGTGAGTATTAAAGCCGATCGAGTCTACAAACGTTGCTGCCCGTTTCGCCGTGTCGGTCACAGTCGCAAATACATCGGAGCCCGTTGGTGATAGATAGGTGGATGGAATGATCTCTTTAATCTGACTATCGCTTGACCACAGCAACTGACAGATCGCATCCCCCGATCGCTCGTAATACTCCAGTTTAATGTCATAGCTTTGCGCCGCCGCTAAGGTAATCGCGCCGCTATTCTCCGTCACGGCATGATCTGTCCAATTGTCAATCAACAATTGCCCATTTACCCATAACCTCACACCGTCATCGGCATTCGTGTAAAAAGTATAGGTTTCGGAGTATTGCGGTTGAATGGTTCCCGTCCAGCGGACGGAAAAATCGTCCTGCCCGATCGTGGAAGTTGGTGAACCCTGTGCCCAATCAAAATCAACACTGGCATCAACGCGCGTGGCTTGCAACTGATTGAAATTGCGACCGACATAATAGCTACCCTGTAGCCCCTGATTTGCCGCACTCGACATGGCTCTAACCGTCAATTCATTCGATGACGCATGCAAGGGCATTGCCACGAAATTCAGCGAATTAGGTTGTGTAGTCATGCCAAAACCATCGCGTTTACTTAGAACGCTGACATTTGAATCTAACAATTGTTTTCCCCTCAGAAATAGAGTGAAGTTTGTCTTGAGGGCAAACGCGGTTTGTAAAGCCCACCTTGGCAGTTTGCCCTTTTTCTTAACCAAACAAACATGTCAATCTAACTAAAGACAGAGAACACCCAAAAATAAGTATGGTGGGACATAAATGATACAAAGTTGATCAATTTATTCACGCAAAACAGGCATTTGAGAGAAAAAAGTAGACTGATACAGAAACAGATTTTCACTATTTCCTTAGGAAACAAAATCGGATTTCGTTCAGGAGAGTTTACCCTCAATGACTGCATGAGCAAATAAATTACACCGATCGCCTGAGCGCGAGTCAATGGTTGAGAACGGCTATGACACAGCTTGTAGAGCAGGTCAAGCAGCTAAATATTTTAAGCAAATGATTTCCTCCGATTTAGTTGTGTAGGACTTGCTTAAGGTGTCATCTCTCTAACAGTTGAATTCAGGCAAAATTCAACCATTCATAATAGTCTGGTTAGGGATTATGCACAAGTATTAAATTTATTTTCTTGATAGTGATATAAAGTAAGCTACAATCAAGGTAAATAAGCAAACTTATATGGCGATCGCGAAAATATAATTGTTCTCTCCTTCCCCGATCGACTAACAGCTAAAGTGTCAATCAAGCAATTAATGATCTCAGCCAGGGAAACAATCTAATTTGCTTGAATTCACCCAATTATTGCAATTAAACTGTATAGCGAACCAGGCAGACTTTGAAACATTTAGGCAATCACCAGCCCAGAGTCCACATTGGCAATGACCAGCCTGTAGCCCCTACCGTTGAACCCATAGCATTTAACCGATTGGCTTGGTTAGATTACTCGCCATATCGTCTATCGATGCAGTTCCTGTGCCAGTTTGATGTTGCTCCGTGTGCGATCGAGGGCATCCTGCCATCAGGGTAGACTGCCAACATTAGTGCAAGCGGGACAAAGATCAGTTTGCCCTCCGTTATGCATAGGAGTTGTCCTTATCATCGTTCTCCTGGGGCGGCATCCGTCCCCCAGCTCATGTAAACTCTGATTTAGCGCGGGCACTACAACAGAAGAGCATTATTTGACAAGCCATAAAACCAGGCAAGTAACGGACAACATCGGCAGCATTACCGTTATCACAACCCTGTGAGTCCAGAATTTGCGCTCAATCACAGTCTTCGGGTAGCGCAATCACCTCAAACAGCACTGGAAAGAGTCGATTAAAAAATTCAATTTCTAATCTGTCACCAATAATTGTTTCATTCTGGGATTTAAATCATAAAATCAAAATCATACATTAGTAGGATACTCAACCTATGGCAGTCATGACTAAAGGAGCAAGAGGTACAGCCGTCAAACAATCAACCCTGGTTGATGCTCACTCGGCTTTACAATCATTACCGGAGAAACAAAAAGAGGAGCTATCGCTTAAGCAAGCTGTTGCTAAACTCAAAGCCCCCCTGCAAGCTGCACTGGCTAAGGGATATAGTTATCCAGAGTTAGCCGTCATTCTTAAAGACAACGGCATTGTCATCAGCGCTGCCACCTTAAAGAACTATGTGCCGGTTGGCAAACGCAGCGGCAAACGACTCTCTAAAGGGACTAAATCTCAATCTGATGTTGCCAGTTTGGGGCAAGCCGACACAGCCGATGAGGACAGTGTTGGTCAAGGTTCAACCACTACTAAAGGCAGAGCGAGTCAGTCAACTGAAGCCGCTCCAGCCAAGTCACGGGGTGGCAGAGGGAAGGCAAAGACGACAACTGAAACCGCCGTTAGTTCGGATGAGTCGGAAAGCTCTACCGCTAAACCAACGTCTTCACGCCGGGGCAGCGCCGCGAAAGCTAGAACCAGTACCAAACAATCCACTGCTGGCAAAGCCAAACCGGCAACCGGTACTCGCACAAAGTCAACTCGGACTCGTAAATGAGTTAAGTTCAACTGTTGTACTTGGTGATACAACCGATCGTTACATAGGAGCAATTCGGGGCATGATGGCATAGGCGAATACATGGAACAACGTTTCCAGGATTTCGCAACCATGACCGAAACCAGGAATTCACTCAGATTTCAACTCATGATTGAGGCTGTTTTCGGGAACATTGTTCATTAGTTCATTCTTCACATCAGCACCGCCTGATTGAGTGAATGGACGATCGCCCCGATAGCTCCTAGCTACCGATTCATTCATGATCAATGGTTGTTCAAGTCTACTTAGCAGCACTTCGGATTGGTAATGGTTAAGATTCCAGCCTTTTCTCCTGTAGTGCTTACTAGATTCAGCCGACAATCTGCTAGATTTGGCTGATCATCGCTAATCGCATCTTTGGAATTGTGAAAATGTTGGGTTACTCAGGAGCATCTCTCAGCAGGCTCCCCTGGCATCAACCTTTCAACCACACAGGCATTCGTCAATCAAGCGGGGATCTCAACAACCCAATTGAATTTCTGTGAATTAATGTATTTCTTGTCTACGTTTAATAGAAAGGCATTACAGATTCTTGCAGGGATGCCGGTTCCACAAGTTTGTCCCACTTTTAGCTTTAACGTCTTAGATCAAGCGATGAGGTTGACCACGATCGCCATCGTCTTTGCCTAAAACGACTCTATATCAAACGTTAATCCAATCGGGGAGATGAAACACCCGTTCTCAGTCACAGGCTGATCATTGCCACCTCAGAAGCACTACCGTAGCATCCTGATAGCTGTCACCGTGACCGCGATCGCCGAACAACCTTAATTAAACCGTGTGGGAATTCAGTTGTTCCGTCAACTCCAGTTATGCTTTTAACGGCAAAGCGCCAGGTATTGCAGTCCTTCTAATGCCAGCAGAACTGAGAGTACGGCTGTAAACGTTCCAGCCTTGAGTCACAAGGTAATTGGTTCCTCTAAATAAAACCTGCTTTAGGCACGTCTTCATTCCCGATCGTCTAACTTGAATACCTTTGATTAACGCTTGATTACCTTTCAATCTATTTAATTGACGTTCACTACCTATGAGTCACTTCCAATGGAGCCACTCCTGATCTCCGAAGACTATGTCTGTTTCTTCAAGTTTTGGTTAGATGGACAAATACAAGCCGGAATGCGCTGGGAGCACAAATTATTTCGTCATTGCCGCACCTTTGACAAAAGCCATCGTCAGCAGGTCTATTCCCTGGCCTGGGCGTTGATGGAACACCAGATGCAGGTAGTGATTACAGCATCCAAGACAACCTATCAGGTCTGGATCAGCTTAGACAGCCAACCCACCTTATGCATCGAAGAACATCCCCCTGGAGAAACCGCCGATCCAGATCACGCTAACGTCCATTCACCCAGTGAAATGGTACCTTACCCAACCTAATCGGACGGCAATCCCTCAATTTGCTATGTACCCAGAACCCCTTGGGTAGGGTCAATTTCTCGGCTAAACCCAACCCGGATACTTTGTGAAGTTATTTCGTGCGTACCCCTACGCTAACACCATAGCAGCAGGGCGTTGGTTTAGTTTGACTAATGCAACTAAGCTGGTTGATGGGCTATAGCCATTCAGAATCGAGTTGGGCATTTCTTGCCAGCAGTGACGGCAAAACCAGTAGGTTTGATTGGCTCGAACGTGGCGGAGCATTTGATTAGAACAGCATGGGCAGTTAGCCATAAAGCCTCTTAAAAAAGGAAAAATTATGAAGCGCAGAATAGATGGAGCGGCAATCGAGTGGTTACTGATTCGTTGGCTGATCTACAATCTGACCCTAAAGATAAAAAATAAAAAATTGGTAAAAACCCCATCCTTGTTATAGCTTCGTTACAAATCCTAATATGTCTTAAATATCAGATTATGCAGTGCCATCCCAGCCCAGTAATGTGGAAATTTGCCCAGGCAAGAACACCGGATCGTAGGGATTAGTAATAACTCCTGCCACTTGATACCGCTGTAGTTGCTGGCGATCGAGCCATTTTGCCCTCGTGGCTAATAGGATGATCGGAATGGCTTGAGTCGCTGACTGCGATCGCAGTTGTTCCAACAGGGTCAAGTGGTGTTGTCCAGCTAACGGCAAATCCAGCACAATCACATCGGGTTGTTTGAGAGTAGCCTGCTGTAACCCATCGGTTGGTGATGTTGCCGTGAGGACATTCCAGCCCCCCAAATCACTTAAGCAGGCTTGTACCACCTCCAGCATGTTAGGCTCGTGGTGGATGACCAAAATTGTTTTAGTGGTCATAATTCAGCTTAGTAAACCCCAGAATCATTCAAGCTCAAAGGATAGAGAAACTAATCCTGAGATCCCCACGATCGTCCTACCTCTCTCACCTACACGCAGAAAGAGAATTGTGAAGGACATCCAATTCAATATCCTTCACAAGGCGATGGGATAGATAGATACGTAAGAGCAGGCTAAGGAATAATGGTAAAAAACTGGTAAAGATTTCCTGGCAAATAGAGGAAACTGTCAAACTACCCAGCCCAAAATTTCGGCAATCTCCTCTGTCAGGGTCATCGGTTCGATCGGTTTGGTAATCACACCCGTTACCCCGAGTTGGGCAAACCGATCGCGATCCGTTGGTAATACCTTAGCGGTTAAAAAAATTACTGGGATCGCCTGTGTGGCAGGATTTGCCTGTAGTTTTTCATAAACTTCAAAGCCATTCATTTCTGGCATCGACACATCCAGCACGATCGCATCGATCGCGTCTGTCTGGGCAATTTGTAAACCTTCTGCTCCCGATGCCGCCACCCTGGTTTGCCAACCGGCTAAGTCTTCTAAACACGCCTGGATCAGTTCGCGGAGGCGTTCTTCATCATCGACCACTAAAATCCGTCGAGCCGTCATGACTAATCCTCTCGGGGTAGCGTAAAGAAAAATGTACTGCCAGCTTCTGGACTACTTTCAGCCCAAATTTGTCCTCCATGCTGCTCAACGATACTACGGCAGATCGCCAACCCTAGCCCCGTACCCCCTTTAGACCGGGAATCAGAGGCATCAACCTGCTGAAATCGCTCAAAGATGGTTTCTAGTTTTGCGGGGGGAATGCCGCGTCCTTGATCTTTGACGGCAAAGAGAATGGCGGGGGAGGGGGAAGATAGGGAGGAGGGGGGAGAACTAGGGGGAGCGATCGCGTCGATCGGTTTAGCACTTAACCAAACGGTGCTACCGGACGGTGAAAATTTGATCGCGTTACTTAACAGGTTGGTCAGGGTTTGCAAAATGGCATCGGCGGCTGCCCAAACTGCGATATCCGTCGGCACAACGGTAAGGGTAATGTGTTGCTGAGTGGCAAGCACCTGCACACTATCCACCGCCTGTTGCATTAAATCGATCGCTGGACACCGGGTTTTCTCTAAAACGGCACGTCCCGATTCTAAGCGCTCTAAATCTAGAATATCGTTGACCAAATTCACTAAGCGATTGGTGTCAATCAGGGCAATTTCAATCATACGTTGAAATTTATCGGGCTTTTGATTGTAAATTCCAGTTTTTAATAAGCCTAAAGATAGTTGAATAGCGGCGAGCGGTGTGCGGAGTTCATGACTGACAATTCCGATGAACTCATTCTTAATTTGCTCAATTTTTTTACGTTCAGTGATATCTAAGACGATCGTTCCTACGGCGATCGCCTGATTAATTTCAGCAAGAATGGGAAAATAGGAAACTAACCAATCTCGTTGCACTCCTGGTTGGCTGGGTATCGTCCCGGATAATTCTAAATTAGACATGGGCTGTCCAGTGGTAATCACCTGTTGCAGGTTCGATACCAGTTCAGTCGCGATCGCTGGAAGGTCTGTATTCTGCTGAGTTAAATGAGCCGCGATCGGTAAACCATTCACGTCGGCTAAGGCTTGATTGATTTTGAGATACCGCAGATTTTGGTCGTGAATACTCAAACCAATATTGGCAGTAGAGGCAGCATTAAAAAACCCATCGAGTAACTGCTCCCGTTGCAAAAGTTCCCGTTGCAGCCTGACGCGATCGGTTAACTCCTGTTGCAGGCGATCGTTTGCCTGGATCAATTCGGTCGTCCGTTCGGCAACTCGCTGTTCTAACTCACTATTCAGTTGTTGCAGAGCTTGTTCAACTTGGCGGCGCTCGGTCAGTTCGGTCTGGAGTTGGGCAAATAAAGCGGATTGCTGAATGGCAATGCCTGCTTGTGCCGCTAACTGTTTGAGCAAATCAATTTCTGACGCTTGCCATGCTCGGGCAGCCGCACAATGATGGGCGATTAATAAGCCCCACAGGGTTTCTCCTAACAGAATGGGTACCACGAGATTTGCCCGCACTTGAAAATTGGACAGCAGATTGAGGTGACAGTCGCTAATTCCTGCCGTGTAAATATCGGCTTTAGCCGTGACTAAGCCTTGCTGAAACGGTTCAATATAATCCTGACCAAAACAAGGATCATAAATCTCGGTCGATAAAATGGCGATCCATTCACCTCCCACTGATTCCACGGCCACCCGACCACTCCAATTAGGGGCAAACTGGAAAATGATCACGCGATCGGTCTGGAGAAACTGACGCACTTCATCCACCGTCGTTTGCAAAATCTCCTGAAGGTTGAGCGATCGCCGGATCCGGTGCGACATTTCCATAGTCAATCGCTGTTGTTGCACCTGTTGCTGCCATGGTGCCGCCGCAGAGCGATCACCGGCGATCGAACCATCCGGTTCTGTTCTCTGGCGATGCGGAATGCGTCGAGTTAGCCAATCAATCCCTACCACCACTAGCAGCAATAGCGCTAATTGAGCAATCGCTTCTAGATACCTCGACGTGAATGGGAAGCGTGGCAACGACCAGACATCATTCATCAGTAATGTTGACAGAACAGCGGCAAGCACCCCTGATCGCCAACCGGCATACCCCGTACTGAATATCACAGCCAGATAAAACCAGCCACTCAGACTAGAGGCAAACCACGGTGATAGCCCCAGCGATAGCAACAGGGCGATCGTAGTCGCACTCAACGCAACCGCGTAAGGTAGAACGTATTGATAGCCCCTCATACATTTCTCTAAAAAATCTATATTAATTTAGCCTGCTTTCTGGCGAGATCTCCGACGTTCAATCCGGCTGAGCACTCGCGTCACTAATTCCGGCCCTAACACGGGTTTAGTAATAAAATCATCGGCTCCCGCCGCAAAGGCCTGTTGCAATGCGTCCGCGTTGGTATGGGCAGTCACCACCAAAACGGGGAGATCTCCCCATTGGGCATCCTGCCGTACCACCTGACATAATTCCAGTCCACTCACTAATGGCATTTCCAAATCTAACACGACTAAATCGGGCGCACTGGTGATGAGCACCTGCCAGAATCGTTGGGGTTCCGTTAAGGTGATCACATCTACCCCCCAAGGAGTCAGCACCGAGGAAAGGGCGGCTAAGGTGGTGGCATCATCATCCACCATCAACACCCTAGCTTCAGCCAGGGCAGGAGGGGGTAAGGTATGGGCGATCGCTTGAAAGATCTGTTCCGTCGTGGCGGGTTTATGGAGAAACTGCCGCGCCCCCAACCGGGAAACCGCTAAGCGATCGGCTAAACTGTCCCGCCCCGTAAAGATAATCACAGGGAGATTCGGCGATCGCTCCGATAACTCATGTAATAGTGTTAATCCATCTTCCTGAGTTCGCGGAAAACTTAAGTCCAACAACACAATATCTGGACTGGCCAAAGCTAACCGCGATCGAGCCGTTGCCAAATCAGCCGCTACTTTGAGCCGGATCCCCCAGGACTCAGCTTCTGCCTGTAACTGTTTGGTCAACGCGGTATCATCATCAATCACCAGTACCCGATAATTTTGCAACATCGGCGCTGGCGACACGGCTGCCCGTTTCGGCGATTGTGTCAGTTCGTGCTGTAATGCCGTGACCAGTTGAGCAAATTGGGCAATTTCCGGAGCTGTGAGGCGGCGATCGAAGCGCAACAAATGTTCTAGCGATCGTGCCAACTGGGAACCGTCTGGATAGCCAAAGGATGCCATTGAACCCGCCAGTTTATGCGCTTCATGCTGGGCGGCTTGCTGCAAGTCTGGAGACAGTTCATTGGTCAGCAAGGCCAACTTTGCCTGTTCGAGGATCGTGATCTGGGCTTTAAACGAATCCCGAAATCGCTTTAGAACTTGGTTAATCGCTATTGTGTTCTTGGCGCGAGATTTTGGTTGCTGGAAGGAACGATCGCCGACGGTAGCCGTTGGCTTGATCGCCGTCTCTACCCGTTGAGGAGCAGCCTTCAGGCGATAGCCCATGCCATAAACGGTTTCAAGTAAATCTTCAGTCAACCCCCCTGCCCGGAGTTTCTTCCGCACATCTTTAACATGCGTCACGATCGCGCGTTCCGTCGGCGCATCATCAAAGCCCCATAACCGATCCAGAATGGCACTACGGCTAAAAATGCGATCGGGATGACGCAAAAACAATTCCAATAGATTGTATTCAGTTGCCGTCAGCGGAATCACCTGTTCTCCTACGGTAACTCGCCCCGCCGTCAGGTCTACACACAGATCCCCCCAGGTTAAGGTCAAAGCGGAATTACGATCGCCAACCTGAGCAACACTCGCTGGAGTTTTAGCGACACCCGCAACTGCACTCCGCCGTAATAAGGCACGCAATTTGGCTAATAAGGCTTCTGGGGTGTAAGGTTTGATTACATAATCATCGGCTCCAGCATCTAATCCGGCAACAATGTCGGCATCAGTCGTTTGGCTGGTCAGTAATAGAATCGGCTTCTCGTAGCCCTGCGATCGTAATTGCCGACATAAACTAATCCCATCCAACCTGGGAATTTGTAAGTTCAGTAGAATCAGGTCATAGTCTACAGCACTGGCTAAATCTAATCCAGTCTGCCCATCTACCGCCAGATTAATCATGTAATGGTTCGCGGTTAGCATTTCTGCCAACGCTGTACTCATCACTGTATCATCCTCAACCAGCAGGATTTTCATGAGTTACTGAGTTTGGATGCAATACAGGATAATCTACCTGATCGGACAATCAGTTGGCTATCCTAAAAATATTGCTTTTCAACTGGCTTGACTGTGATTAGTATTGAATTATATGGATTATTCCATCGCGATCGCTGCCCTGCAACAGGCTGATCCTACCCTGGCTCGACTGATTGGACAGGTAGGAGAATGCCGCTTAGCTCAGGTGCAGCAATCGGGGGATGTCTTGGCGTGTGTGGCGCGATCGATCATCTACCAACAGCTATCAGGCAAAGCCGCAAGCACCATCTATCAGCGCTTTCTTCAACTCTATCCACAGCCATTTCCTACCGCCACGGCTATTTTAGAAACCCCCGACGATGTGTTACGGAGTGCGGGAATTTCCCGATCGAAAGCCATTTACCTTAAGGATCTGGCTCAACAGGTGTTGAATGGATTACCCAGCATGGCTGAGTTGGCACAGATGGAGGATGAAGCGATCATTCAAACCCTCCTGCCCATTAAAGGAGTTGGGCGCTGGACAGTCCAGATGCTGTTGATCTTTCGCTTACACCGTTGGGATGTCTTACCCGTTGATGATTTGGGCATTCGAGCTGGCATTCGCCGTACCTATCAGTTGCCCGATTTGCCCACAAAATCCCAAGTACAACAATTGGGACAACCCTGGCAACCCTACCGCACGATCGCCTCCTGGTACTTGTGGCGCAGTCTGGAGTAACTTTGAGGAAGGCGCTTTACACTAAAGACCATAGATGACTTTACGGTTACCCATCGCTAGCCGCACTTTGACCCCAAAATGGCTGCAACATTCAATGGTCGATCGACATGCCGTTGCAGATTCAGACTTTGGCGAAGTTCGCTGGATCTTGATCCCGACGGTGTTTTACCGGAATCGGAGTTCCTTGCCCATCACCAACCAAAGCCGCCGTTTCCTCCAATGCAGTTCTCAATCGTTTAGCTGCATAGATGGACATATCCCGTGGCACACTAATGCGATCGCGCAAATATCGTAGTGCCGAGTCTGAGCCGGGGGGAGGGGAACAACTCTCACCTGTCATCATTAAGGTCAGGGCACAGCGCAATGCTTGATCAACTACTTGATCATCGGCTGGGTTGACGCGAATCATGTTGGCGTGGTGCTTAATGACCCGATAGAGTGCTTCCTGACGAGAATTGGCTGGTTCTGGATACGTCGCATCTGGCAAGCCAAACCAGGGGCCGCGATCGACTCGCTGTTGGTTTAAGCGAGTTTGGGGTTCACCATTTTCCCAACAACCTCCCATCTGTGGCGGTAAATCATGGACGTGAGTGTGGAAATCACTTTGGGTACCGCGATAGGTCGATCGGCGTTCCATCGCATCAAACCAGTCTGCCAATCGAGGATTGACCTCACGCATTGAGTAGCCTTTGTAATAGTACAAACTGGCATTCATCCGTTCCACATAGGGCGTGAAGATGACATCCGCTGTCCCAAAGGTATCTAAGAAATAGGAACCAGGAGTACTAGCTAAGGCATGTTCGACCTTATTTACCACTTCAATAAATTGGTCGCGGTTCTGGCGTTCCTGTTGCGGCATGATGGGGGGATAGCATAACCAGGCACACCAGGCTCGAAACAGCAAGCGTTCCAGCCGTCGTAGAGACAGGACTTGGGGATCTTCCATCCCCTGCGCCAACGGGCCAAAGGCGTGTTCTAGGGCAAGCAAAATATCATCACTTTCGGTAATCAGTTGCCCATCGAGTTCCAAGGCTGGCAACATGCCCGATCGCACCTTCTGCTTGTACCAACGTTCTTTTTCCCCATAGCAAAACATGGTCACTTTTTCGATGCGATAGGGAATTTGTTTTTCTTCTAGCCACAGCCACACCTTCTGACAGTAGGGACACCAGGCATGGTGATCACGATAGAGGGTGACTCGCACTGCCGATTCACTCTGCCCAAATAACCGTAATCGCGCTTGGGCATTGGTCAAACCATTGATCGGATCAACTTGCCAGTCGGTCAGGGCGGCAAGTTCTGTCCAGGTTAGCGGGGCAATGGTCATAGGGGTGTCCTGAATGATCTCTCACAGTATTAGCTTACATCGGCTGTGATCAGGATGGCACTTGCAATAACGGTAAAAAGGCACTGGCTAACATGGCGGCTTGCGTCCGATCGCGCACATTTAATTGACTGAGAATGCGCGTAATGTGATTTTTTACAGTCCGTTCTGAGATAAATAGAGCTTCGGCAATTTCGCGATTACTGGCTCCTGCCACAATTAAACACAATACTTCTCGTTCTCTCGTCGTCAGTCCCGCCAGTTCAGTAGGCAAATGGACAGGTTGGGAAGGAACGAGAGGAGGGGGAGCCGCAATCGCTTTTTCTAGCAAACCCGGCCCCATTTGGGTATACCCTTTATGCACCGCGCGAATTGCCGCTGCGAGATCATCCGAATGGGTATCTTTGAGTAAATAGCCCTGTGCCCCCGCCCGAATGGCTTGCGAGACATAATCATCATCATCAAAGGTTGTCAGCACCAGAACTCTGGTATCACTAAACTGCTGACAAATCCGCTGGGTAGCCGCCACTCCATCCATAATCGGCATCCGCACATCCATTAACACCACATCAGGATGTAAGGCTTCGACTTGCGCGATCGCGTGCTGCCCGTTTTCCGCTTCCCCTACGACTTCTAGATCTGGCTTGGCTTCCAACAAGCTTTTCAATCCCTGCCGAATAATCATTTGATCATCGACTAGTAGCAGCCGAATCTTGGTCATAACACAGGCTGAGGTAATGGAATCACCACACTAACTTGGCACCCTTGCTGAACTTGACTGGTCAAAACAAACTGACCACCTAATGCCGTTGTGCGCTCTCGCATTCCTTGCAGCCCAAAGCCAGTGGTGTTGCCCGTTGGATCAAATCCCTGTCCGTTATCCATCACTTGTAGTTTGAGCCGACCCCGATCGTCCTGTACCACTATTGTCACCTGAGTTGCCGCACTATGCTTATAAATATTCGTGAGTGATTCCTGCACAATCCGATAAACGGCGGTACTAATTTCTGTGGGAATCGATTGAGTCAGTTGAATTTGGCAACTTGGAGCAATCTCAGTCACACGTTGAAACTCCTCTACCGCCCTGAGAATGGCTGTTTCTAGCGATTGCCCTTGTAACGGATTCGATCGCAGGGTGGCAATCGATCGCCGCACTTCCTGCAACGCCCTAGACCCCAATTGTTTTGCTTCTCGTAAAAATGACTCAGTTTTTTCAGAGTTGGGTGGCAAAAACAGTAAGGCATTTTCTAACTGAATACTTTGTGCAGTCAAGGCATGACCTAACGCATCATGAATTTCACGCGCAATCCGATTGCGCTCTTGTAGCGTTGCCTGATCCTCAATCCGTAAAGCATATTGCCGTAACTGATCATTTGCCAATAATAATTTTTCGCGGCTCTGACGTTCTGCCAACAGTGCATTAACTAATAATAAAATGAATAGTAAGGCAAGTCCAAAGGTGACCGCCGTATTCAGTTTCAGCGTCAGAATGGTACTGGCGATCGCTTCCGGAATCTCTCCGCCCGGTCGTCCTCGGGGAGGGGGCGGTGGCATCCCCAGAAATTGCATCATCAGAAATGCGACGAAGACTAACCCCGTGACGATTAACCGACCCGCTTGTTGAAAAATCAGACAACTACGAATGACGATAATCACTCCCAGTAATGGGAAAAACCCAATGCGGTTATCCAGGCTAAAGAGGAGAAATAACAGCCCAAACTCCGCCCCGGTATACAAAATTTTGTGACGCAGGTTAGCGATCGGCAATCGGAAGCCCATCAAACCAAAGCCAATCAAACAGGGAATGAAATACCATAACGCCGCGAAATTAACACCAAACCGATGCGGTCGGATGGCAAGTAGTAGCGTAATCCCTAACAGAATCCATTCCAGGTACACAATGACGTGAAAGGAATGATTGGGGAAGGGACGAAACCACGCAGTAGATGAGTGACGGAGCATGGCAGAAAACCAGGTGTGGCAAGCGCAATCATGATCGGAGATAGTCTCTACTCTAGGTTAACGAGGGCACTAACACCAGAGATGTTTTTCCCAACTGATCGCAGGCATGACTGTGACTAAACTCCTATCGCCAATAGGACTAAAGTCCTAGATCAGGTTGGGAAGTTTGAACGATGTCTAACCGAGCGATCGCCCTCTAGGATTTGAGTGTCGATATTCATTCGACGACCAAATTATCAGGAACGACAATGAATTCACAATCTTTACCCAATCTGCTTTCCAGTCAAAAACTGCTGCCTCTGATGGCTGGGGCAGTGGCGATCGCTCTGGCGATCGGGAGTGCGATCCCCGTGGGTGCCCAATCTACCACTCCCAATACTCCTAATAACTCAACCGAACGTCCTCAGCGCCCTAAACCTAACGTCCTGAATCTGACTTCCCAGCAACAGGAACAGATGAAACAAATCATGGAATCTAGCCGGACTCAGATTGATGCCATTCTCACGGCGGAACAAAAGGCACAACTCCAAGCCGCGAAAGCCAATCGCCCTAACTTCCGTCCCGATGGCAACGGTAGCCGTCCCAATTTAACCGCCGAACAAAAGGCACAATTACGCGCTAATCGGGGCGATCGCCGTGGACCAGGTGGTGGTTTTGCCAGCTTAAATCTGACCGCCGAACAAAAGGCACAAATTGATGCCGTGATGCAATCGACCAAAGCCCAAATGGATGCGGTGTTAACGCCAGAACAACGGCAACAGAAACAGCAGTTTGAACAGCAATACCAACAACGCCGCCAATCCCGTGGTCAAAGACCTCAGTTCTCGCAATCCCGGAACAATTAAGCCACCGCCCTGATCTTGGCGGAAAGCGAACCCAAAGTCCCTCAACATTGGGGGATTTTGGGAGTTCAACCTTGCCCCCTCAGCCTATGAGTTCGTGAAGTTGTGACAACTGGATTAAAGCAACCACGATCGCCCAGCTTCGCAACTCCGACACCCTGAATTCCTGCTGTATCAGAGGTCAGTATGCTACCCCATCTCAAGCCCCTGCGGATTTTGTGCTTATTCACGATCGTCGGCATCACCGCCTCAGTCATCCCGATCGCCCCCGTTACTCACCAACCTGTTCCCGAAACATCTGTATCGAAACACACCCTACGATTGCTAACCCAACTTGATTTCAACCCATTCAGTCACGATCTAAGATAAGGGGGAAGTCGCTGTGGTATCCGATTGGATGAAGTGGAAGTTCAGATTACCCACCTGGTTGTTAGGAGTGCTGGTTCTGAGCCTACTAGGAACTGGAGCCTATGTCGCCTATAGCCAGGTGACAACGACACAACGACAGGCAACCCGCCGGGGGGGGCAAACCGTCGCCGTAGAGCGTCAAACCCTACCAATCACAATCTCAGCCAATGGCACAGTGCAGCCAGAGCGATCGGTCAACGTTAGCCCCAAGAACTCGGGCATTCTCCAAGAACTGTTGGTCAAGGAGGGCGATCGGGTTGAGGCAGGACAAATTCTGGCTCGAATGGATGCCTCTAACCTCCAGGGACAACTCCTACAAGCCCAGGCAAACCTCGCCTCTACCCAAGCCAATCTGGATAAACTACTGGCAGGCAATCGTCCCCAAGAAATTGCCCAAGTCCAAGCGCAACTTGCGGCGGCTCAAGCTAATCTCGATCGCTTAGTTGCTGGCAATCGTCCCCAGGAGGTTGCCCAGGCTCAGGCACAGTTAACCTCCGCCCAAGCCAATTTGCGGCAGGCTGAACTCACCTTCAACCAAAATCAACAGCTTTACAGTACCGGAGCGATCTCTCAGCGTGAGTTAGATACCTCTCGCACAGGCTTAGACACCGCCAGGGCACAGGTGGAGCAAGCCCAGCAAGCCCTTAACTTGCAACAGTCTGGTACTCGACCGGAAGAGGTTGCTGCCGCCCGCGCCCAGGTCGAACAACTCCGGCAAGCCCTCAGTTTGCAACAGTCTGGTTCCCGTCCAGAGGACATTGCGGCGGCGCGTGCCCAGGTTTTGAATGCAGAAGGGGCATTACGCACCATTCAAACGCAAATTAACGATACAGTAATTCGCGCCCCCTTTAGTGGGGTGATTACTCGCAAATATGCCGATCCGGGAGCCTTCGTGACTCCGACCACCTCCAGTAGTGCGGAATCCTCCGCCACCTCGTCCTCGATTCTGGCACTGGCTGCCACCAATCGGATTGAAGCCAAAGTCGCAGAAACCAGTATTCCTAAAATCAAAGTTGGGTTACCTGTGACGATTACAGCAGATGCGTACCCGAATCAAACCTTTACGGGGAAAGTAGTCCAGGTCGCTACTCAATCGACTGTGGAGCAAAATGTCACCAACTTTGAAGTTAAAACCTCGGTCGTAGATGCCAAAAACCTGTTACAGGCAGGGATGAACGTCAATGTCGAGTTTCAGGTGGGCACTCTCAGTGATGCCTTAGTGGTGCCGACCGTGGCGATCGTCCGACAAGACCAGGGTAGCGGGGTATATCTCATCGGTCAGGAGGAAAATCGTCGTCCCCGCTTTCAACCCATTACCACCAGCGTCACCCTTGATGATAAGACGGTAGTGGAGTCGGGTCTGAATGTGGGCGATCGCGTACTACTCAGTTTCCCGCAAGGTGAACGTCCTGCCTCTAGAACGCCTTCGATCTTCCCCGGTATGGGTGGTGGACCTCCGGGAGGTGGCGGTGGCGGCGGTAGACGGGGTGGCGGTGGTTAGGCAAGGGCAGGAGATGGGAAAGATGGGGAAGATGGGGAAGATGGGGAAGATGGGGAAGATGGGGAAGATGGCGACGGTGGTGCAGCCTAAGGTAGCGGTAGGGGCGCGAATTCGACCGACTAAAGTCTCCTGGCTGGAAGTGGCGACCATGGCTGTCGAGGCGCTCTGGAGCAATCGTCTCCGTACCAGCCTGACGATGCTCGGCGTGATTATTGGGATTGCATCGGTGATTATGGTGACTTCGGTGGGACAGGGGGTGCAGAGAGCCACGGAGCAACAAATCCAGGCATTAGGCACCAATGTCATGCTGGTGTTGGCGGGAGCGGCTCGATCGGGGGGAATTAGTCAAGGCTCCGGCTCGGCAACGACCTTAACCTGGGAGGATGCTCAGGCAATCGCCAGACAGGTTCCGGCAGCGGAAGCGGTAACTGCCTATTTACAACGCGGGGGTCAGGTGGTCTATGGGGAGCAGAATGAATCCACAATGATTCTAGGCGTTGATCTGGCGTATCCTACGGTCAAAGAAATCCATCCTCAAGAAGGGCAGTTTTTTACCCAGGATGATTTAGATAATGCCGAGCCTGTGGTGGTGTTGGGAAGCCGCGTTAGAGATGATTTGTTTGGCTCCGGACGACCCGCGATCGGCAATAGTGTACGGATTCAAACTGGGCGTTATCGGGTGATTGGGGTGATGGAATCCAAGGGGTCTGTCGGGGGACAGGATCAGGACGATCGCGTGTATATTCCACTGACCAATATGTCATCTCGGATTGTTGGCAATAATTCCCTCACGGGTACTGCCATTAGTGGAGTCTGGTTAAAGGCAGCAGACCAGGCTGAACTGGAAGCGGCTCAGTTTCAAGTCACCAATTTATTACGAGTACGCCATAATATTTATCCTCCTAATCCGGATGATTTTCGGATTAGCAATCAAGTTGACATTATTAACACCTTTAGCAGTGTCGTGGGATTATTTACGATCTTAGTCAGCGCGATCGCCGGGATTTCCCTGGTCGTCGGTGGCATTGGCATTGCCAATATCATGCTGGTGTCTGTCGTGGAACGCACCCGAGAAATTGGGATTCGTAAAGCGATCGGGGCAACGAACAGCGCCATTCTGAGTCAGTTTTTGACGGAAGCGATGATTGTTTCTCTGCTGGGGGGAGCCTTGGGAGTCTCGATCGGGGTGGGGCTGGCGTTTGCCGCCTCCCGCTTATTTCAATTTCCGTTTGTGGTGTCCCTGTTCTCGATCGTTGCTGGACTTTCCTTAGCCTTAGTAGTGGGATTGGTGGCGGGAGTAATCCCTGCCCGCAATGCGGCACGCCTCGATCCGATCGCAGCCTTACGGAGTGAATAAAGCATTGTTATGGCAACCATGATTTGGATGGAGGATATCATTAAAACCTATCGGCTGGGTGAAATGGATGTCCCGGTGTTAAAAGGGATTAATCTAACGATCGAGGAAGGTGAATATGTGGCAATTATGGGAGCATCGGGTTCCGGCAAATCCACGTTGATGAATATCATTGGTTGCCTCGATCGTCCTTCGGATGGACATTATGTGCTGGAAGGCAGAAATCTCACCAGCTTAAACAATGAGGAGTTAGCCTACATTCGCAATCAACGGATTGGCTTCGTATTTCAACAATTCAACTTGCTGACGCGATCGACGGCCTTAGAAAATGTCATGTTACCGATGGTATATGCGGGCATCCCCAAATCCCAGCGACGGCGACGTGCCGAGGAAGCCTTAGTCCGGGTTGGGTTGGCAGAACGGCTATTGAACCGTCCCAATCAGTTATCCGGCGGACAACAGCAACGGGTGGCGATCGCTCGGGCACTGGTCAATCGTCCGGCGTTAGTGTTAGCTGACGAACCCACAGGCGCACTTGATACGCAAACCTCCCATGAGGTGATGAATCTGCTGACGGATTTAAACCATCAAGGGATTACGATCGTCATTGTCACCCACGAACCGGATGTTGCTGCCCAAACCCAGCGCACCATACATGTCAAAGATGGGTTAGTCGTTGATTAGTCCGCTACCAGGAGCGATCGCGCCGCTAAGACCTGCTGAACAACGGGACTGATCGCTTGCAAGTCTGTCCAAGGACAGCTGAATCCCAACATTAGGATTTGAGATGAGTACATTCGACGATCGCCTGCACCAAGGCAATGGGATTAATTGGTTTGGTTAAGTGATATTGAAATCCGGCTGACAATGCCTGCTGTCGATTCAGTTCGCCAGCATACGCCGTTAACGCGATCGCGGGAATCTGTCCGCCCTGATCTGCCGCTAACGATCGGATCTGACGAATCAACTCATAGCCATCGGCTTCGGGCATTCCAATATCACTCACCAACACATCCGGTTGGAAACTGGGTAAAATAGCCAATGCCTGTTTAACCGTTGCCGCCGCTGTCACCGTTGCCCCTGCTTGGGTCAATACGGTTGTAATCAACTCCCTCGCATCAGCTTCATCATCCACGATTAAAAGTTTCATCCCCTTTAGAGCTTGGGATGGTGAGAGCAGTTTTTCTAAGGATTTAGTGGGTACATTTAAAGTCATTTTGTCTAAGGGAAACATCGCCACAAACGTCGCTCCCTGATTTTCACCATCACTGTTCACATAAATCATGCCCCCATGTAACTCTACTAAATGTCGCACGATCGCCAAACCTAATCCTAATCCACCATAATGACGAGTGGTTGAACTATCCGCCTGCCGAAAGCGATCGAACACATACGGGAGGAAATCGGCGGGGATCCCACGACCAGTATCACTTACCGTCAATTGCGCTACAGTTCTTCCTAACTTACCTCCAGATTCTGCCACCGATGCTGGTAATTCAACTCGTTGTAAATTCACTTGCACTTCCCCCATCTCTGGTGTGAACTTAATCGCATTTGAGAGTAGATTCCAGACAATTTGTTGTAACCGATTCGCATCTCCTTGCAAAGTCAGCGATGTATCGAGTTGCGATCGCACCGTAATTTGTTTTGCCGCTACATTAGGCTGAACTGTTTCCATGACAATGTCTACGATCGCCGCTAAATTAACCTCCGTTAAATGTAATTGAAGTTTCCCAGTAATGATTCGTGAGACATCCAGTAAATCTTCAATCAATCGCATTAATGATTGGGTATTGCGATCGATGGTTTCCAGCGCCCGAGCCGTCGTTGCCGCATCAAACTGGCGAGTTCGTAATAACTGCGTCCAACCTACCATAGCATTTAGCGGAGTCCGAAGTTCATGGGACAGCACCGCCAGAAACTCATCCTTCATGCGATTCGCCTGCACCAATTCTTCCGTTTGTTGCTGCAATGTTTGGACGAGATATGCCCGTTCTAAAGCGGTCGCAATTTGATCGGCTACCACCTGTAACAAGGCTAATTCATCCTCCCGAAAACACTCTCGCTTGCAAGTACCAAACGCGATCGTTCCAATCACCTGATCACCCGACAGCATGGGATAACAGGCATAAGCTGCCAAATGTAGCGATCGCAGTAATGTGGTTTTCGGATCGGTTGATTGTTGCGCCTGTTCAACAATACAGGGCTTACCCGTTTGAGCCACTAAGCCACAAATTGTATCCTCAATTCGCAGGCAGCGAATCGTTTCGGCAGCAGCAGCAGGAATACCGCTATAGGTGTTGAGCAATAGTTTTTGACTGTTGCGATCGATCAAATAATTGAAATAAATTTCTAAGTCCAAGTGATTAGAGAGTTGACTAAACAAACTACTTATAAAGTCGGTTGGTTGGTCATGCAACAGCAGACTACTTGACATGGCATACAGCAAGCCCAGTCGCTCATTGCTACGTTTTAAGGCTTGTTCAGCTAATTCGCGTTCTGTAATATCCTCATGGAGTAGCACAACTTCCCGAATTTGCCCGATCTGATCTTTGACTGGATAGATATAAGCCTGTACCCAGCGCGGAATCCCGGTAGGACTGTCTGGCAGAGATTGCTTCGGATCATATCGGACTGGCGGAATCGCCGTTGCCCGCCCCGCAAAGGCTTGCTTAATATAGGGCATGAGGCCCATTTCAATCAGTTGCGGATCTTGGAGCAGATTGTAATGATCGAGCTGATCCAGGGTTAATCCCCACAATTCTTCCCAGGCACGATTTACCTGCACTGAAGTCCCATCGGGAGCCAGAATTTGAATACTCAGAGAGGATTGCTCCACTAAAGTCCGAAATCGCACCTCTGACTGGCGTAACCAAATCGCTGTTTGCTCGATCGTCTGACGGGCGCGAACCTGTGCCCAGGTCAATCCAGACAATACCAAGCCACCTAAAATACCTGCCAGTAAAATGTAACGGGCATAGCGGCTTTCAGATGCCTGCTCCAGGCTCAATCGCGAGGCAATGACCAGACTCCAGGTGCGACCAGCCACATTAATTTGTCGCACTGCCCTAAACTGGGACGGATGGCTAGCTAAACTGGGATGGGGACTACGGAGCAGGGATTCGGGGCGCAGATCAGTGCCATCGTAAACCCATACATTCACCAGTCGTCGGTTTTGATACCGAAAAATTCCTTCAAACAGATCATCTGCCCGAAAGGGACTATAGATAAAACCCTGAAGCTGCGATCGGCGTTCTGCCAGGGTAGCGGGTACCGTGTTACTCCGATAAATCGGTGAATACAGCAAAAAGCCTGCCTGTTTTTGGGGATCAATTTCCTGTACCAACGTCACCCGCCCGGAAACCGCCGGTTGTCCAGTATCTCGCGCCTGCTCCATCGCCGCCCGTCGTGTCGCTTCCGTAAACATGTCATAGCCAATCGCCGCCTGGTTGCGACGATCCATCGGTTCCAGGTAAATGATCGCGTGATACTCGCTGCGAGGAGTTTGGGGACGAATGCTAAAGTTAGACAACCCCTGGCGGCGCATGTCTGCCGTTAAATCGGGAAGCTGCTCCGGCTGAAGACGGATGGTGTAGCCAAACCCTTGAATACCCGGATAATGTTCCCGGAGTTTTAACTGGGCAACGAAGTTTTGAAAGCTCTGGCGACTAACGGTATCGCTGGCGGCAAATAACCCGGCTCCCGATCGTAACAAGGCGGTGTAAGTAGTTAAACGTTGCTGAATTTCAGCTTCAGTTCGCTGTACCTCATTCTCAAACCGCAATTGGTCTTTGCTTCTAGCCGTACTCTCAGCATAATGAGCCGAAAGCGCCGTCAGGGATAGGGTTCCTATTAGGACAATATAGGGTAACCAGTGGCGATGTAGCTGAGTTAGGCGGTTAGCCATACATTCACCATCCAGCTAAGATGAGCGATCGCTGAATCCACAAAGCTGCTCCAGCTTGATATACAACGAGCTTAGGGAACTCCCAGAATTGGGGGGCTAGGGGGGCTAAATGCGGGATTTTGAGGTGGTTGAGGAGCTGTGTATACACTGTAGCCTTGCCAAGGTGGGGATCGCTGAGGGACGCATAGAACAAACCATACCTTTTCAACTATCCTCTGAGACGAATCATCCACGAAATCGTATTGCCATGTTAAAGGATTCTGATGCCATTTCACACTCATAATTAAGGCAATTTATCACTTTGCCTTTAACCCGTATTATCCGTATTTCCATGCAGAAGTGGTTTAAACCCTTGCCAGAGCCCCCTACAGCTATCTAATTTCAATTGTAAAAGCAGTTGTTTTTAGTAGATGTTTTTCCCATGGTTTTGATACATTTATTGGCAGTTACAAACACAGTCCGAGCCAACCCAGAGATTGTCGCGACTAGGCTTTTTGGTCTAATTTGATCACGGCTTCGAGGGCAGCTTTCTCCTGTGCCCGTTTCACATAGGGCTGGAATTCTGCCACCGTCCAGCCGGTTAACAAACAAAGCTGTTCCGCCGTCATCCCTCGCATCAACATTTCTACACACCAAGTTTGTTGAGCTTGCTCGATCGCCAGCACTTGCCCTTCTAATGAACGTAACCCTTCTGTCCAGAGGTGCCATTGTTGACGGAACTCTAGTTCAGATAACGGATCTCCAGATTGATTTAAGAATAGAGCGGATTGTTGATCCTTACGGCTTTTTAGCCATTGTGTCAGTGGGTTGTGAGTATAGGAGCCATACCGCTTGCCCATAATCCATTGGTTAATTGGCACTAATCGCTCATTGCGTGGCTGCACCTGGAGGAGTTGTTGATGGGCATGGCTGAAATAATGCGATCGCTTTAAGCCCACCATCTCGATTGGACTTAGTCCAGCACCAAACAAGACATACGCCAGCGCATAGTCTTGTAATCCGATTTTTTTTGTCCGTTGTAAAATTAATCGAACGGTATCAGCCGATAGGTCTGCCACTTTGAACAGCCGAACTGGACTATGACTCACCGAATTGGCAGGCTCAGGCAAGGGCGATGTCGCCGATACTGCTCCATGCAGAAACAGCGTGACTAAATTCTCCAAAAAATCATGGCGATCTTGCCAGAGGTGATGTAACTCGCTGGTAAACTCAATCACGGCATATCCCAGTAACATGCCATTCAGTAAACTTGCCAGTTTTTCTGCCGGAAGATAGGTGTGTAATTGCCCGCGATCGATCACAGTTTGAAAATATTCCGCCACATAATGATTCGCCTGGGTAAACCCCCGTCCTAAGGCTTGGCGGTTTTCGGACGGAAAATGTCCGGCTTCCCCCACCACCGATCGCACCACCTCCGGGACGCGATCGAGGGCCTGCAAACAGGCTGTGGCATAGGCTTTGAGGGCTTGATGAATACTATTAGCTTGTTCTGCTTCTTGAATTAACGCTTGTCCTAATTGGGTAAAGACAGCCGCATCTTCAATCACCGCCAGCAATAGTCCATGTTTACTACCAAAATGCCGAAATAACGTGACTTCATTCACGCCAGCCGATTCCGCAATTTGCTTGGTGGTCGTGGCAGTCACACCTTGAGCCGCAAATAATTCTAGAGCCGTGTGGATTAAACGCTGTCGGGTTGGATGGGGGGAGGCAGGCATGGGGGAAATGCAAGTGACACTTGCAGAATAAAACAATAATTGTTAGGCTACAGATGTAAGTAACACTTGCATACTCTCTGCTACTGTAACAAGGATTTTCATGACCTCTCATCCAGTTGCCACCGCTTCCGATCGCGGTGATTCATTTGTCCTCAATTGGACAAATATTGCATTTTTCACGGTATTCCATCTGCTCGCCCTCTCCGCGTTCTGGTGCTTTTCCTGGTCAGCCTTAGGCGTTGCCATTCTATTGCATTGGCTATTTGGCAGCATCGGCATTTGTCTGGGATATCATCGGTTGCTGACTCATCGCAGTTTGCAATTACCTAAGGGCTTAGAATACGCGGTCGCCGTGATTGGTGCCTTGGCGCTGCAAGGAGGCCCGATCTTTTGGGTATCAGGACACCGTCGCCATCACCTGGATACCGAAGATATTGATAAAGACCCTTACTCCGCCCGCCGGGGATTTTGGTGGAGCCACATGCTCTGGCTATTCTACAAACGTCCCGAATTCTTTGGCTATGAGGCATACCGCCATTTCGCCCCCGATCTCGATCGCGATCCCGTTTATCGTTGGTTAGATCGTTACTTTTTACTGTTGCAACTCCCGCTCGGTGTGGGGCTATACCTGTTAGGGGGCTGGTCATTTGTCGTATACGGCTTGTTTGTTCGCGCCGTTTTACTCTGGCATAGCACCTGGCTGATCAACTCCGCCACTCATATTACAGGCTACCGCACTCACGATTCTGACGACAACTCTCGTAACCTCTGGTGGGCAGCCATTCTCACCTATGGCGAGGGGTGGCATAACAACCATCATGCCTATCCCAATGTCGCGAAGGCTGGCTGGAAATGGTGGGAAATTGACATGACTTGGTGGGCGATCGTGCTCCTGAAACAATTGGGTCTAGCCCGTCGCATTGTCTTACCACCAACCAGTTAAGAGATTAACTTGACGTTCAGCAATTCTTTTAATTGGCTTAAGCCTTCATTTAGGAAATCCATGCTAGGCTTGGGGCATCTTGGAAATTATTTTCGGTTGGCTAACCTTGTTCACAGGCGATTCTCCGAATTTAACTCTCCACCCAAATTTGATTCGGAGGAATCACGATGTCTATCTACGTTGGGAATTTGTCTTATCAAGTGACCGAGGCAGGAATTTCCGAAGCGTTCTCTGAATATGGCACTGTTAAGCGAGTTCAACTACCAACTGACCGGGAAACTGGACGGGTTCGGGGATTTGCCTTTGTGGAAATGGAAACTGAAGCGGAGGAATCCGCTGCGATCGAAGCCCTGGATGGTGCCGAGTGGATGGGACGCGATCTCAAGGTAAACAAAGCCAGACCACGTGAAGATCGAGGATCTTCTAGAGGGAACTGGTCAAACAATAATCGGTCTTCTCGCTACTAACTCACGACTAAACAGTCAACTAAGACCAAAACATGAGAGTCTTGAGGGTAGACAAGGCGTCTACCCTATTTTGTTTATCTCTGCTTGAGTCAAGCTGTTTGCCCATTCAGCTAGAGATCAGGAGTCAGAACTCAAGTGTTCAATTGATGTGAATTTTGCAGATTTTTGACCTGTCAAAGTTGAGTTTGACAGCACCTTTGCTCAGTTCACATGCTCGTAAATTCAATAGGAGATCAAATGGCACAAGTAATTCTTGGTGAAGATGAAGGAATTGAATCCGCTTTACGTCGCTTCAAACGTAAAGTGATCAATGCTGGAATTTTTCCAGATATGAGAAAGAATCGCCACTTTGAAACCCCAATTCAAAAGCAAAAGCGCAAAGCCCTAGCCAAACAAAAACGTCGCCGTCGTCGTTTCAACTAAATGATTTTCAGTTTCACTCAGGTCATCATCCAGCCCACCCTTACTTTGCGGAACTCTATGGATATCAAAGAGCTGATCAGCCGTTACAAAGCTGGTCAACGTGACTTCCGAAACTTAAACCTCATTGCCGCGAATCTACGGAATCTCAATTTGATGGGTGCTAACTTGAGTGGAACTAACTTAAGTGGAGCCAATTTAACAAGAACAAATTTGAGTTATGCTAATTTGACTGGAGCAAATTTAACGAAGGCAAAGTTAATTAATACTAATTTGACCAATGCAAATCTCAGCAATGCTAGCTTAAGTGGTGTTGATCTCAGCCAAACTAATCTGAGCCAGACCTATTTGCAGGGGGCAAGCTTACCGGATGATTTTTAGATTGCCCAAGCTGAATTTGAACGTTAGTGCGATTAGGTTCCGGCAGCATTACCAATCTAGCACTTGTTCGGTTCTATCAAGAGGTTGACTCAACTATGACTCCAGACGCAATCCGAACTCTCTCGAATTTGAGACAGGCATCCTATTCGCTATTTGCAACCGCGATGGATAGTCCTGTCAGAATTACGAATCGGAACTCGCAAGCTGGGAATCTGTCGATCGCGTCTTGGGTTGATAGCCAGCAACAAGTAAATTACCTATGTATCGTGGCTCACACGGCACCGGATGAGTTTATTCCAGAACGTCCGTTTGTGCTGCGATTAATGATCAATCGGGGTGGCGATTTTGCTGGGGTGTCTCGGCAACGGAAAGCCGGACAAGAGATGAACCAGAGCTGGGGGCTGGAATTAGTATTGTTACCCGAAGAGGTACTAGATTTTGTTCCCTGGTTAGTCAATTTAGTCCAGTTTTATGACTCTGGCAAGGCAACATCTCTCCCCGCCCCACCCCATCCGTTGGAACACGAACTCTCCTTACACCAAGCCTTCCATAGAATTAGCACCCAACCTGCGATCGCCAAACTAACCCAGCAACCCTCCGTTGAACCCGCCCCAATACCGTGTTTAAGCTTTCTCCAAAAACGGTAGAAATGCGTCTGGACGGATGTTAGAGTGGGCGGATCAGGATGACAATTGCTGCTACGCGACGATCGTAAACTTTGTTCTCATTTCAGGCTGTTTGAGCAAATCCGCACTACTCTAGTAAGTAAGAAGTTGATCATCTTCTGAAACAAACCAAGTTCTGAGATTCACGAATATTAGGAGGTTAAACATCATTTCCTGCGTGAATTTGTTTCAACTGACTTCAGTGGTTTTTAAGTCGATCGTTGATATTTCCTCAATTTAATGGCAAGGGAGTGTTATCAGCTAAATGGTTCCAATCTATCTGCTAATTAATGATTGAATTCTCCATTTAGTTCACCTCCAGATAGCTTCATCCACTCTGAGGAAATCACTCAATACCACCACTCTAAATTGCACAAGTCCCTGCTTGAAGGATCAAGTGGGGACTTGCTGTATAAAGCGCCAATTCGCTGCATCGTTCTGCATAAAGACAGAAGCCTTCTCCCTGAAAACTCTAACCTCCGTCCTATCCGTTTCCTCTCTTGAGATAGGTACACCCCAATCATTCAGCCGATATTCTGAAAGTATGCTAATTGCACTGATGTAGGACTGAATCAAACGATTATTGCCGGTTTTTTGATCATAGAAATCATCAGTCATTAACATCTGTGCTTATAAAAGTCTAACCAGCATGGTGCAGAAGCCGATCATGACTTCTGGACTCCACCGTCTGGGATAAACGCGAACGTGTTATCAATCAACGCAACAACCAATCTTTTGTAACCAAATTTGGAGGATACGATGGACATTCTTGCCTGGATTGTATTAGGTCTATTAGCTGGCGCGATCGCTAAAGCGATTTATCCGGGTCGTCAAGGTGGCGGTATTATTGGCACGTTAATTCTGGGTGTCGTTGGTGCTTTCGTCGGAGGTTCACTTTACAACTTATTAGTGAATGGTACGTTAGCCCTTTCTGCTACTGGTTTAAGCATTGGTGGGGTATTTCTCGCTGTATTAGGAGCCATTATTGCTCTAGCAATTTACTACGCTGTTACCCGTCGTCGGGGTGTTTACTAATCTAGCGAGCATCATATTAACCCGTTGATTTAGCTTGATCAACTGGCGTAGGACAGTTAATCCTGATTGATCACTCTAGCCTCTGTTGTTTAACAAACAGGGGCAATTTATTGTTTAGCAGTAATCCTCAAAGTATTTTCTAAAATCGCTTATATCAGCTTAATTGGTATAGATCCATACATGCCGAAACTGGTTCTTCAGAGTGATGTAGCACTGAATCCATTCCTTGAACATAGGAGAAAAGGCTTGCTTCATCAAGCACACAAATTCTCCTCAAGAGTACAAGATTCATGGGTCAGAACATTAAAGTTGAGAAGACCGTAACTATCAACAAACCAGCCGCAGAACTCTATCAGTTTTGGCGTGATTTCGAGAACCTGCCCGGCTTCATGAAGCACCTTAAATCCGTCAATGTCATCAACGATCGCCGATCGCACTGGATTGAAAATGCGCCTTTAGGAACCAGCGTTGAGTGGGATGCTGAAATTACCAACGAGCAAGAGAACCACTTGATTGCCTGGGCTTCCGTAGCAGGTTCCGACATCAAGCATGTTGGATCGGTTCAGTTTCAACCGGCGATGGGAGAACGAGGAACAGAAGTCAAGGTGAGGCTGGAGTATCAACCACCGGCAGGGATCATTGGTGTTGCGATCGCCAAACTTTTTGGGGAAGAACCGGAACAACAAATTGGTGAAGATCTCTATCGATTTAAGCAGTTAATGGAAACCGGAGAAATTGCTACGACGGACGGGCAACCCTCTGGGCGTTAATGACTCGTAATTAGGAGAAGTATTACATGAAAGCAGTATGTTGGCATGGGGCAAACGATGTGCGGGTCGATAATGTCCCTGATCCTAAAATTCTCAATCCCCGAGATGCCATTATTAAAATCACCTCAACCGCAATTTGTGGTTCCGATCTACACCTTTATAACGGTTACATCCCAACCATGCAGTCCGGCGACATCCTGGGGCATGAGTTTATGGGAGAAGTAGTCGAACTGGGTCAGGATGTTCACAATTTGCAAATTGGCGATCGGGTTGTCGTTCCCTTCCCCATTTCCTGTGGCGGCTGCTTCTTCTGTCAACGGGATTTGTGGTCATTATGCGACAACACTAACCCCAATGCCTGGATGGCAGAAAAGCTCTATGGGCATTCACCCGCCGGGATTTTTGGTTATTCCCATTTACTAGGTGGCTATGCGGGCGGACAGGCAGAATACGTTCGTGTGCCCTTTGCGGATGTAGGACCAATGAAAGTTCCTGCCGAACTGTCAGACGAGCAGGTATTATTCCTCACCGATATTTTCCCAACTGGATACATGGCCGCCGAGAACTGCAATATCCAACCGGGTGACACCGTTGCCGTTTGGGGCTGTGGACCTGTAGGACAGTTCACAATCAAAAGTGCTTACATGCTGGGAGCCGAACGGGTGATTGCGATCGATCGCATTCCCGAACGCTTACAAATGGCGAAGGAGCAGTGCCATGCTGAAATCATTAACTATGAGGAAGTGGATGCGGGCGAAGCCCTGAAAGAAATGACGGGGGGACGCGGGCCGGATGCCTGTATTGATGCCGTAGGAATGGAAGCGCATGGCATGGGATTAGATGCCTTTTATGATCAGGCAAAACAAGCGGTGCGCCTGGAAACTGATCGTCCGACGGCGCTCAGACAGGTCATTCTTGCCTGCCGTAAAGGAGGACATGTTTCCATTCCCGGAGTCTATGGTGGCTTTCTGGATAAAGTACCCATGGGGGCAGCCATGAATAAGGGGCTCACCTTCAAGATGGGACAGACCCACGTTCACCGTTATCTCAAACCTTTGCTAGAGCATGTGCGGCGGGGGGATATTGATCCCTCGTTCGTGATTACCCATCGCTTGCCCCTAGATGAAGCCCCCAAAGCCTACGAGGTCTTCAAGCACAAGAAGGATAATTGCATCAAAGTTGTCCTGAAGCCCTAAGGAATGGGGATTAAATCAGTTCCTAAGTTCCCATCTGTTCATGGGGTGAACCACGGTTTACCCCTTCTAATATTTAGGCATAGCCGCCGCAGTGGATGGGGCAATCAACCGTTAAACTGGAAAATGACCCTGATTAGAGCAAGGCAGCATTTCTCTTGAAGCATCTGGATGAACCGCTTTCGATCGCCACGGCGGAACAAATTCACAGTAAAGCTCGCGCTCCCTTTGACAATGCCTTTAAAGCGGCTCTAAAACTCAAAGGCGAAGTTGACTATGTGCAGGGCTTTTTAGCCTTCACTGGGAAACCGTATAAACCGATCGAACATAGCTGGATCGAGTTAGACGATCGCATTATTGACCCGACCTTTCCCCATTTGGGCAAACCGGCTGCCGCCCTGCACTATTTTGCTGCCCAACGCTTAACGGTGAAACAATTGAAAGCTGCGATCGAGGAAGCGAAGGAAGATTACCCAGATGATGATCCGCTCCCCATCTACGGCTCGCAGCCCTATGAATATTACGGCGATGTCATGCTGGGGGGCAAGGAATATTTAGCTGCCTATGAAGCCGCCGCCGCCAAGTGTACCGAACTGAATCAACCGCATATCAACAATTAACGGGGCTAGATGGGCGATCGTAAACTTTGTTCTCATTCATCGTCGTTCTGCCAAATTGGCACTATTCTGGTAGTTAAGAAGTTGATCATCTTCTCCGACGAATCAAATCCTGAAATTCACGAATATTAGGAGGTTGAAATCGTTTCCTGCGTGAATTTGTTTCACTTGACTTCAGTGGTTTTCCAATCGATCGTTGACATTTCCTAAAGTAACATCGTTACGGAGTCGTTGGTTACTGAATCGCTTCATCTCAGGCTAGCAATGGTGAAGAGCTTTAGTTCAGTTCCACCTCAAATAGTCTCACTTCCGCAGTTAGGAAATGCTTTAATGATCCCACTTCATAATTTCGATAGTCCCTGCTTGAGCGATCGAGGAGGGACTTGTCGATCGTTTGCCAGTAGCGCACTCCATTAAATCCGACGACCGCATTGTTAGATTAGCCGTCTGATCACCTCAAGATGCCATAAGGAAAGACATACGAAAAAACCCGGTTGGGATCCACCGGGCTTGAATGCACTATGTCCATGAATGACTTTGAAGAAGGTAATAGCGTCCTGCGTTAGAACACTATTGGAGTTACCTTAGCACCCAACATAGGGATACAAGTAGCTCAGTTCCATCCAAGTTTCTTGACCAATAACCCCATCCGCCCGGAGATAATGATCGACTTGAAACCGCTTCACTGCCGCTTCCGTTTTTGCACCAAAGGCAGCATCGATCGCGCCTAGCGCATAGCCATGAATAGATAACCGATCTTGTACCCGTCGGACTAAATCACCTTGACTGCCAACCCGCAGAATTGGTAATTCAGCATTTCTGCGGGTCATCAACGCTGCCCAGGTTTTAGAACCAACAATGCCATCAACCACTAAGAAAAACCGCTCTTGGATTTCTTTTACCGTCACTTCCGTTACCGAACCAAAGATGCCGTCAACTACCAGACGAGGATCGTTAAAGAAGTTGTTAATTAGTGTCTGAAGTTCCTTAACCGCAGCACCTTGAGAACCGATCTGGAGAGTAGGCTTGTTGATCTGTACAGTTGTCGTCATGATGGAAACTCCTAGATGAGTGAATGGATTTACAATTGAGAGAGTAAACAATGCATCAGCCGTGAACAGAAATGATTTCTAGCGTTGTGAGTAGGGATACAAATAGCTCAGTTGCACCCAGGTTTGCTGACCAATAATGCCATCCGATTGAAGATTACGATCGACTTGAAACCGCTTCACGGTTGCTTCCGTTTTGATGCCAAAGATGCCATCGATCGTGCCAAAGGTATAGCCATTTACTGCCAACCGAGACTGCACTCGCCGGACTAAATCGCCCTGACTCCCGACTTTTAATACCGGTAGTTCAGTGTTTTTGCCAGCGATTAACGCTGCCCAGGTTTTAGCTCCCACAATCCCATCAACCGTTAGGAAAAAGCGTTCTTGCATTTCTTTAACGGCTCCCAGAGTTTGAGTGCCAAAGATACCATCAACCTTCAGGCGAGCAGCGTTGAGGAACTTGTTGATTAAGGTTTGCAGTTCTTTAACCGCCGCCCCTTGAGAACCAAGTTGGAGAATGGGCTTGTTGGTTTGAATCGTGGTCGTCATGATTAAAACTCCTAGATGAGGGAATAGGTAAGTAGCTGCAAGGTATTCGATCGCTACTCTTTATGAGTGACTGAAATCACAGCTAATTCGTTAACGTAATCACTGATGAATAGCTATGATTCGTGCGACTCAGCAAAGTGTAAGTTTGATTGATTTGACTAATTTCTATTAGGAAATCCGTCGTTTTTAGTTTGCCTTGCGTTTGCTTACCTACTGCATCAGATTGAAAACATCCAATTCCGGAGAACTCTGAGCACCCATTTGTGTGATATTTTTCCTATTATTTTTGAGCATATAAGGATAGATTAAATCTAATTCGGCTGAAATTTAATTGCAACTTCTATCAGCTCAGGATCAGTCAATTAATTACTAGCAACTTTTACTCAAATCGACTAGAAAGATACGGGCTATTGGCAATTAATATGCACTATTAATCAGCTAAATCGGAAAAATATTTTTCTTCTAAAAAAGTTGTCAAGATACCGAAAAAAGGTGACTAACGTTATCCGAAATCAGAAATATTTAGTGTGTTAACTATTTTAGAAGCACTTGAGCTGAGCAAACAGCGCTGGCACTTCTACCTCAGCCCCTGATCGTTGTTACGAGTCACATTCACTCAATTGTCTACGGAGATTTCTACCATGCATAAGTTCATCACACTCATTACCATTGCGCCGATCGCCGCTCTAGCCACAGGTTTATCTGCCTTACCCGCACAGGCACAGGTTGCCGAAGTACCCACCGCCAGCCGACAAGGGGACTTCACAACCGCTAGAGTGCTGGGCAACCGGGGCTATTTCCAAAATACCAAGTGGCTGGTTGTGGATACCGATCGCGGCTTGAACTGCCGCACAACACCTAACGGTGCGGTTAAATCGGTTCTGATGCCCGGATCGATCGTGACAGCTGTCTTCTCGAACCCCAATCAAGATGCCGTAGTTTTCAATCAGGGTAATCCCTGGTTGCGGGTGAATCCTCAGGTGCCTAGCCATGCCTCAGGCACACCCGGAGTTTGCTATGTCCGAGCCAATGTCCGCTATATTGCCCCCATTAGCCAGGACTTTATTCGCAATGGCTCTATTAGTCTCAGCCACTAGGTGACGCATGGTTGTGTCCCTGCGATCGCAGGCATTGCCCACTTGCGATCGTCCCCGTTAACTGACCGCTGTTCACAATGACTGCTGTTCATACTTTTAGCCCCCAGTGTTTTATGACTATGATTGCCCCCTGCCGAACACATCAGCCCCCACTCAATGCCCTTGGTTTAGCCAAAGCCGCTCGCTTAGTGTACAAATCCGCAGACCAAATTTTGGTTGATCCAGACTATCAACGCTGGAACTTCGATCGCTGTCAATTCTTGAGCCGCAACCATACGCAAGCCTTAATTACAGGCAACGATCGGCTACTGATCCTCGCCTTTCGCGGGACAGAACGATCGGCGCTCAAAGATTGGATGACCAATATTGATGTCGCCCAAATTCCGGACTTTGGTGGCAATGTCCATCGCGGCTTTACCCTTGCCCTCTACTCAGTGCTGCACCAAATTCAGTCAACCTTGACCAGATTCCGCGATAACCATCAGCCGTTATTCATTACAGGTCATAGTTTAGGCGGCGCATTAGCCACCCTGGCAACCGTAATTTTGGAAGAAATGAATTATTCAGTCCAGGCAACCTATACCTTTGGCTCCCCTCGGGTTGGCGATCGCAGCTTTTCCCAAGCCTTCGATCAAAAGTTTTGGTTTCGCACTTTCCGCTTCGTCAATCATAATGACGTAGTCACACGGGTTGCCCCTCGCCAGTTTGGTCGGTTTGACTATGACCATGTTGGTCAATGTTTATATTTTGATGCGGCAGGTCAATTGCATCAAGCAGATGGCTTCCAGTTCTGGCAACACTTCAAGTACAGTGTGCGAGGCAGTATGGATGATTTCTTGAATCCTTCCGGTCGGTTTGGTATCACGGATCATGAAATTACAGCCTACGAAAGAAATCTGGCTCTGAATACAGATTATCTTCGGAACTAAACCTCAAACATTCTTATCTGTAAGTCCCCTCAATCCTCCTTTCTACAATGCCGCAGGCTATATTTTGGGGGACTTTGAACGGTTCGGTTCCCTCCTTTTTTCTAGCGTTAGCGGCGCGTAGCGCGAGGGTTAGGGAGGATCAAAGGGTCTTTAAACACAGCCTAGGAGGCAAATTACCGCTATGCTGTTGAGTCGCAGGACAATTGATAGCCGATCGCCAGCGATCGATACGCTGCTACCTGCTGCTGTTGCCACTCCTGACTAAATCCTAATTCTGTCGCTAGAATCATGGCAACGTTTGGAGCCGCTTCCAGGCTAGCCGCCGCATCCAGAAACAGCGATCGAGTTCTCCGAGCCAATACATCTTCAACCCTACGTGCCATTTCATAGCGGGCTGCCCACACCACTTCGGCTTCTGTGTAGGGCAACCGGGGATGGAGCAATTGATTCATGCCGGGTAACTGCTGCACCCGATCGGCATCACTACCATACACGTCCAGGGGTGCAGGTTTGGGGGTTTGAGTCCAGCCATGCAGCTTTAAATCGGCGGTAATAGAGGGATGCGGTGGTAACATGCCTCGCTGAATCAGGTAATCGATCGCGTCTTCACCCATTTTGCGGTAGGTCGTCCATTTGCCGCCAGTAATGGTCAGTAGCCCAGAGTCAGAGATTTGAATTGTATGTTCACGGGACAAAGTAGCCGTTGACTGAGTGCGATCGGTTTTCACCAGGGGACGTTGTCCGACAAACACACTCAGAACATCGGCATCGGTGGGAGCCGGACAAAGATATTGCGTCGCTGTGCGTAAGATAAAATCAATTTCACTAGCCAGGGGACGCGGTTCATATTCAGGGCGATCGACTGGGGTATCCGTCGTTCCCAATAGTGTTCTGCCCTGCCAGGGTAAGGCAAACAAAACGCGACCGTCCTCAGTTTTGGGAATCATCATGGCGCTATTGCCCGGAAGAAAGCGGCGATCGACGACCAAATGGATGCCCTGACTGGGAGACAGCATTGCCTCTGCTAATGGATAATCTATGCGCCGGACGGTATCCACGAAAACTCCCGTAGCATTGATCACTACTTTGCCATTTAGTTCCAAAATTTCACTGCTTTCGGTATCCTGCATCCGAACGCCACGGATATTACCCTGCGTTTTGATAAAGTCGATGACCGGCGCATAGTTCAAAGCTACGCCACCACAATCCACCAAAGTTTGCATTAAGGTAATAGCGAACCGAGCATCATCAAATTGACCATCGTGGTAGAGAATACCGCCACGTAAACCCTCCTGCCTTAAGGTAGGAACCTGCTCCAGGGTATCGGACTGATTCAGGAATTGACTCCGACCGAAGCTCAAGCGTCCAGATAGCAGATCGTACAGCTTTAGCCCAGCTCCATAGTAAAGCTGCGACCACCAGGCATACCCCGGCACGACAAAAGACAAATTCTTGACTAAATGGGGCGCATTCTGGCAAAGAAGTCCGCGCTCATGCAGCGCTTCTCGCACTAAGGAAAGATTCCCTTGAGCTAAATATCGCACTCCGCCATGAATCAGCTTTGTCGATCGACTAGAGGTTCCTTTGGCAAAGTCATATTTCTCCAACAACAGCGTCTTAAATCCCCGACTTGCCGCTTCAACGGCTGTTCCTAATCCAGTCGCACCACCCCCAATCACAATCACATCCCACGCGTCAGATTGCCGGAGGGTCGTGAGGATGTGCGATCGCATCAATGAGTTATTCATCACCAAGAACAGGTAGGTCTACGATCGATGCCGAGTTTGGGCGACCGCTTGCCGCCAGCCTTCTCGCCAGGTATGACGCTGGCCAGCACTCACGGTTGGCTCAAACCGTTTGTCCAGTTGCCATAGTTGGACAATTTCCTGTTCGCTTGCCCAATATCCCACCGCCAATCCCGCCAGGTAAGCGGCTCCAAGGGCGGTTGTTTCAGTCACTTTCGGTCGCACAACGGGGACTCCTAACACATCTGCCTGAAACTGCATCAACAGGTCGTTCCGCGCCGCCCCGCCATCTACCCGCAATTCTGACAGAGATAACGTCGAATCCTGATGCATGGCATCAATCACATCGGCGGTCTGGTAGGCAATACTCTCCAGGGCAGCCCGGGCAATATGGGCGGCGGTAGACCCGCGAGACAGACCCACGATCGCCCCCCGAGCATAACTATCCCAATAGGGCGCACCCAAGCCAACAAACGCTGGCACCAAGTACACCCCACCCGGATCGGGGACGCTGGCAGCCAGGGATTCCACCTCTGCACTCTGGTTGATGATGCCTAAACCATCTCGTAACCATTGCACCACCGCCCCCGCAATAAACACACTCCCTTCTAAGGCGTAATGCGTGCGATCGTTGACGTTCCAGGCAACGGTGGTCAGCAGTTGGTGATGGGAGACGATCGGCGTTTCCCCCGTATTCAGCAGCATAAAGCAGCCTGTACCGTAGGTATTTTTTGCCATGCCAGCCTGGAGACACGCTTGCCCAAAGGTCGCTGCCTGTTGATCTCCGGCAATCCCCGCGATCGGAATCTGTGCGCCCAATAGTCCGGCGGCAGTATGCCCATACACTTCTGAAGAACTGCGAACGTCGGGTAGCAGGCTACGGGGAATATCGAGCAGGGTTAATAGCTCATCATCCCATGTCCCTGTATGAATGTTGTAAAGCATCGTCCGACAGGCATTGGTGGCATCGGTAACATGTAAGGCTCCCTGAGTCAGCTTCCAGATTAACCAACTGTCTACGGTGCCAAAGGCAAGTTCCCCCCGATCGGCTTGCTCCCTGGCTCCAGGCACATGATCGAGTAACCATTTCAGTTTTGTCCCACTGAAGTAGGCATCAATCACTAATCCGGTTTTGCCTTGAAACAGCGCCTCGTGACCCTCAGCTTTCAGTTGATCGGCAAAGGCGGCCGTCCGCCGATCTTGCCAGACGATCGCGTTGTGGATTGGGCGACCTGTTTGCCGATCCCAGACGATCGTCGTTTCCCGTTGATTGGTAATCCCGATCGCCGCGATATCCCTGGCAACAATGCCAATCCGAGCCAGGGCTTCGTTTGCCACCCCAATTTGAGACGACCAAATTTCATCAGCATCATGCTCGACCCAACCGGACTGGGGAAAAATTTGCTGAAATTCCTTCTGGGCAAGGGAAAGCAGATTCCCCTGGCGATCGAAGACGATCGCGCGAGAACTGGTCGTCCCTTGATCTAAGGCAAGCATGTATTGACTCATAACATCGTTCTCAATCAAGTGGCTGCAACGATAGTTTGGTGAACAAATCAGCGCTTTATCTGTACTAGAGGCATAGCTATTCTATGCTGAGATTCCTTTGTCTGTCTCAATCAGAGAGGTTTGGCGACAGTGAACTCGATCGATTACCCTGTAGCTGTCGTTTGCCATAGATTCGGATGATTGTCATTCAACCTTATCGATCGACCTGGCGCGAAGAGTTCTTAACTCTAGGTAAAACTCTACGTCAGGGACTGGGTGATTTAGCCCTGCGCATTGATCATATTGGCTCCACCTCTGTACCTGGGTTAGCGGCAAAAGATATCATCGATATTCAGATTACCGTTGCCAGCCTTGATCCGGCGATCATCCCTTTATTCGAGCAAATTGGGTATCAACAGAGTCCGCATCTGCAAGATCATCTGCCACCGGGTGCGAGTCAACGCCATGACTGGGTGAAATGGCTATTTAAACCGCTCCCACCTCACCGTCCCGTCAATGCCCATGTCCGAATTGTCGGCAGAGCTAATCAACGGTATGCCCTGCTATTTCGGGATTACCTGCGATCGCACCCTGCCAGCGCCCAGGCGTATGCCCAGGTGAAACAGGCTTTAGCGAACTACCATGCGGATAATGCCGAAGCCTATTACGATGTCAAAGATCCCGTCTGCGATCTGATCATGGAAGGAGCGGAAATCTGGGCAGAAACAACAGGCTGGCACCCCGGAGCCACCGATGGTTAATCACCAAGCCAAGTACAAACCAAAGAAGTAGTTAAGCCATAGCTCTAGCGTCAGATCAGCGCTTACCCTAGAGAAGGATTGCAATGCTTATAAATTGATTATCCTTGTTCAGAAGAGAATGATCCGTAACCAGTTTGACCCACTTGCTCAGGCGATCGAGCGGCTATGAACCAGATACTGGCTGGCTACTGGCTGCAACAGGTGATTTATGAAGGGGACGACACCAGGGTTTATACCGCGCTCAAACCGCCCCAGCAATCCCCGGTGATGATTAAAGTGCTGAAAGCTGAGTATCCTGCGCTAGAAAGAATCGCTCGCTTGAAACAAGAATTTGCAATTCTTCAAACTCTCCAGAGCTCGGGAGTCATTCGGGCGTTAGCCCTAGAACCGGATCACCATTCTGTAGCGTTAGTTTTAGAAGATTTTGGTGGACTGTCTTTACACCAATTTCTCCAAGCAACCACCCTCTCACTGGAGCAATTTCTCGATATTGCGATCCAACTCGCAACGACGATCGCAGAACTCCATCAGCATCAGATTATTCATAAAGATCTTAATCCCAGTAATATTCTGATTCAGCCCCAAACTGGACAAGTCAAAATTATTGATTTCAGTGTGTCATCCTGCCTGACGGCTGAAACTTCAGCCCTGGATCAACCAAATCAGTTAGAAGGCACTCTGGCTTATATGTCGCCCGAACAAACGGGACGGATGAACCGGACGATCGACGATCGCAGCGATCTTTACTCCTTAGGGGTGACCTTTTATCAACTCCTGACCGGGCAACTCCCCTATCAAACCAGCGATCCATTAGAACTGATTCATTGCCACATTGCTAAAGTTCCCCCCGCTCCAGATCAACTGAATCCCAGGATTCCCCAGGTATTGTCTGATCTGGTCATGAAGCTTTTAGCCAAGCCCCCTGAGGAACGTTACCAAAGTGCGTTAGGACTCCGGGCGGATCTGATCCAGTGTCAGCAGTCCCTTCAGCCGACTGGAACGATCGCGTCCTTTGCGATCGGTACATTAGATACTGCCAGTCAATTCCTGCTCCCCCAAAAACTTTATGGTCGAGATCAGGAGATTGCCACGTTACTCGCCGCATTTGAGCAGATCCGGACAGGCGCGATCGAGTTAATGTTCGTCAGCGGTTATTCCGGGATTGGGAAAACGGCACTTGTGAATGAACTACATCACACGATCGCGCGACAAGGTAGCTATTTTGTTTCAGGTAAGTTTGATCAATTTAAACGCAATCTCCCCTATGCCTCCCTGATCCAGGCATTTCAAGAGTTGATGCGGCACCTATTAGCAGAGAGTAATGCCACGATCGCAAGCTGGCGCACTAAACTTCTGGTCGCTTTGGGAGCAAATGCTCAAATCATCATTGATGTCATTCCAGAAGTCGAACAAATTATCGGTTCCCAACCAAGCGTTGCTGTCTTGAATTCGTTTGAATCTCAAAGTCGGTTCAATCGAGTATTTCAACAATTTATTCGTGTCTTCAGTCAACCTGAACATCCCCTAATTATCTTTTTAGATGATTTGCAGTGGGCAGATCTATCTTCTCTGAAGTTGATTGAATTAATTATTACTAATCCGGAGAACCATTATCTACTGGTAATTGGAGCGTATCGCGACCACGAGGTGAACATTAGCCACCCCTTAATGCATACGCTGGAGCGCATTCAGCAGGCTGGAGCGATCGTCCGTCAGCTTATACTGCAACCGTTAACGATTGATCATGTGACGCAATTAGTGGCGGATACGCTGCATACCGAGGTAGCTCAAACTCAATCCTTAGCGGATCTGGTGTTTAAAAAAACGCAGGGAAATCCTTTCTTCCTAACTCAACTGCTGAAATCCCTGTATCAGGATAAGCTTCTGTGGTTCGACTTTACCCAGGGCAGTTGGCAATGGGACATGCAACTTTTGCAGACTATCAGGATTACCGAGAATGTCGTGGAATTAATGGTAAATCAAATTCAGAAATTATCGGTTAAAACCCAAAATATTCTCAAGTTAGCGGCTTGCATAGGAGACAAATTTACGCTGGAGGTGTTGGCGATCGTTCATCAAACCAGCCAAGCAGAAACGGCGAAAGACTTGTGGGAAGCACTGCAAGCTGAACTGATCACCCCCTGTCATGATTCTGAGCAGGTTCCTCTGGAACTTGAGCCTGTCATGGATGTGCAAAAGCCTGCTCAACCCTTAGAATCCAGCTTACAGGTCAAGACCACTTACAAATTTTCCCATGACCGCATTCAGCAAGCCGCCTATGGGTTGATTCCCGAATCGCAACGGGGGCTAACTCACGTTCAGATTGGCCAGCGACTGCGGCAACACACCTCCTGTGAGCCTGACAAAACCACCATTTTTACTGTAGTGAATCAATTAAATTATGGCATTGATTTACTGACGACGGCAGCCGATCGCATTGATCTGGCAGAACTGAATCTTTTGGCAGGTCAAACGGCTAAGTCAGCCATGGCCCACGAAGTGGTGATGCGCTATCTCAAGGTCGGCTTAAGGTTGTTACCCAGCACTAGCTGGCAGCACTACTACGATCTCAGTCTGGCACTTCATCAGGAGGCAGCAGAAGCCGCGTTTCTGAGTGGTGACTTTACATCAATGCAACGCTTAACTGGGTTAGTGTTGCAATACGCCAAAACCCCGTTAGCACAAGTCAAAGCCTATGAGTTACGGATTAAAACCTGTGAGGTGCAGAGAGAACTGTTGACCGCCATTAAACTGGGTCTGCAAGCATTAAACCTGTTAGGTGTAAATCTGATTGAATTTCCATCCGCGACAGATATTCAACAGGCGATCGCGACCACTACCGCTAATTTAGTGGGTAAAACCATTGATGATTTGATGCATCTACCGGCGATCGTCGATGAAACCAAACTGGCGGCGCTCCGTCTGCTGGCAAGCTTAGTTCCTGCGGCTTATCAATCGGCTCCGGCACTGTTTATTTTAATGGCATGTCAGCAAGTCAATTTAACCATTCAGCATGGCATGACCACCGCCTCCGTCAGTGGGTTTGCCGATTACGGCATTGTTTTTAGTGGGCTTTTACAGGACATTGAAACCGGCTATCAGTTTGGGCAACTGGCTGTGAATTTACTCGATCGCCTGCCTACCAACCTCACCCGTAGCCAAACGCTCTTTAAGGTATCCACCTTCATTCTGCCGTGGAAGCATCCCCTACAAAATTCCTTGCCGTATCTGGAGGATGCCTATTTCAGCGGCTTAGAAACTGGGGATCTGGCTCATGCGGGTTACGCCGCTACCTACAAATGTCAATATTCCTATTGGAGTGGGCTGGAGTTAACCGCTCTAGAACCAGAAATGGCACGCTATAGCCAAGCGATCGCCCAAATTAATCAAGAAACCGCATTAAAGTGGAATCAAATTTTTCACCAACCTGTATTGAATCTAATGGGTTTATCTGAAAATCCATGTCAGTTAATCGGCAGTGCCTATGATGAAGCCACATCTTTGCCAGTTCATATTCAATTAAATGAACGAACTTTAGTCCATTATGTGTTTTTGAATAAGTTAATTTTAGCTTACCTGTTTGGACAGTTCCCGCAAGCCATCGACCATGCTAACCAGGCTGAGCAATACTTAGACGGTGTCCGAGGCTTGTTTTCGGTGTTGGTCTTTTACTTCTATGACTCGTTAGCCCATCTTGCCCAGTATTCCTCCACCTCGGAGCCGGAACGTTTACTCGATCGGGTGGTGGAAAACCAGGAAAAACTGCGGAACTGGGCAAACCACGCTCCCATGAATTTTCAGCATAAGTTTGAGTTAGTAGAAGCAGAAACCGCTCGGGTCTTAGGCAACTATTGGCAGGCAATGGAGTTGTACGATCGCGCGATCGCTGGAGCCAAAGCCAACGGCTATTTACAGGAGGAAGCCTTAGCCAACGAGCTTGCTGCCGGATTTTATCTGGCTCACGATCGCGACAAGGTCGCACAGACCTATTTAATGGAGGCTTACTACGGTTATCTGCGCTGGGGAGCCACGGCTAAAGTGCAAGATTTAATCACGCGGTATGCCAGGTTACTGTCCCCAGTATTACAGCAACCAGCCATGACTCAGGCAGCCACACCCACAACCGGGCATCCATCCAGCAACAGCACCATTGCCTTTGATGTTACGACGGTGCTCAAAGCCTCACAGGCATTGTCCAGTGAAATTGTGTTGGGGGAACTGCTCACTAAGCTGATGCAGATTGTGTTAGAAAATGCTGGGGCAGAAAAGGGCTATTTGCTGCTGGAAACCGATGGGCAGTGGTCAATTCAAGCCTCAGGTAATGTCAACACCCCAGCCATTACCATCCAACCACAGTCGATCCCATTACCACTGGCAGAAATTCTCGATCGTCCCAATTCAGAGCGCTCGATTCACCACTATTTACCCGTTGCAGTCATTAACTATGTCGTCCGCACCAAAGAAGCCTTAGTGCTGAGTCATGCCAGCCTTGATGCGATCGTGGCCACCGATCCGTACATCATCGCTGCACAGCCCAAATCAATTTTATGTACGCCAATTCTGCACCAGGGAAAATTAACTGGGGTGCTGTATTTAGAAAATAATCTGACCACAGGAGCCTTTACCCAGGATCGGTTAGACATCCTGCAACTGCTGGCAGCCCAGGCCGCTATCTCGATCGAAAATGCCCGACTGTACGCCGATTTAGAGGAAGCCAATCGGACATTAGAAGCCAAAGTAACGACTCGCACCTTAGAGCTGGAGGAGAAAAACCGCCACTTGCAGCAAGAAATCCGAGAGCGCCAACGGGCACAGGAAGCCGCACAGATAGCGAACCGCACCAAGAGCGAGTTTCTTGCCAATATGAGTCATGAGTTACGCACCCCTCTGAATGGCATTCTTGGCTATAGCCAAATTCTCAAAAAGCATCCTGCGTTAACTGAACAGCAAAGCAATGGTTTAAATATTATTCATCAATGTGGCGAGTATCTACTGACATTAATTAACGATGTCTTAGACCTGTCAAAAATTGAAGCGCAAAAAATGGAGTTGCATCCCAGTACAGTGCATTTGCCGGATTTTTTAGCCAATGTTCTAGAAATTTGTCGAATTCGGGCGGAACAAAAACAAATTACGTTGAATTACGAAGTCCTGTGTCCCTTACCGCAACTCGTTCATACCGACGAAAAACGCCTGCGGCAGGTACTACTCAACCTCCTCGGTAACGCGGTTAAGTTCACGCCAGTGGGAAGCGTTACCTTTAGGGTCGGCTATGTGCAGCCGGAAGCCGTTGCCACAGCAGCCCAGCTACCGCGTCAGCCCGAGCGACCCAGCCTGGATGACAAAATTCGGTTTGAAGTTGTCGATACTGGTATTGGCATTGCCCCCGATCAGTTAGAAGTAATCTTTCAGCCGTTCCATTGCGGCAGTCACCCGGATCATCGTACAGAGGGCACAGGGTTAGGGCTAGCAATTAGTCGCCAATTGGTGGAATTGATGGGTGGCAAGCTTCAGGTTCATAGTACGCCTGGGCAGGGAAGCCGCTTCTGGCTGGATCTGAGTCTGCCGGAAGTCGCCGAGTCCAGCCGCGCCGTTCAGTGCCCAAATGCCCGATCGATCATCGGTTATAACGGCGATCGCCGCACCGTGTTAGTCGTGGATGACAAGGAATTTAATCGCCTGGTAATTGTTGATCTGTTGCAACCGCTAGGCTTTACGGTGATTCAGGCCAGCAATGGTCAGGAGGGATTAGAGCAAGCCCTTCAGCGATCGCCGGATGTTGTTCTAGTAGATCTGGTGATGCCCCTGATGGATGGCTTTGAGATGACCCGACGACTTAGACAGATTCCCGAGTTACAAAACCTGGTGGTGGTAGCAATTTCAGCCAGCGTGTTTGACTTTGATCAACGAATGAGCCAGGAGGCTCACTGCAATGCGTTTTTACCTAAACCCGTTCAGGCATCGGCATTGTTAGAACAGCTACAGATCCATTTATCCCTGGAATGGATTTATGCCCCCGACAGTCAAAGCATCCTCCCCACCTACCCTCCCTCCCGCCTGTCTCTTATACACATCT